>CAVCAV010000036.1:0-18110 GCA_963600165.1 Christensenella sp. UBA1685 | reverse complement strand
CCCTGATTGTGCGCCCTGAAGGGGCAACACCATGGCTACACGTGCGCTGCAATTTATCCGACATAGACATTATGCTGCCCCTTCAGGGCGCAAATACATTTGG
This sequence comes from Christensenella sp. UBA1685, assembly GCA_963600165.1. Lineage (GTDB taxonomy): Bacteria > Bacteroidota > Bacteroidia > Bacteroidales > Bacteroidaceae > Alloprevotella. Next base: position 18,007 of record CAVCAV010000036.1, on the reverse strand, counting down.
GATATCATAACCCAGGGTGTTGCTTCGCTTGCCCTGGGCTATGTTGTGCTGGGCTTTCAGCCCGTCCCCAGCCTAACTGGACGCTCCATTTTTTTTACAAAAACGGTACATCAAATGGGTCAACCTGCTTACGAACCCCGTTTCCCCAACTTATTTTTATGAACTTTCCGAGTGTGTAAAATATTATGATTACATTTGCGCCAAGTTGCGGGGGAACATCCCTAAACACCCGTTCCCCTCAAAGCGCATGAAAAACCGCTTGCAGCAGCGCATCCACTCCTTATTATATATTAGGAACAAGCATTAACCTTGGCGCTGCCCCCGTTCCCCACCGGAATACTCAAAATCTTTACATATCTATTCTATGGATTGGATACAATCGCTTTTCACCACGACCGACTCGGTGGCGCACATCGTGCTACTCTTCTCGCTCGTCATCGCCGTGGGCGTTGTGCTGGGCAAGATAAAGTTCGGCAGCGTCTCGCTCGGCGTGACCTTCGTGCTCTTCGCCGGCATCGTCGTGGGACACATCTACACCCACTTGGGCATTGCCGATGCCGACGGCGGATATGCCTGTCCGGCCAAGGTGCTCAACTTCATCCAGGACTTCGGACTCATCCTCTTCGTCTACTGCATAGGTCTGCAGGTAGGTCCGAGCTTCTTCCAGTCGTTTAAGAAAGACGGCGTACAGATGAACATCATGGCCGTAGGCATCGTGCTGCTCAACGTCATCACGCTGCTCGGCCTCTACTACCTCGTGTTCGACACCAGCAACCCCACCAGCCTTCCCATGGCCGTCGGTGTGCTCTACGGTGCCGTGACCAACACACCCGGTCTCGGTGCCGCGCAGGAAGCCATCAACACGCTCGGCATCGACATGGGCGGTCAGAACATCGCCTCGGGTTACGCCTGCGCCTATCCGCTCGGCGTGCTCGGCATCATCGGCGCCACCATCGCCCTCCGCTACATCTGCCGCATCAAGCTCGACAACGAGGAAGAGAAGATACGCGAGCAGCAGGAGGACAACCCCCACGCTAAACCCCACCATCTCTCCTTGCGTGTGGAAAACGTGGCGCTCGAGGGCAAGTCGTTCGCACAGCTCACGCAGTTTCTCGGCCGTACCTTCATCTGCACCCACTACATGCACCAGGGCGAAGTGATTTCCCCCACCAAGGACACCGTCCTCCACGTCGGCGACGAAATGAACGCCGTCTGCGCACAGGACGACGCCGAAGCCGCCATAGCCTTCGTCGGCAAGGAAGTGGAGATAGACTGGACCGTTTCGAACGCACCCATCGTGTCGAAGCGCATTCTCGTGACGCAGGCCGAAGTGAACGGCAAAACGTTCGGCGAAATGCACTTCAGTTCCATGTACGGCGTGAACGTGACGCGTATCACCCGTCAGGGCATGAACCTCTTTGCCGACCGCTCGCTCCGCATACAAATCGGCGACCGCCTCATGGTAGCCGGCCCCGAAGACAACGTGAACCGCGTGGAACGCCTCCTCGGCAACTCCGTAAAGCGCCTCGACCACCCCAACGTGGGCGCCATCTTCCTCGGCATTCTCATCGGCATCATCTTCGGTAGCATACCCTTCCAGATTCCCGGCATGAGCACCCCGCTCAAGCTCGGTCTCGCCGGCGGTCCGCTCATCATTGCCATCCTCGCCGGTGCCTACGGCTACAAGTTCCACCTTGTCACCTACACCACCACCTCCGCCAACCTCCTTCTGCGCGAGATAGGCCTTATCCTCTTCCTCGCCGCCGTCGGCATAAAGGCCGGAAGCAACTTCTGGGACACCGTGGTGCAGGGCGACGGACTCACCTACGTGTGGGTGGGCTTCGTGGTCACCGTCGTGCCCATCCTCATCATGGGCGCCGTCGGCAGGTTCTACTACAAGATGAACTACTTCACGCTGATGGGCATCATAGCCGGTTCGAACACCGACCCTCCCGCACTCGGCTACGCCAACCAGACGGCCAACAACGACGCTCCCTCCGTGGGCTACTCCACCGTCTACCCCTTGACCATGTTCCTGCGCATCCTCTTCGCCCAGGCCATCATACTCTTCATGTGCGGATAGCGCACGCCGCAAACCCATAAGCAAAGGAAGCCCCCGCAAGCCGACAAAGGTTGCGGGGGCTTCGTCTATGGGGGCGAACGATGGGGGCGAACGATGGGGGCGAAGTCTCCTGACTTCGCTTGCGCGGCTTCGCCTTCCATGGAGGCGACGTTTGAAACGTCGCGCTCTACACGGCAATAAAATAGTTTTAAGCTTATCCCACCAAATTTCCCCCTCCCATGCCCAAACTCCCCCTCCTCCTCACCCTCTTCCTCACCGCCGCCACGGCCATTGCCCAAGGCGTACCCTTCCGCCTCCACCGCTACGACGGCTTCAAGGTACATCCCGTTGACCGCCAGTCCGTCGTCTTCTTCGGCAACAGCATCACCAACATGCACGAATGGTGGGAAGCCTTCGGCAATCCCCACATCGTGAACCGCGGAGTAAACGGTGCCGAAACACCCATCATGCTCGACCACCTCGAAACCGTGCTCGCAGGCCGTCCCGCCAAGCTTTTCCTCATGATGGGCACCAACGACCTCGGTACGCCCGGCATGAACACCCCCGCCCACGTGGCCCGCAACGTTCGCGAGGCACTCCGCCGCTGCACCGCCGAAAGTCCGCGCACCAAAGTCTACCTCCAGAGCATCCTCCCCTGCACCACCAACCCCTCCGGCGTGAAGAACGTCGGCCACGTGCCCATAGCCAACGACAGCCTGAAGAAGATTTGCAGCGAATTTCCCTCCGTCACCTACATCGACCTCTACGACGACCTCCGCGGCATAGCCGACAAAACCATCTCGTACGACGGCACACACCTCACCATGGAAGGCTACCGCACGTGGTGCCGAAAAATAGCACCCTACGTCAGCGCCGACGCCCGCTGCGTCTATCCCGACACCGCTACCGACCGTCACTCTCCCGGTCTCGGCGCCACCGATGCCATGCGCTGCACCAGTTTTGCCGCACTGCCCATCCGCTCCACCGACATCGTCGTCCTCGGCGACGACGGCAACGACTGGCACGAACTTCTCCACTCCCCCCGCGTGAAGCAGCGCGGCGGAAGCTGGGGCTATCAGGCCGTCGGCATCGCAGCTATGCAAGCCATGCTCCCTTCCGTCTTTTGCGGACGCGCCGACAACGAGGCTCCGCAGACCGTCTGCGTCACCTTAGGCTACAAAGAGGCCAACTCGCGAATGGATGTCAGCGAATTCCGCACCGCCTACACCGCCTTTCTCCGCTCCCTGCGCGCCCTCGTCCCCACCTCCGCCATCAAACTCTTCGCCGTCTATCCCTCTCCCTCCGCCGAAGTCAACACGCTTTACACCCGGCCCTACAATGCCGTCCTCTCAGCCCTTGCCGACAGCCTCGAAGGCGTGAGCTATGAAGAAGGCTCCTACACCGAACTCGAAAAAGACGGCACCGCCAATCCCCTCTATTTCTCAAACCACTACCTCCAGGGCCGCGGCTACGCCAAGCTCTCGCAGGTCTTCGCACGCGCCCTCGGCGCAGCGTTCCGACCCGTCTCCGACAAGCAAGCTGAGGCCGCCATCCGCCGCTATGAGCGCCGAAAAGCCGCTTTTCAGCAAAAAAATGCACTGCCGTAAAGAAAGATTAACCATATCAGACATGGCGATGTCGTAGTCTGTCACGATTTATCTCGTTCTTTGCACCGTGAACCACGAACAAGGCGTTCGCAGCGAGCTTTGCCGCATCTGTTGCCGAAGCCGCCCGCGTTCCCTCCGTGTTCACCCCGTTTCAAACCACTTACAACAGCAAACCCACAAACACCGCAAAGATCATGATGAAGAACGACACCCTCCTCCGCACCGCAGGCGCAACCAACGTTTCCCTCGCCGCACTGTTTCAGGCCCTCACCCTTTGGCTCTCCCGCCACCGCCTCTTCGCCCTTGCCGCCAAGGCCTATTCGTTTCTCCTCGGCTGCCGCATCACGTCCGAGCGCGCCGTGAAGTTTTTCTACGCCCAGCTCACCGCCCTCGCCGTGCTCCTCCCCTTCGCCTACGGAGCCGGCTGGCGCATGTGCTTCGCCATTCTCTTCGTCCTTGCCGCCCGTTCCGCCATGGACGGCCTCAATTTGCCCGAAGAGAAATAGCCGCCGCCCTCCATGCGGGCGATCTCTCTATAGAGGCGAAGTCTCCCGACTTCGCTTGCGCGAACTATGGGGGGCGAGGTCTCTATGGGGGCGAAGTCTCCCGACTTCGCTTGCGCGAACTATGGGGGCGAGCTCTCCCGAGCTCGCATGCGCTTATAATTCATGTACAATTCATGGCCAATTCACGGTCATTCGTGTGAAAAAGAAAAACATGAATGCCCATGACTTGGCCATGAATTTTTCATGCGCCATTTTCCGTTGGCCCGACCACGCAAAAACGCCGTAAGATGTCGGTTCAAAACAAGCCGAAACCGCCAAAAACCTCAGAAACGTGCAAAAAAGGCACTTCAAAAACCTCAGAAAGGTGTAAATTTGCCTTGTAAAAAACCTCAGAAACGTGCAAACGGATTGAATATGAAGCGACGAATATATCAACAACTGCTTGATTGGAAGCGAGATAGGAGAGGCGAAGTGGCACTTCTGATTGAAGGCGCCCGACGCATTGGTAAAAGTTACATTGTGGAAGCTTTTGCCCGTCAAGAATATGAGTCTTATCTTTTGATTGACTTTAGCCGGGTCAGTCCCATAGTAATGGAGCTTTTCGACCTCTATCTTGACGATTTGGATATGCTTCTTTCAAACCTTCAGCTTTACGGAAAGAAGAAACTGACACCCCGTACAGAAAAAGACGAGGAGGCCAAGTCGCTCATCATATTTGACGAAGTGCAGTTTTGTCCTCGTGCCCGTTCGGCCATCAAGCATTTGGTAGCCGACCGTAGGTTCGACTATATCGAAACCGGCTCCTTGGTTTCAATCAAAAAGAATGTGAAGGACATTATGATACCTTCTGAAGAGCATGCCATAGAAATGTTTCCGATGGACTTTGAAGAATTTCTCTGGGCCATGGGCGACGAAATGCTCATGCCCTTCATTGCCCAAAAGTTTCAGAAGCAAAGCCCTATGGGAGCGTTTCACCGTCGTGCAATGGACGCCTTCCGGCAATATCTGATAGTAGGAGGTATGCCGCAGGCCGTAGAAACGTATTTCCGTACACACGATTTCGACAGGGTCGACGAGGTAAAGCGTGACATATTGGCCATCTATCGCAACGATATCCAAAAGTATGCTGACCTTCAGGAAACGAGGGTTGCGGCCATCTTTGAAGAAATTCCCGGTCAACTGCAAAAACACGAAAAGAAGTTCCGCTTGGCCGATTTGCAGTCAAAGGCTCGTATGCGCGACTATTCCGAAGCGTTCTTCTGGCTTTCCGATGCCAAAATAGTCAATTGCTGCTACAATTCCACCGAACCCAGCGTTGGCCTTAGGCTCAACGAGGAGCGCACAACCGTGAAGTGCTATATGGGCGACACAGGTTTGCTTATAAGCCATGCCTTTGACGAGCGCGGAATAGTGTCGGCAGAACTCTACCAAAAGCTGATGTTGGGAAAGCTTGAAGTGAACGAAGGCATGTTGGTGGAAAACATCGTGGCGCAAATGCTGAAGGCCGCCGGGCACAAGCTCTATTTCTTCAGCAAATATTCCGCCTCAAACGCAGAAGACCGCATGGAAATAGATTTCCTCATATCCAAACCCACCATCACCAGCCGTCACAACATATCGCCTTTGGAAGTGAAGTCCGGAAAGAACTATTCCATCGTGTCTTTGAAGAAATGCATCAAGAAATACGCCTCCAATCTGTCAGTACCTTACGTGCTTCACGACGGTGACCTGAAGGTTGAAGACGGCATACATTATATACCTCTTTATATGACACCTTTGCTATAAGCGCTCGATTGCATCGGACTTTTTATTGTTGCAGTATTCCCCAAAAGCACAAAAAGGGAGGCAGCTCACCATAAGCGGTGAACTGCCTCCCTTTTCCTTGGCCTTTGCGGCCGTGAAGGCGCAACGGATGCGCCAAAAACTCCCGCCCCCTCAGCTTTTCAGCTCGTCGATGTCCACAATCTTGTTCACGATGGCGTAGATCGTAAGGCCCGCCACGGAGTGGATGTTGAGTTTGCGCGCGATGTTTTTGCGGTGCGTGAGCACCGTGTTGAGCGAAATGAAGAGTTGTGCGGCAATCTCCTTGTTCGACAGTCCGCACACCACAAGGTGCACAATCTCGCGCTCGCGCTCCGAGAGCAAGTCCTGCTGCGCTTCGGTTTCCGACTGCTTCTGCGCTTCGCCCGAAGCCACCTTGTTCTCCAAAATCTCCACTGCCGGCACGAAGATGTCCTCCTCCACCTGGCAGTGGATGCGAAGGTCGTACTCGCACGTGAAAATGTTCAGCAACACGTTGTTGAGCATCTCCGCCTTGTCCGTCGGCGTGTAGTACTTGATGATGATGTTCTTCAGTTCCTGCAGCTTCGAGTCGATGTTGCCGTGGCCGCGCGCAAACTGCTTGATGCTGTAGTCCGACGTGCGCCGGCCCTGGAGAAGTTCTTCCACATAGCTGAAAACTTTGCGGTTTTCGTACTGCATGTGCTTGCGCACCTCGCCCATATATTCGTCGTAGAATTTCACAATGAGGAAACTCACCTCGTTGCTCTGCGAGCAGTCAATGGCTTCGAGCAGCTTGCGGCGGATGGCAGGCAGCTGGAAGTCGAGAAAATAGATGTGTGCCTGTTTCAGATAGTCCGTGAGGCAGCGGACCGACAAGTCGCCAAGTTGGTCTGCGGCACCTTTAGCCCCGTTCTTCGTAAAGTTGGCTACGGCAAGGAATGTCGTCGTGTCCACGTCGTTCGCCTCGCACACCTGTGCGACGCTCTGTTCGCCGAATCCGAGCGAAATGCCGAAACGCGACATCATCTGAAGCAGCGAAGGCTCGTCGCTGATCACGTCGCTCATGCGGTCGGTCGGTTTGTAGTTCGTGTATAACTTCATACCGTCAATGTGTCATTTTGTAGCGTAAAGTGGGTCTACGACCGCCGTTATTGCCGTAAAAGTGGGTATCGGAGGCCGTACTTTGCGCTTTCTTGTGGCAAAATTACGGATAAAATGCTACCGCACAAAAGCAAGCCGATACCCAAATGTGGGTATCGCAGCCCCGCCGTGGGGGTGAAATGACACGTTGTGGGTAGTGCCGTCCTACCATAATGCCCCAAGTTTGTGATTGTCCGCCCCTCCAGCCCGCCGTACCTTTGCACCGTAAAAAAATGGCAAAAGATAAATGAAAGACTTAACCGTCCGCATGATGCTCGGAGCCTCGCTGCTCCTCCTCACCAGTGCCGCCGCCACCGACGCGCCCCTCGCCGCCCAGCAGGATGCACCTTCGGCCTCGGCAGTCGACGCCGTCACCAGCGCCACACCGCCCGTACGTCCCGCACGTAAAGACACCACAAAAACAAAAGGCGAAAAGCCGCACAAAAACAAGAAGGAAAAGAAAAGCAAGAAGAAGTCCGCAAAGAAGACCGGCTCTTCCACCACCGTTTCCCTCCTTTAAAGTCCAATCTATCCCGAACATAATTTAAAGCCGAGGCCCGTGACCCGCCCCCGCACCCATTATATATATAAGGAGTGCGCCGCGAGTTTCGCCGAAGCCAACGATACAGACAAGAATCACAATGAAAAAGAGTGTTGCACTGCTTGCCATGGGCGCCCTGATGGGAGCCGGCGTGGCACAAGCCACAGAAACCGAAACCGCCCTCGCTGTCGACAGCGTGGCATCGGTACAGAAAAAAGAAAAGAAACTCAAAGCCATCTCCTCCGACGACGACTACCAGAAGTTCCGCTTCGGCGGCTACGGCGAAATGGTAGCCAGCTTCAAGGACTACGGAATAAACCGCTTCTACGGCGGTCACGACGGCAACCGCAAGAAAGGCCGCAACACCATCTCCATTCCCCGCTTCGTCTTCGCCCTCGACTACAAGTTCACGCCCAAATGGATTCTCGGCGCTGAGATAGAGTTTGAGTCCGGCGGCGTAGGCACGGCTTACGAAATAGAAAACTCCGAAAACGGCGAATACGAAACCGAAGTGGAAAAAGGCGGAGAGGTAGCTCTTGAGCAGTTCCACATCACCCGTCTCATACATCCGGCCTTCAATGTGCGTGCCGGTCACATGATTCTCCCCGTGGGTCTCACTAACGAGCACCACGAGCCCATCAACTTCTTCGGAACCACGCGCCCCGAAGGCGAGACAACCATGATTCCCTCCACTTGGCACGAAACCGGCCTCGAAGTGTTCGGTGAATTCGGCAAGGGCTACTCCAACTTCAACTACGAAGTGCTCGTCACCTCAGGTCTCAACGCCTGCGGCTTCGACCGCAACAACTGGGTGGCCGGCGGCAAGCAGGGCATCTTCGAAGAAGACAACTTCACCTCACCCGCCTACACCTTCCGCCTCAACTACAACGGCGTGCCCGGACTCCGCGTGGGCGCATCCTTCTACTATTGCGCCAACACCGCAGCAAATTCCGACAAGCTCACCGAATATTCCTTCCGTGCACCCGTGCGCATCTACACCGCCGACGCACAGTACAAGAACTCCATAGTCACGGCACGCGCCAACTTCATGTGGGGCAGCTTGACCAATGCCGACAAAGTTTCGGCCGTCAACACGAAGCTCTCCAACAACTCTCCCTACACCCGCGTAGTACCCGTTGCCAACCGCGCCGTAAGCTACGGTGCCGAGGTCGGACTTAATCTCGCCGGCATCTTCGAAGGAACAAAATGTCCCGTCATCTATCCCTTCGCCCGCTTCGACTATTACAACACGCAGAAGAAGTGCGCCGGACTCTACACCGAAGAAAAGCGCTGCGAAGTGCGCAAGTGGTCAGCAGGTCTCAACTGGTACGCACTTCCCAACCTCGTGGTGAAAGCCGACTACGCCACGCGCCAAATCGGAACGTCGAAACTCTTCGGAAAGGGCAAGTACAACAGCGAGAACGAGTTCTCCATCGGCGTAGCCTACGTGGGCTGGTTCACGAAGCGCTAATCCGCGCCACGGCAGAGCCGACCCTTCCAACGAAACAACAAACTCACAATAAACAAAACCTAACAGCAAAAAATGAAAAAGACCTATTTGCTCGGTTCCCTCTTCGCGCTCGTCTTCGCCTTCTTCGGCGCAACGTCGTGCAGCGACAACGACAACGCTGACGCCTACAGCGGTAACAGCGCAGACCTCGAATATAACTCTGGCAACGCAAAGGCTTGGGGCAACTACATGAAGAATGTGGCCATCCTCCTCAATACCGACGCCGAAAAGCTCTACACCGAATGGGCAGAGAACTACAACAGCACCGGCACGCCCTACGCTACCCTCTTCAAGAACCACGACGCCGTCACCACCTACACCAGCGCCCAGAGCTGCGTTCAGGAAATCGTGGAGAAGATGGCAGAAATCGCCAATGAAGTAGGTTCTTCGAAAATCGGCGACCCCTACGACAAGTGGACCAGCGGAAACCAGACCGCTGCCCTCTACGCTGTTGAGTCTTGGTACAGCTGGCACTCCCGTGACGACTACACCAACAACATCGTATCCATTGAGAACGCCTACTACGGCAACCGCAACCACGCCACCACAGGTGCCATCGCCGACGCCTCAATGGCCAAACTTCTCGAAGGCACTGCCATCGACGTGAAGGTTCGCAAGGCCATCACCGACGCCAAGACCGCCATCCAGGCCATCACCCAGCCCTTCCGCAACCATATCGGAAGCGCAGAAGCAAGGGCTGCCATGGACGCTTGCTCCGACCTTCAGAAACTTCTCTCTGAGGTGAAGAACGACGAAGGCGAAGTGGAAGCCGAAGGTGCCGCAGTAAATCTCCGCGACGCACTCGTTGCCAAGAGCGAAGCCGAACTCCAGCCCATCATCGAGAACTATGTCGACAACGTCGTAGTGCCCACTTACCGCGACCTCAAGACTCAGAACGCCGCCCTTCTCGCTGCTGTCAACAGCTTCGTAGCCAATCCTTCCAACGACGGTTTCGAGGCTTGCAGCAACGCTTGGCTCAGCGCCCGTACGCCGTGGGAAACCAGCGAAGCCTTCCTCTTCGGCCCCGTTGCTACGTACGGTCTCGACCCCAACATGGACTCTTGGCCTCTTGACCAGGACGCCATCGTGCAGATTATGAAGTCAGCACAGTGGTCAAGCCTTGAATGGGCTCCCGGCGACGACGACGCAAAGGTTGAGTCCGCACAGAATGTACGCGGTTTCCACACCCTCGAGTTCCTTATCTTCAAGGACGGCAAACCCCGTACGGTAAAATAAACAGAACCAGTCCTCGCGGCGGCGCAGAACGGCAGCCGTTCTGCCCGCCACCTGGTACGCCAACAATTTGGGAGTTAAGTGCACTTTCGGCCCCGAAAGTCCTTGACTCTCTTTTGTGCGTAATAGAAAAAGCATTCACAACTCTTAGGAAATGGCCAACCATTTAACGAAATATTCAGTACTCTTTGGGGCTTTGCTGGCACTTGCTTCTTGCAGCGACGACGAAGAAGGAATCGTGGCAAGCGACTTGAAAGTGCCCGACGGTTACGCCCTTTCTGCCGACATTTCCACCATCTTCCTCAACTCCTCCACGGCTTACGACGTGGAAGCAAATTGGGTGTCAGGCAAATATCTTTCACGTTTCAATTCCGGCAACAAACTCTACGACAACGCCATACCGAGCGGCACCGACGGAGAGGCAGGCGGTTTAGGTCCCGTCTACGCCGGATTCTCTTGCCGTAGCTGCCACATGACCACAGGGCGCACCAAGCCCTCCATCTGGAGCAACTACGACGAGTCGAAACTCGACGAGGAAGGCTACTGCATGGTTTCCGGCGGCACGGGTTTTACCTCCGGACTCATCTACATCACGCGCAAGAACGGCTCTTTCTTCCCCGACTACGGCCGTGTGCTCCACGACCAGTGCATTCAGGGCACCTACGTAGCTGCCGACGGCACGCAGTACGAAATGAAGCCCGAAGGCAAACTTAAGGTGAAGTGGAACAAGCAGACTTTCTCCTTCCCCGACGGAGAAACCTACGAGCTGGCTTATCCGCAGTACAAGATAACCGAATGGTACACCGACGGCATGAAAAACTACGGCACGCCCACCGCTGAGGCCGTCAAGCCCGAAGACCTTTTCATCACCTACCGCCAGCCTCTGCGCCACGTGGGCATGGGTGCCATGATGGCCCTCGACCCTACCGAGCTTGAAGCACTTGCTGCGAAGAGCAACTATCCGGAGTACGGCATCAGCGGCCGCTGCAACTACATCACCGAGAAGGGCGTGACCGGCATCGGTGTTTCGGGCAACAAGGCCCAACATCTCGACCTCACCGTAGAACTTGGTTTCTCCAGCGACATGGGTGCTACCAACAGCCGCTATCCGGAGGAAATCTGCGCCGGACAAACGCAGGAGAAGTACGGCTCCATGATGGGCTTCGTCTATTCCAACCGCCTCGACGTCACCACTGAGGCCATGGAGGACGTAGACCTCTACATGCAGTGTCTCGGTGTTCCCGCGCGCCGCCTCGGCTCCACGCAGACCAAGGTGAAGTATGGCGACCAGACCATCACCGAGCGCGAAATGGTGGCCATCGGCCAGCAGAACTTCTACAAAGCCAAGTGCCACCTTTGCCACGTCACCACGCTCCACACCAAGAAGACAGGCTCCGTGCTGCTCAACGGCACCCATCTGCCCTGGCTTGGCGGCCAGACCATACACCCCTATTCCGACTACCTGCTTCACGACATGGGTTCCGAAATAATGGGCGTCGGTCTCAACGACAATTACGTCAGCGGCCTTGCCCGCGGCAACGAATGGCGCACCACTCCCCTCTGGGGCATAGGTCTGCAGCAGAAAGTGGACGGCCACACCTACTTCCTCCACGACGGCCGCGCCCGCAACTACGTGGAAGCCATCATGTGGCACGGCGGTGAAGGCGAAGCCTCCAAAAACATTTTCCGCAAGATGGAAAAGAAAGACCGCGACGCCCTCATCCTCTTCCTCCAATCCCTCTAATTTTTTCTTTTTAAAACAAAACGCAATGAACAACCGCATACTGAGCCTCGCCGCCCTTCTCGCTGCCGGCTCGCTCCCTCTCACGGCTTTTGCCGACAACGCTCCCGTGGCCGATGAGGCCGCAAAGGAAAACACCGAAGTAACCCTCGCCGCCGCCACCGCCGACGCTCCCGCCTCCGACAAGGAAAAGCGCGACGGCGAAGCCCGCATCAAATACGCTCCCGTAGACCTCGACACCGACAACGGCGTGGTTTCCCTCGCCGGCAGCAAAGGTTTCACCATCCAGACCAAGAAGGGCGACTTCATCTTCAAGCCCTACATGCTTGTGCAGACCTCCGGAAACTTCAACTGGTACGACGACGAAGGACTCGACAAGGCTTACAACCAGGACAACGTGATGAACTCCGGCTTTGCCATTCCCAACGCCATTCTCGGCTTCACCGGCAAGGCTTTCAACAAGGTGACGTTCAACCTCTCCATCAACGCTGCCAAGACCGGCGGCAACCTCTTGCAGCAGGCGTGGTTCGACGTGAAGTTCAAGGAACCCCTCCAACTCCGCGTGGGTAAGTTCAAGACACCCTTCTCCCACGCCTACCTCACCACGCTCGGCGAAACCCTCTTCCCGCAGCTCCCCACGTCGCTCACTACGGCCACCATCATGCCCTACGTGCTCAACGCCGTGACGCCCTCGATGAGCACCGGCTTCGACCTCGGTGTGGAACTCCACGGTGTGGTAAACCAAAAGTTCGGCTATGAAGTGGGACTTTTCAACGGCACCGGCTCGTCTGTCAACACCGCCACGAAAACCCTCTCCGACGACTGGCACATTCCCTCCCTTCTCTATGCCGGCCGCGTGACGTATATGCCTTGGGGCGTGATGCCTTCCACGCAGGGCAACCCCAATCTTGTCCACGACAAGAAGATGCTCGTAGGCCTTAGCGGTTCGCTCAACGTGGAGAGCGAGAACGAGAGCACCAACGACGGCCGCATGGGACTTGAGTTCGCCATGATTTACAACCGTCTCTATCTTGCTGCCGAGGCTTACTGGATGCACGTCGGCTTCACCGACCGCCAGAAGATCTCCGACAAGTTCAATTACTGGGGTGCCTACGTTCAGGCCGGCTACTTCGTAGCTCCCCGCTTCCAGGTGGCCGCCCGCTACGACTTCATGGACCGCAACAGTTCTTCCAAGGACGGTCTGCTCAACATGCCCGCCGTTGGTTTCAACTACTTCTTCAAAGGTTGCAACCTCAAGCTCCAGGCCATGTACCAGTACACCGGCCGCACGGGCCACGACACCCAGCTCGACCGCGACAACGACAATCTCGGCCTTGCCACCCACTCTGCCACCGTGCAGCTCCAGTATTATTTCTAACTCTTCCCACGGAAGAACGGCGCGGTGGGCAACAATCGCCGTTTGCTGCCGCCCCGTTCTTCCTTTCTCCTATCTCCGAAAGCGGACAAACATGAAAAAATCCATACTATGTGCGCTCGTTCTTGCAGCAATGGCGTTCACCTCGTGCGAGGAGGGCCGCATTGCCGAAAAATCCGTTGACTTCAGCGAGGACGGACGCGTGGCAAAACTCGACGTCGACCTTACGGGCCTCGGCACCTATCCGCAAAACTACAGCGTGGTGCTTGCCGGCTTCAACGACACCGACAACTATGCCGACATCATCAAAAACCTTTCCGTCGACAGCACCGGCCATTGCCAGGTGGTGATGAAGGGCATTCCCGAAAGCGTGAAGACGCTCGAAGTGTGCGTCATCAATTCCATCCGTCGCCGCATCGTAAGTTTCTACACGATGGAAGCGCCCACCACTACCGACACCATCCGCATCAATGCCGGTTCGGTCAACGTGGGAATGTTCCACAGCATACAGGCCAACATCTTCGACAAGCAGTGTGCCTCGTGCCACAGCGGAAATGCGTGGGCCGCTTCGCTCAACCTCAACGAAGGCCACAGCTACTCCAACCTCGTCAACGCCGACTCCCATCTCGAAGAAGGCAAGAAGCGCGTGCTCCCCGGCAGCTCCTCGGAGAGCGTGCTCTACCGCGCCTTGAGCACCGACGTGAGCGCATCGTGGCGCCACGACCACCAGGGCATCATGCGCACCGACGCCATCGGTCTCCAGCTCATCAAGGACTGGATAGACAACGGGGCGAAGGAGTGAGGGCTGAGCCAATGTGCAAATGTGCGAATGTGCCAATGTGCAAATGAGCTGCGCCATGCACCCTCTATGGGGGCGACGATTAAATCGTCGCGCTCTACACGGCGATAACGTTTATGGGTGAAGTCTCCTGACTTTGCAGGGGCGAAAAAGCATTTATGACAAGGTCGTGTAGAGCGCGACGTTTCAAACGTCGCCTCCATAGAAGGCGAACGTCGTGTAGAGCGCGACGTTTCAAACGTCGCCTCCATAGAAGGCGCAATCGTGTACACCCCATTTCCCCATCCGCACATTTGCACATTGCCAAGCCCATTGCTTCCCCCGATAATGCCTAACTTTGCACACCATTAATATATTATTGTTGCCAAACAGATGAAGAAAGCCATCTCCGTTCTCTACTTTCTGACCACTGTGCTTCTCGGTGCCGCCACCTTGGTGGAACACCAGCGGGGAAGCCAGTTTGTCGCCGCCCACGTCTATCACGCGTGGTGGTTCGTGGTGCTTTGGGCGGTGCTCTCGCTTCTTCTCCTTGCGGCCATGGTCAAGAAACGCCTTTTCAAGCGCGTGCCCGTGGCCATGCTCCATCTTTCATTCGTGGTAATCCTTGCCGGCGGACTCACCACGTTTCTTACCTCCGAGAAAGGCTATGTCCATCTCACTCCCGGCTCCACCGCCTCCAATTTCACCGACCAGGACGATGCCGCAAAGCTCCACGCCCTGCCGTTCAGCATCAGTCTCGAACGCTTCAGCGTGAAATGCTATCCCGGCACCCAAGCCCCTCAGGACTACGTCAGCCGTGTGCGTCTGCAAAGCCCTTCCGGGGCGAGCGAGCGCGTCGACATTTCCATGAACCGCATCTACACGCGTGAGGGCTACCGCTTCTACCAGTCGTCCTACGACGCCGACGGCCGCGGCACATGGCTCTCCGTCAACTACGACCCCTGGGGCACCGCCCTCAGCTACTTCGGCTACGTGCTCCTCGCCCTCTCCATGCTCGCCGTGCTCCTTTCGCGCCGCGAAGAGTTCATGCGCCTGCTCCGCCATCCTTTGCTTCGCAAATCTGCCCTCACCCTCGCCGTTCTTTTCAGCGCTTGCGCGCAAATGCAGGCCGTGCGCAGTCTGCCCGCCTATAGCCGCGAGCGCGCCGACAGCCTTGCGCCCCGACAGATACTCTACAACGACCGCGTGGCCCCCTTCAACACCATGGCGCGCGACTTCCTCCTCAAACTCACCGGCCGCACCTCTTACGGCGGCCTTACGCCCGAACAAGTGGTGACGGGCTGGCTCTTCCGCCCCGATGCCTGGCAGTACGAAGCCATGATAACGGTGAAAAACGCCGAACTCCGCCAGCGCCTCGGCCTGAGCGGCGAGAAAGCACGCTTCGCCGACTTTTTCGACGCTGAGGGCAACTACCGCCTCAAGGGCCTCGCCGGCGACGGCGCAGCCACGGGCACGGCACAGACGCCCTTCCAGAAAGCCGTGGAAGAGACCGACGAGAAAGTGGGCATCATACTCATGCTCCAGAACGGCACCCTCTTCTCCCCCCTTCCCACCGACGGCAGCGTGGAGCGCCTCTCCGACGCCCGCGTGAGCGCCGAGCTCTTCTACAACCGCGTGCCCCTCACGAAAATCCTCTTCATGGCCAACCTCTTCTTCGGCTTCTTCACCTTCGGCCTCCTCCTCTATGCCGGACGCCAAAGCCGTCAGTCGGAGAAAAGCCGCCACACCGTGCGCCGCCTCACCGCCTTGTCGCGCACAGCCATGTGGCTCTCCATGGCGGCCATGGCCTTCACCTACGCCCTGCGCTGGTACATAGCCGGACGCGTGCCGTTGAGCAACGGATACGAAACCATGCTCTTCCTTGCCCTTGCCGCCATCGTCTTCGCCCTCGTGATGCACCGCCGCTTCGCCGTGATGATGCCCTTCGGCTTCCTCCTCTGCGGTTTCACGCTCCTCGTGTCGCATCTCGGGCAGATGAATCCGCAAATCACGCCCCTCGTGCCCGTACTCCTCTCGCCGTGGCTTTCCGTCCACGTGTCGTTCGTGATGATGAGCTATGCCCTCCTGGCGTTCATCATGCTCAACGGCATCACGGGCCTCTGCCTTCCGCGCGAATCCGGGCGCCTCATGCTCCTTAGCCGCCTGTTGCTCTATCCCGCCGTGTTCACCCTCGGCATAGGCATCTTCCTCGGAGCCGTGTGGGCCAACCAGTCGTGGGGCAGCTACTGGAGCTGGGACTCCAAGGAGGTGTGGGCCCTCATCACCTTCATGGTCTACGCCGTAGCGTTCCATTCCCACAGCCTCCCGCTGCTGCGCCGTCCGCGCGTGTTCCACGCCTTCGCCGTGGCGGCCTTCCTCGCCGTGCTCATGACCTACATCGGCGTCAACTACTTCCTCACCGGCATGCATTCCTATGCCTAACTTTAGAACGAAACTCCAAAACGACATATGACTTCTGAATATTGCCAGATTTTCACACCGCACTCTTGCGGCGGCATCCTTGCTGAAACCACCGACCTCCAGGTTCAGCTCAACGAGTACCTCACGCGCCACGGACTCGCCATGGAGCAGGTCATCATGGCACGCTTCTATCTCTCCGACGCCATCAACCAGTGGCCCGTGGTGAAAGGCCACGAACTCTACCTTTCGCTCCAGGCCCAGGGCGCCTGCACCTTCATCGAGCAGCCGCCCCTCTGCGGTTCGAAGTCGGCCCTGCTCGTGTGGTTCACGGGCGAGAAAAACATACAGCGCACCGTACGCCCCGACGGCTACACCCTCAAGGCCGGCGAGGTGACCTACGTGTTCCAAACCGTGCGTTTCACGAAAGAAGAATGTTTCGAAACGGACTCCTACGCACAGACCCTCGAAGCCTTCGCGCGCCACGTCACCACGCTCCGTGCCGAAGGCATGAACCTTGAAGAGCACTGCCACCGCACGTGGATATACGTGCGCGACATCGACCCCAACTACCAGGGCCTCGTCGACGCCCGCAACGAAGTGTTCCTGCGCTGCGGCCTCCGCGCCACTACTCACTACATCGCCTCCACAGGCATCGGCGGCTACCCCGACAACCCTTCCGCCATCGTGAGCATCGACTTCTTCTCCGTGAAAGGCATAGAGCGCAGCGACGTGAAGTACCTCAACGCCCTCGAGTACCTCAACCCCACCAGCGAATACGGTGTGGCCTTCGAGCGAGCTACGGCCGTTGACCTTCCCACGGGCCGCCACATCTTCATGTCGGGCACGGCGAGCATCGACAAGCACGGCCAGGTGCTCCATGTGGGCAATGTGGTGGAACAGACCAAGCGCCTTTTCCTCAACATGGAGAAACTTCTCGAAGACGGCAACGCCACGCTCTCCAACATGAAGTACTTCCTCGTCTACCTGCGCGACATCTCCGACTACCGTGTGGTGAAAAACTACATCGAGGCCCACTATCCCCACATCCCCTTCGTCATTCTCGAAGCCCGCGTGTGCCGCCCCACATGGCTCATAGAGATTGAAGGCATGGCCATCTGCTGAGGGCTGCGCCCTCTATGGGGGCGAAGTATCCCGACTTCGCTTGCGCTTACAAAGCATTATGAAAATAACTAGGCTGCCCAATTTGATGCTCTTTTTTGTAAAATATTTGAGTTACCGATGATTAAGGCCGTAGACGGGCTGAAAGCCCAGCACAACATAGCCCAGGGCAAGCGAAGCGACACCCTGGGT
>CAVCAV010000035.1:0-18206 GCA_963600165.1 Christensenella sp. UBA1685 | reverse complement strand
CGTCGCCCCCATAGCGCGTGTAAGGGCCGCTCATGCGAGCTCGGGAGAGCTCGCCCCCATCGTTCGCCCCATCGTTCACCCCATTTTGCCACCTCCACCTTTCATCTCCCTTCTCCAAATAATAAAAAGCGAAAACTATTGTGGATTAGTCAGTACTTATCCCCCCCAATACCCCATTCCTTTGTAATTTCGCGCTGATTTTGAACAGTTTACGTATAACCAAGAGGCAACAAAGGGACAATTGCGCCTCGGGCAAGGCTATACGAAGGACTTATACAGTGACATTCCATCACACGACACACAATAATTCCTACACAACTCCACAAATGAGAAAAATTACTCTTATCCTGACTCTGCTCCTCTGCTTCACGCTCGGTGCAGCGGCTCAGCAGGTGGCAGAGAATGCCACGAAGGTCGACGCCCTCACTTCCGGCTACTACGTGATCAAAGTGAAGAGCAACGATGAAAAAGCTACAGCAAGCTATCTCTACGCCAACAGCAAGAAGGTTTACTTCGACGCTCCCGGTTCCGAAAAGACGTTTGCAGGCAACAGCATCGACGCTACCGAAATGGCCTACCTCTTCTACATCACGAAGAACGAAGACGGCACGCTCAACATCAGCCTTTGGAACGACCAGAACACCTACTGGCCCAACATCTCTACAGCAAAAAGCACAAACAAGACTCCCGGCCGCCAGGGCAACGGATTTGGAATGAACAAAAACAAAGGAACCTTTACCGCTACAGAAAGCGACGGTGCCTACATTCTCTCCCTGCCTTCAAGCTACTGGGTTACAAAAGGCTTTTTAGGAGCTAATAGCTATGCCGAAAACTGCACCGCCTTCGTCACCCTCAACGACAACAACATCGTAGGCTACTACGACTGGCAGCAGGACGGCTACGACAACGAAGCCACCATTGCCAAGGTTCAGTTCTACGCCGTTTCGGGCACTCCCCTCACCACTCCCATTGCCGTCACCTACAACTTCAAGCACGGCGACGAGACCTACTTCACGGAGACCCACGAGGACTACTGCTACTACACGGGCACGAAGTATCCTTCCTTCTCTACCGACCTCGACGCTTACTACATGACGGCCAGCGTGCCTGAGGGCACCATCGACTCGGAAGACGCCGCGCAGAGCTTCGACATCGACCTCAGCGCTACCAAACTCCCCTTCGAAACAAGCCGCAAGTACTACTATCTCGGCACCGCCGGCGACAGCCCCGTAATGATTTCCCGCAAGTCTGCCGACAAGGAAGACATGGCTTACCGCACGATGGCGCAGGCCGAAAACCTCAACGACATCGTCATGGACCTCTGGTACATCACCGGCAACGTGTTCGACGGTTTCCGCTTTGTCAATGTAGGTAATGAACCTGCCACCGCAGTGTCGTCATACGGCATTGAAACCAACTACGGCGACGGTTGGCCCAACCCTTACTCCAACAGCGCCGTGCTTGCCTTCGAAGGAACGGAAAAAGGCACTGACCTTTGGGACATCAAGAAAGGCGAAAACGGCGGTTTCATCATCTACACCCACAGCGGCGAAAGCTACAACCGCTATTGGAGCTATAAGGACGGCGCTATCAACTTCATCAATAAGGAGGGCTACGAAAAGAACTTCCAGGTTTACGAACCCGAATTCACCTTCAAGATGAACCCCGTAGGCGACGCTTCGTACAACACCATAGCCCTTCCTTTCGCAGCCGAACCCGCTGAAGGCGAAACCGCGAAGATGTACAAGGGCAAGGTGAGCGACACCACGCTCAACCTCACCGAAATCGACGCTCTTCCCGCCAACGAAGGCGCAGTGCTCATTGGCGAGCAGGGTGCCGAAACGGCCAAATTCGTTGCCCTCATGGACGCTTACAGCCTCGACGACAACGACCTCGTAGGCACTACGGAAGAGATTGCCAACGCTGACCTCTCGGATAAACTCATCTTCGGCGTCTCTGACCAGACAGGCAACGTAGGTTTCTACTCTGCCAACAGCTCCGCTAAGCTCAACGCCAACCGTGCTTACATCAACAAGACGAGCACGAACATGAAGGCGCTCGCCATCCGCATCGACGGCGAGACCACGGGCATCGTACTCCCCACGGACAACGCTCCCGCTGCCAACGCTCCCGTTTACGACCTCAGCGGCCGCCGCGTGAACTCAACCATTAAGGGCCACCTCTACATCCAGAACGGCCGCAAGTTCATCGCCGAATAAAAAGTAAAAATCCACGATTCCACCGACACTTTTCTTATGAAAAAGACCTATAACGCCCCCGTGCTCCGCACCGTAGAAATCGGCAGCGAAGCCATGATGACCCTCGCCGTTTCGGCCGACCCCAACCAGAGCACCAACGGCAATTTCTCCGCCGACAACTTCGACGCCGAAACCTCCGTTTGGGACAGCGACTCCTGGAGCGCTGCCGACGAGGACTAAAGCGCTAAGCAGAACATACACGCATAAAAGCGGTACAGATATCATATCTGTGCCGCTTTTATGCGCTATGGGGGCGAGCGCCCTATCGCCCCCCATTTTGCCATCCCCACCCTACATTCCACGCCTCAAAATTGGTAATTACCGAAATCATCTGCGGAAAGTTCCAAAATATTTCTCCCTATTTTCAGCAAGTTTGGCACTTTTGCGCCCGCTTAGCGGCAACCGTCTTCCGCAAAGCTCCTCAGAAACGCAAAAACAAATTCACAAAAACTATATCTCTAACTTACTCTCTCAGATGAAAAGATTCTCTCTTCTTCTCCTCCTGCTCCTCAGCGTCACCTTCGGCGCCGTAGCCCAGCAGGTGGCAAAGGACGCCACGTCCATCGACAC
This sequence comes from Christensenella sp. UBA1685, assembly GCA_963600165.1. Lineage (GTDB taxonomy): Bacteria > Bacteroidota > Bacteroidia > Bacteroidales > Bacteroidaceae > Alloprevotella. Next base: position 15,378 of record CAVCAV010000035.1, on the reverse strand, counting down.
CCTCACCTCCGGCTACTACGTAATCCGCGTGAAGAGCAACGACGGCAAAGCCACCGCAAGTTACCTCTACGCCAAAGACAGCAAGGTTTACTACGACGCCAAAGGCTCAGAAAAGGCGCTCGCCGGCAGCGAAATCGACGGCAACACTTCTTCCTATATGTTCTACATCACGAAGAACAGCGACGGCACAATTGCCATCAGCCTTTGGAACAACCACAACACGGCTTGGCCGAAAATTGGGAATGCATCATTGGTTGGCGGAAATGGACAGACCCCTGGCCGCCAAGACCAATTCACCATGGGAAGTTCTGCAGCTGCCTTCACTGCTACTGCCACCAGCGACGGTTATATTCTTTCATTAGACTCACACTATTATTATTGGAGTAATAAATCTTGCACAGGTTTCGTCGTACTCAACGACAACCAGCACGTTGGTTACTACGACTGGCAAAAAAGCACCTACAACGACGAATCCACCATTGCCAAGGTTCAGTTCTATGCCGTTTCGGGCACTCCCCTCGCCACTCCCATCAACATCACCTATAACCTCAAGCACGACGGTAATACTATCTACACGGAGAGCCACAGCATTGCATTCGCCGACGTAGAATTCCCCGAGATTGCAGCAGCCAAAACATATTATTGGGCAGGAGAAAAGCCCTCCGGCAACGTAACGACTGCCGACGCCGACAAGTCCTACGACATTGAAGTCAGCCAAGCCGAACTCCCCTTCAAGACCGACACCTACTACTACCTCGGCACCGCCGGCGACAGCCCCGTGATGATTTCCCACAAAAGCGGCAACGACGTGGCTTACCGCAGCAAGGCTCAGGCCGACACCTACAACGACATTCTCAAAGACCTTTGGTACGTGACGGGCAATGTGTTCGACGGATTCTGTTTCACCAACGCTTCATCTGCTCACGACATCAAATCATCCAACTGCATCGCAGGAAATACCGTGACTGAATTGGCCGCCGACGCAGCAGAATTGTCGTTTAGCGGTAACGCAGCCTACACCGAATATTGGGACATCCGCCAAGGCAGCAACGGCGGTTTCATGGTCTATCCCCACAGCAACGAAGGCAAGAACCGCTACTGGAGCTACAACGGTTCCATTGTGAAGTTCAACAACAACTCCGGCGACGTGAAGGACTTCGCCGTCTACGAACCCGAGTTCGACTTCCCCATGTACACCGTAGGCGACGCTTCGTATAACTCCATCGCCCTTCCCTTCGCCGCCCAGCTCGCTGAGGGCGAAACCGCGAAGATGTACAAGGGCAAGGTGAACGAAAACGTGCTCGAGGTGACGGAAGTGAGCGCTCTTCCCGCCAGCGCCGGCGTAGTACTCATCGGCGAAGCCAATGCCGGCACGGCCAAGTTCGTTGCCGTAATGAACGCTGAAGAAATCACCGACAACGACCTCATCGGCACCACCGTGCAGATTGCCAACGCCGACCTCTCCGACAAACTCATCTTCGGCACGTCCAAAGAGGAGGGCGACGTAGGTTTCTTCTCTGCCAGCAGCACCGCCGTGCTCAATGCCAACCACGCTTACCTCAACAAAACGGAAGCTACCGTAAAAGGTCTCGCCATCCATTTCAACGGTGAGCCCACCGGCATTGTACTCCCCACGGACAACGCTCCCGCTGCCGCCAACGCTCCCGTTTACGACCTCAGCGGCCGCCGCGTAGCGAGCACCGTAAAGGGCCACCTCTACATCCAAAACGGACGCAAGTTCATCGCCGAATAACAGTAAAAATCACCGATTCCATCGCACTTTTCCTATGAAAAAGAACTATACATCCCCCGTGCTCCGCACCGTAGAAATCGGCAGCGAAGCCATGATGACCCTCGCCGTTTCGGGAGGAAAGACCACCGACGGCTTCTATTCCGCCGAAGACGAAAACGCCAAGACGTCGTCGCCCATCTGGGACAACGACTCCTGGAACGCCGCCGACGAGGATTAAGGCGCACATCCCCCTCTATGGAGGCGACGTTTGAAACGTCGCGCTCTACACGATAAGACAATGCAAAAACCGCTCATGACACACCCATATGTCATGAGCGGCTTATTGTATAAAGCCGTTTAGAACGCGACGTTTCAAACGTCGCCTCCACAGAAGGTACACATCCGCGCAGCACATTCGCAAAGCGACGCCTCAATGTGCTACGCACTCGTACGCAAAAAAAGCGTAACTTTGCAAGCATGAACGTAAAAATAGAACCCACATGGCGCGAAGCGCTGCAAAGCGAGTTCGACGCACCCTACTTCGCCGACCTCAGCGAATTTGTGCGCAACGAGTACCGAAGCGGCACGTGCTACCCGCCGGGCGCAGAAATATTCAACGCTTTCAACCTCTGCCCATTTCCCCAAGTGAAAGTGGTGCTCATAGGCCAGGACCCCTACCACGAAGAGGGGCAGGCCGAAGGTCTCTGCTTCTCCGTAAAAGACGGGGTGCAGAAGCCGCCCTCGCTCCAAAACATCTTCAAGGAAATAGCCGACGACCTGGGCCGGCCCGTTCCCGAGTCGGGTTCGCTACGCCGCTGGGCAGAGCAGGGCGTGCTCCTGCTCAACGCCACCCTCACCGTGCGCGCCCACGCTGCCGGTTCGCACCAGGGCCATGGTTGGGAAACGTTCACCGACGCCGTCATACGCCGCCTCTCCGCCGAACGCGAGCACCTCGTGTTCATCCTCTGGGGCAGCTACGCACAGAAGAAAGGCCAGGTGATTGACCGCTCGCGCCATCTCGTGCTCACTTCGGCCCATCCCTCGCCCCTCTCCGCCTACCGCGGCTTCTTCGGAAACCACCATTTCAGCCTCTGCAACGACTACCTCATACGCCACGGCATCTCACCCATCGTGTGGTAAACAAACCATAGCAACTTATGTCTTCACAATATCCTCCGCTCATAGAAGTGGGCGGCGTGGTGCTCACCACGGAAATCTTCACCGAATGTTTCTGTTGCGACCTCGAGGCCTGCAAGGGCATCTGCTGCGTGGAAGGCGACAGCGGTGCACCGCTCACGATGGACGAAGTGGGCGAACTCGAAAATGTGCTCGACGACGTGTGGCCTGACCTCAGCGCAAAGGCGCAAAGCCTCATCGACACGCAGGGCGTGGCCTACACCGACTGCGAGGGCGACCTCGTGACGAGCATCGTAAACGGCAAGGACTGCGTGTTCACCTGCTACGGCGAAGGCGGCTGCTGCTTCTGCGCCACCGACAAGGCCTTCCGCGAAGGCCGCACGGCGTGGCCCAAACCCATCTCGTGCGCCCTCTACCCCATCCGCGAGAAGAAGATAGGCCAGTCGCTCGTCGGTCTGCAGTACCACCGCTGGGACGTGTGCCGTCCTGCCGTGGAGAAAGGCCGCGAGCTCCATCTCCCCATCTATCGTTTCCTCAAAGAACCCCTCATCCGCCGCTTCGGCGAAGCCTGGTACACGGAACTCTGCGAAGTGGCCGACCAGCTCGCAAAAGAGTACGGGGAATAGGCTTCAAACCAACTATAGACAAGCATGGCAACACACGAAAGAAGACTACCGGTTGGCCTCCAGTCGTTTGAAGAAATCAGACGTGAAGGATATCTTTACGTTGACAAGACCGACCTGGTATGGCAACTGGCCAACAAAAACGTGAAATACAACTATCTGAGCCGCCCCCGCCGGTTCGGAAAGTCGCTGCTTGTCGATACGCTCCAATGTTACTTCGAAGGCAAAAAGGAACTCTTTGAGGGACTGAAGATTACGACAAACGAAAGAGAATGGACGAAGCACCCCGTCGTCCGGCTCGACATGAGCCGCGGAGGGGCTACCGCCGCCACGGTGCGTTCGTACCTCGACATTGCTTTCGCACAATATGAAGAGCAATACGGCATCACGCCCAAAACTACGGCGCAGCTTGCCGACCGCTTCGACGGCATCATCAGAGGAGCGTATGAACGCACGGGACAACAGGCGGTCGTCCTCATAGACGAGTACGACTCGCCGCTGCAGCACTCCTGGCAGACGCCGCACCACGAAGAGTGCACGGCCGTTTACCGCGAAGTCTTTGCCATTCTCAAAGCCGACGATGCCTACGAACGGTTTGTTTTCATCACAGGCATCACAAAGTTTACGCAGATTTCACTCTTTTCCGTACTCAACAATCTTACAAACATCAGTTTCTTCCCCCAGTTCGCTTCGCTCTGCGGCATCACCGACGAAGAGATTGCCGTAAACTTCCAGCCCGAACTCGAAACAATGGGCAGCCGATACGGTTGGACGCCGGAGGAAACGCACGAACGCCTGAAGCAATACTACGACGGTTACCATTTCAGCGAAGAGAACCGCGTGGACGTCTACAATCCGTTCAGCCTCATCAATGCTTTGGCGCAGTCGAAACTCATTAACTTCTGGGCAGCATCGGGCGCCACGTCGCTCCTGCCGAAGTTTGTAGACGACATGGAACTGCGCTTGGAACATTTCGACCACTGCTACATCGATGCCGACACGCTCGAGACCTCCGACGTGACGGGCGGCGGCGCAGAGCTTTTCCTTTACCAGTCGGGCTATCTCACCATAAAATCCTTTGAAGACGGCACATACGAACTTGGATTTCCCAACCAGGAAGTGCGCCAGGCTTTGAGCAAGGTGGTAATGCCCGCGCTCACCATGCGTACACAGTCGGAGACCATCTCCACCCAATCGATGCTGCGCCTTCAGATGAACCGCGGAAACATTGCCGAAGCCATGCAAAGCTTGAAAGCGCTCGTTTCCGATGTGCCTTACAGCAACAAGAAGATGGAGGCGATGGGAATGGAAGAACGTTACCGGCTCATATTCAGCACGATATTCAATGCCATCGGCTTCCGCGTAGAGGTGGAACGCATGCTCGACAAAGGGCGCATTGACCTCGTGGTTTGGACGGCACGCACCGTCTACGTGATGGAACTGAAGTTAAAGAACAACGGCGGTGTAGCTGCCGCTGCCGAACAAATTGCAACGCACAACTACCTTACGCCGTTCACAGGCAATATGCAAAACGTGGTCGGCCTCGCCATTGAGCTCGACGATGCGGGCAAAGGCCTGCTTGACTGGAAAGTAGTAGAACCATAAATTCGCAACATGCACGACGATACCTTTGACATACGCGCCGAACAGCAGTCGCCGACGCCTACGGAGCGCGATTTTGAAAACGCACTGCGCCCGCTGCAGTTCAGCGACTTCAGCGGACAACGCAAAGTGGTGGAAAACCTCAGCGTCTTCGTAGAAGCTGCGAAATATCGCGGCGAGCCGCTCGACCATACGCTCCTCCACGGTCCGCCGGGACTGGGAAAGACCACGCTCTCCAACATCATTGCCAACGAGCTCGGCGTGGGTTTCAAACTGACCTCAGGTCCTGTGCTCGACAAGCCGGGCGACCTGGCGGGTCTGCTCACGTCGCTCGAGAAGAACGACGTGCTCTTCATTGATGAAATACACCGCCTCTCGCCCGTGGTGGAGGAATATCTCTATTCCGCCATGGAGGACTACCGCATAGACATCATGATAGACAAGGGCCCTGCGGCACGAAGCATTCAGATTGACCTCAATCCGTTCACCCTTGTGGGAGCCACCACGCGAAGCGGTCTGCTTACGGCGCCGCTGCGTGCCCGCTTCGGCATCAACCTTCATCTCGAATACTACGACGCCGACACGCTGCAGCGCATCATAGAGCGTTCGGCCCACATCCTTCGCGTGCCCATCGACGCCGAGGCGGCGGGCGAGATAGCCAGCCGTTCGCGCGGCACACCGCGTATTGCGAATGCGCTGCTGCGCCGCGTGCGCGACTTTGCACAAGTGAAGGGCAACGGACGCATCGACACGGAAATAGCCCGTTACGCCCTCGAAGCGCTCAACATAGACAAATACGGACTCGACGAGATTGACAACAAGATTCTCCTCACCATCATCGACAAGTTCAAGGGCGGCCCCGTGGGCGTGACGACCATTGCCACGGCCATCGGCGAAGACGCCGGCACGGTGGAAGAAGTGTACGAACCGTTCCTCATCAAAGAAGGCTTCATCCGCCGCACACCCCGCGGCCGCGAAGTGACGGAACTGGCGTACAAACACCTCGGACGCAGCCAGTACAGCCAAGACCCCACGCAGCCCAGTTTGTTTGACTGACGATGTGGGCACACATCATTTGCACATTTGCATATTTGCACATTTGCACATTAACCCCTCCCCATGATCACATACAACACCATCAACGTAAAAATGCCCGCCGTGCCTCACCGCGAAACCACGGCGTGGATTCGTGCCGTTGCGGCGTCATACGGCAAGCGCGTGGGCGAAGTGGCCTACGTTTTCTGCGACGACGAGAAAATTCTTGAAGTGAACCGACAGTATCTCCAGCACGACTACTACACGGACATCATCACCTTCGACTACTGCGAAGGCGACATGCTCAGCGGCGACCTCTTCATCAGTCTCGACACCGTGCGCTCCAACGCCGAACTCTTCGGAAAAACTTACGAGGAAGAACTCCACCGCGTCATCATCCACGGCATTCTCCACCTCGTGGGCATCAACGACAAAGGTCCTGGCGAACGCGAAATAATGGAAGCCGCCGAGGACAAGGCGCTCGCCATGCTGAGAAACTGACGCTACGCCAACGCTTCCCATTTTCCTTCAAGCAGAAACCCGCAAAAGCATGGTACTCAACTACATTTGGATTGCATTTTTCGGCATTGCCTTCGTCATAGCGCTTGTGAAGCTCATCTTCTTCGGCGACGTGGAAGTGTTTCCCGCCATCATGGACTCCACGTTCGACACCTCGAAGACGGCGTTCGAGATATCGCTCGGCCTCACCGGCGTGCTCTCGCTCTGGCTCGGCGTGATGAAGATAGGCGAGAAAGGCGGCGTCATCAATGCCATGGCGCGCCTGCTGAGTCCCGTTTTCACCCGTCTCTTCCCCGACATCCCCAAAGGCAATCCCGTTTACGGCAACATATTCATGAACATTGCCGCCAATATGCTCGGTCTGGACAATGCCGCCACACCGCTCGGACTTAAAGCAATGGAGAAACTCCAAGAACTTAACCCGAAGAAGGACACGGCTTCCAACCCCATGATTATGTTTCTCGTGCTCAACACGAGCGGACTGACCATCATCCCCGTAAGCATCATGGTCTACCGCGCCCAGCAAGGCGCAGGTCAGCCCACGGACGTGTTCATTCCCATTCTCCTCGCCACCTTCTTCAGCACGCTTGCGGGCATTGTGGTGACGAGCCTCTACCAGCGCATCAATCTGCTCCAACCCGTGCTGCTCGCCACGCTCGGCGGACTTTCCGCAGCGGTGGCGGCCATCATTTGGGGCTTCAGCCGCCTCGACAGCACGATGATGAACACCGTGGGAACGACTACGGCCAACGTGATGCTCTTCACCATCATCGTGGCGTTTATCGCCGCCGGCGTACGCAAGAAGGTGAATGTGTACGACGCGTTCATTGAAGGCGCGAAAGGCGGATTTGAAACCGCCGTGCGCATCATCCCTTATCTCGTGGCAGTGCTCGTAAGCATCGGCGTGTTCCGTGCTTCCGGGGCAATGGACTGGCTCATCGATGCGGTGAAATGGCTCGTTTCGCTCTCGGGCATGAACACCGACTGGGTGGGCGCACTGCCCACGGCGCTTATGAAGCCGCTCTCGGGAAGCGGCGCACGCGGCATGATGGTAGATGCCATGCAGACCTATGGCGCCGACTCGTTCGTGGGCCGCTTGAGTTGCATTTTCCAAGGTTCCACCGACACTACGTTCTACATTCTGGCCGTCTATTTCGGCTCGGTGGGCATCTCGCGCACACGCCATGCCGTAGCGTGCGGCCTCCTTGCCGACCTCGCCGGCGTGATTGCCGCCGTGGCCATCGGCTACCTTTTCTTCGGATAACTTTTCCCCTACAAAAACTACCATACGCATGTCAAGTATGAAATCGTTGGCCAAAGACACGGCCATCTACGGAATGTCGAGCATCGTCGGCCGCTTCCTCAACTACCTGCTTGTTCCGCTCTACACGGCCAAGATAAGCGCTGCGAGCGGCGGCTACGGCGTGATTACGAATATGTACGCCTACACCGCACTGCTCCTCGTTATTCTCACCTACGGCATGGAAACCACCTTCTTCCGCTTCGTAAACAAGGAAGAAGAGGACGGACGCACGGTCTATTCTACGGTACTGGCCATGGTGGGCTGCACGTCGCTGGTGTTTGTGGTGCTCGTGTTTCTCTTTCTCAGTCCCCTGAGCGAGGCGATGGGCTATGCCGACCATCCGTCGTACGTATGGACGATGTTCGTCACCGTAGCCATCGACGCGTTCCAGTGCATTCCCTTCGCCTATCTGCGCTACAAGAAGCGCCCGCTGAAGTTTGCTGCGTTCAAGCTGCTCTTCATCGTGCTCAACATTGCGCTCAACATTGTCTATTACCTCCTTCTCGACGGCCACGACGTGGGTTATGCGTTCTACATCAACCTGGCGTGCACGGCAAGCATCACGCTTTGTTTTTACAAGGAGCTGAAAGAGGGCCTCTGCGGAAAGTTTGCCTCGTGGCCTGAAACGAAGCGCCTCATGCGCCGCATGTTTTCTTATTCCTGGCCCATTCTGGTGCTGGGCATTGCCGGCATTCTCAACCAGACGGCCGACAAGATTCTTTTCCCCTACATCTACAAAGGTTCCGACGCCCATGCGCAACTCGGCATTTACGGCGCGGCATCGAAGATTGCCATGATTATGGCGATGATCACGCAGGCTTTCCGCTACGCCTACGAGCCGTTTGTCTTTGGCAAAGCCAAGGAGAAGGACAACCGCTCCACGTATGCCGCAGCCATGAAGTACTTCATCATCTTCACGCTGCTGGCGTTTCTCGTGGTGGTGGCTTACATCGACGTGCTGCGCCACATCATCGGCCGCGACTATTGGGAAGGCCTCCGCGTGGTGCCTATAGTGATGGCGGCGGAAATTCTGATGGGCATCTACTTCAACCTGAGTTTTTGGTACAAGCTTATCGACCGCACCATCTGGGGCGCATGGTTCTCGGGCATCGGCTGCGCCGTGCTGATTGCCGTGAACGTGATTTTCGTGCCGCAATACGGCTACATCGCGTGTGCCTGGGCAGGTTTTGCCGGATACGGCACAGCCATGGTGCTTTCCTACTTCGTCGGGCAGCGCTACTATCCCATTGCCTATCCGCTCAAGAGCATCGGCGGCTACGTGCTCATCACGCTTATCTTCTTCGCAGCGATGCAAGCCGCTGAAACATACATTGCGCAGTTCTGGCTCCGCATGCTGGTGAACACGGCTTGCGTAGTGCTCTTTGTGGCTCATACGGTGCACTACGATTTTCCTTTGTCGAACCTTCCCGTAGTGGGTAAATATTTCAGAAAATGAAAAGCTACGATTACCAGACCGCCGAACTTCCCTGCGGGCTGCGCGTCATTCACGAGCACCGCGACTCGGCCGTTGTTTACTGCGGCATTGTGGTGTGTGCGGGAACGCGCCACGAAGAGAAAAACGACGATGGAATGGCGCATTTCATCGAACACATGTCATTTAAAGGCACCAACCGCCGCCGTGCTTTCCAGATTTCAAACGGACTGGAATGTGTGGGCGGCGACCTCAACGCCTACACCACGAAACAGGAAACGGTCTACTATGCCATGGTGCTGAAAGAGGATTTTTCACGGGCGGCGGACTTGCTCACCGACATAGTGTTCCACAGCACGTATCCCCAACGGGAGATTGACAAGGAGGTGGAGGTGATTTGCGACGAGATAGAGAGTTACCACGACTCGCCGTCGGAACTTATCTTCGACGAATTTGAGAGCACGATGTTCAACGGCACGCAGCTCGGAAGGGACATTCTGGGCACGCCGGAACGCTTGCGCCAATACACCACGGCCGATGCTTTGCGCTTCACGAACATCTGGTACAAACCTCGGCACTGCGCTTTCTACATCTACGGCGACGTGGATTTCAAAAAAGCCGTCAAGACGCTCGAAAAACTTCTTCCGGCTTCCGATTTTGCCGGTTTCACCGCAGAAAAGCCAGACTTTAACCTTCCGCAGCCCGCAACCGCCAAACAGGAGCGGCGCGTGGAGAAAGGTACGCACCAGGCCCATGTGATGATGGGCGGCGCGGCTTGCAGCACGACAGACGAGCGTTACTATGCTTTTGCTTTGCTCAACAATCTTTTCGGCGGACCGGGCATGACGTCGCGACTCAACGTATCGCTGCGCGAGAAGGCGGGACTGGTCTACAGTGTGGACAGTTACCTCAACGCTTATCCCGATTCGGGATTTTGGAACGTATACTTCGGTTGCGACGAGCACGACATTGAGCGTTGTCGCAAGCGCGTGCTGCGCGAAATGGAGCGCCTGGCGGAAAAGCCCCTCACCGCCGCCCAGCTCGCCAAGGCGCAAAAACAGTTTTGCGGACAGATTGGCATAAGCACAGACGCTTCGGAAAACTATGCACTTGCTATGGGCAAAACGTTTGCACACTACGGCCGCCACCGCGACATCAACAGAATCTGCGAGAGAATTCGTGCCGTCACGGCCGACGACATCCAGCGCGTGGCAGAAGAGGCATTCTGTCCCGACCGGCTCACCACGCTCATCTACTCATAGGCTTATGACACTGTGTGCCGACGAAATAAAAGCAAAGGCGAAGGAACTGGGTTTTGCCGCCTGCGGACTGGCTCCTGCCGAGCCGGTAGCCAAAGAACGCGCGGAAGAATACTTGCGCTGGTTGGCCGAAGGCCGCAATGCGGACATGGAATACCTGAGCCGCAACGTGGAAAAGAAACTCAATCCGCAGTTGCTCGTGGAAGGGGCGCGCACTGTGGTGTCGTTGGCAGTGAACTACTACACAGAAACGGCGGTGGATTCGGCAAAAAAGTCCGATGAAACCGCCGAAAACGTTTTACGCATTGCTCGCTACGCCCGCGGGACGGACTATCACGAAGTGGTGAAACAGATGTTGCGGCAACTGATGGCCGAACTGGGATTGGAAGAGGGAAACGACGGACGATGCTTTGTAGACACTGCCCCCGTTGACGAGAAATACTGGGCACAGCGCTGCGGCCTGGGTTGGCGCGGACGCAACTCGCAGCTGATTATTCCCCATGCCGGCAGCTACTTCTTTTTGGGCGAACTGATTCTCACGCACGAGGCGGACCGCTACGACGAGGCTTCTGAAAGCCATTGCGGTTCGTGCCACGCTTGTGTGGACGCCTGCCCAGCCCACGCACTTTTAGGCGACGGTACGCTCGACGCGCGCCGTTGCCTTTCTTATTTGACAATAGAAAACCGGGGGGAACTTCCCGACGACTGCGGGGAGAAGATGGGAAACTGTTTTTACGGCTGCGACCGCTGCGCGGAAGTGTGTCCGTGGAACGTGCGTTTTGCACAGAACACCACGATAGACGAGCTGAAACCGCGCGAAGCCATTCTGCACATGACAGCCCGAGAATGGCAAACGCTCACCGTAGAAAAATACAGGGAGCTTTTCAGAAAAAGTGCGGTGAAACGGGCAAAATTTGAAGGTTTGCTGCGGAATATTGCAGCGCTGAAGAAGAAGTGACGCTTCGCTAATGTGCAAATGTGCAAATGTGCAAATGAAGTTTGCTTTACATCGCTTCTATAACGATACAAGGCATACTACATTTGCATATTTGCACATTTGCACATCAAATCACTATTTGCACATTACCCCCCCTGTCTGCACGCCGCAATCTTCAAGCAGCTTGATGGCGTCGACATACTGCGCAATGCCTACAGCCACTTCCTTAGCAGCTTTCATGGCAAGCACCACCGTCTGCGGACGATGGACGACGTCACCTCCGGCAAACACGCCACGGCGGGTGGTCATGCCCATCGGACGTTCGCCGACAATGACGTAACCTTTCTCGTCGGTGTCGATGCCCGTGGTGGTGCTCACAATGCGGTTGGCAGGACGCGAACCTATGGCGAGGAACACACGGCCGAACTCTTCAATGCGTTCGCCCTCGGGCGTGGAAAGGCGGATGGCACGCACACGGCCTTTGGCATTGCCCAAAAACTCGAGGGAGTTGGTCTGCCACATGAATTTCACGCCCTCAGCCACGGCTTCTTCATATTCGCTCTGGTTGGCGGGCATGTCGGCCTGCGTACGACGGTAGATGACGGTGACGTCAGCGCCCAAACGACGCGCCGTACGGGCCGCATCCATCGCCACATTTCCCGCGCCGATGACGGCTACTTTATCGCCTTCGCGCAAGGGCACCATCTCGCGGGGAAGCACGCCTTCCACGAAAGCGTTTACGTTGTGGAGAAAGTCGGTACTCTGCGTCACACGTTTGAGGTCGGCACCTGGAACGTTGAGATTTTGGGGAAGCGCTGTACCCGTAGCCATGAAAATAGCGTCGAATCCATCGGCAAAAAGGCTGTCGATGGTGACGCCGGACTCGGGAGCGCCCACGAGGCAGTTGCGCACAAAGTTCACGCCAAGGGCTTCTATCTTTTCCACCTCATTTCGCACCACGCTCTTCGGCAGACGGTACTCGGGAATGCCGTACATAAGCACACCGCCGAGCTCGGCCTGTCCTTCGAAGATAGTGACGTGGAAACCCTGTCGCGCCAAGTCGCCTGCCACGGTGAGTCCGGCAGGACCTGAACCGATAACGGCCACCTTTCCGCGCGTTTTTTCGGCCAGACGTTCGTGGGTGAGATGCATTTCGGCGTCGAACTGGGCAATGAAACTCTCCAGTTTGCCCACTCTCACGGGACGACCCTTCTTGCCAAGCACGCAGTGGCCTTCGCACTGCTTTTCGTGCGGGCAGACGCGGCCGCATATGGCGGGAAGGTTCGTTTTTTCGTGCAGCACGTTCATAGCTTCGCCCATGTTGCCCATGGAGAGCGCATGGATGAAGTCGGGAATATTGTTTTCGATGGGACAGCCCTTCTTGCACTGAGGCACCTTGCAGTGAAGGCAACGCTTGGCCTCGTCGATAGCTTCGCGCATGGTGTACATGCGGTTCACTTCCTCGAAATAGGAGAGCACTTCGGGTTCGGGCGTAGCGCCGGCAGCAGGCGCAGAGGGGTTTTGATTGGTATCCATAGGAGAAGAGGACTTATTGTGAAACGTCCGCAGCTTGAGCGCCTATGCTTTCAATCTGCGGACGATTTAAGTAATATACAAACAATATAAGTTGCGGAGTTTCCTGCGTATATTTTGTGCGGCGAGCGGCCTGTAAGGCCACTCGCCGCGCATAAAATCGCGCAAATGTTTTTATATCACTAAATTAAATAAATGCGACGAACGTTTTATTTCACCGCTTCGATGAGCTGGTCGACAGTCACTTCGTTCTGCTCGCCGGTGGTCATGTTTTTGAGAGAAACGGTGCCGTTGGCCATTTCGGTTTCGCCGACGAGGGCTACGAAGGGCACCTGATGGGCATTGGCGTAGCTCATCTGCTTTTTCATCTTCACGCTGTCGGGGTAAACTTCTGCGGAAATGCCGGCTTTGCGGACGACAGCGGCGAGACGGAGGCAGTGGGCGGCTTCCTTTTCACCGAAATTGATGAAGAGCAGACGTGCGCCGGAATTGGTTTCGGCGGGATAGAGGTCGAGCTGGGTGAGGACGTCGTAGATGCGGTCGGCACCGAAACTGATGCCTACGCCGCTCAAGCCGGGCAGACCAAATATGCCGGTGAGGTTGTCGTAACGGCCACCGCCGGTGATGGAGCCGATCTGTACGTCGAGCGCTTTGACTTCAAAAATGCAGCCGGTGTAGTAGTTAAGGCCGCGGGCAAGTGTGAGGTCGAGCTCAAGTTCGTTGCGGAGCTCGCTTGCTTTAAGGGCATTGAGCACGAAAGCCACTTCGTCAACGCCTTTGAGTCCCGTTTCGCTCGAAGCGAGCACTTCGCGCATGGTGGCGAGTTTTTCCTCGTTCGTACCGGAAAGGGCGATGATGGGCTGGAGTTTTTCAACGGCAGCTTCGTTGAGACCTACGGCACGGAGTTCTTCGTTGACCTTGTCGAGACCGATTTTGTCGAGTTTGTCGATGGCCACGGTGATGTCCACAATCTTGTCGGCGGCACCGATGGTTTCGGCAATGCCGGTGAGGATTTTGCGGTTGTTGATCTTGATGCAAACACGGATGCCGAAGCGGGTGAACACTTCGTCGACAATCTGCATGAGTTCAACTTCGTTGAGTAGCGAGTCGGAACCCACTACGTCGGCGTCGCACTGATAGAATTCGCGGTAACGGCCTTTCTGCGGACGGTCGGCACGCCACACGGGCTGAATCTGGTAGCGCTTGAAAGGCATCTGAAGCTCATCGCGGTGCTGCACGACGTAGCGTGCGAATGGCACGGTGAGGTCGTAGCGGAGACCTTTTTCGGAGAAACGCGAAGCGAGCTGTGCGGAAGTTTTTTCGGAATATTCTTCCGTAGTTGCGCCGTGCTTGAAGTCGCCGGAGTTCAATATTTTGAAGAGGAGTTTGTCGCCTTCTTCGCCATATTTGCCCATAAGGGTGGAGAGGTTCTCCATGGCGGGCGTTTCAATTTGGCGGAAGCCGTAAAGGGCATAAACTTCACGGATGGTGTTGAATATGTAGTTGCGGCGCGCCATTTCTACGGGACCGAAGTCGCGTGTGCCTTTGGGAATGCTGGGTTTCTGAGCCATAAAACGGGTGTGTTGGTGTGTGGTAGGGCACTTGCCCTTTGCTTTTGTGGGACAAAGTTACGAAAAAGTCACGTATTTTTAAGGTTTGAGGAGAAGGGGGCGAACTATGGGGCGAACGATGGGGGCGAGCTCTCCCGAGCTCGCATGCGCGAAACATGCGCGAAACATGCGCGAAACATGCGCGAAACACATTCATTGTAAAAAGTTACCATACTCGTTTAAGCGAGGTCAGGAGACCTCGCCCCCATCGTTCGCCCCCATAGCTCGCCCCATCGCTTACGAAAAAAGCTCCCTGCGATGTGCAAGGAGCTTTTTGAATTTCTTTATTTACAACCTTTAGGCTTAGGCGAGCTTGTTGACGTGAGTCATAACGCTGCTCTTAATGTTGGAAGCCTTGTTCTTGTGGATGAGGTTGTTTTTGGCGAGCTTGTCCAGCATCTTCTGCACCTTCGGCAGAAGTTCTACGGCAGCTGCTTTGTCAGTCGTAGCACGGAGCTTACGTACTGCGTTACGCATGGTCTTAGCGTAATATCTGTTGTGCAGTCTGCGAGACGCCGTCTGACGAATTCTTTTTACAGATGATTTGTGGTTTGCCATTATTGATTTTTCTTTTTTATTTAGTAGTCCCTAGGAGAGTCGAACTCCTCTTTAGAGAATGAAAATCTCTCGTCCTAACCGATAGACGAAGGGACCAT
>CAVCAV010000034.1:0-18403 GCA_963600165.1 Christensenella sp. UBA1685 | reverse complement strand
TCCATAGAGGGCGAACAACGTCGCTCATAGAATGCGCAAGACAAAAAAGCCTTTTCATACGCGCGCATGCGCGCGAGAAAAGCGGCAATAATTGATGAACAGCCCTACCCTTTCTTTCTCTGCAAACAGATGCAAAAAACTTTCTGCGAGCCCAACGCGTTGGGTGGGCAGATAATTTGCACGGTCGGCTTTGGAGCGCTGCCGCATTGCCGTTCGGCTGTCGTTGTATTTGTGAGGAGCTGAATCTGCCCAAGGTCATTCCCTCTGTGTAAACGACATCATTGCCACTTCATATAGTCGGGCAGGGGTTCCTTTTCGGCTTCGTCGTATTTGCTGCCGAGGAGTTTTTTCAGAAGGGGGAGCAACACTTTGCGGAGGACTTTCTCGTTGAGCTGGTGTTCGCCCTCGAAGCGTTCGGCATGGGTGTAGTATTTGGTGAAAAGGGTGTAGGTGTTGGCGGAATTGACCGTGGCGTCGTTGATGCCGAAAAGGCCGTAGCAGAGTTCCTTGTCGTCGGGGGTGATGCCTTCAAATTGCTTGCGCTCCATTTGGTTGAAGTGCTGGATGGTTTCGTTGGTTATCTTGAACTCCTTTTCGCTGTTCTTGCGGCCGTTGAGCCATTTGTGCGTGCCGGTGTGGAGCACCTTGCTCATGGTGGACATGCGGAAGGCGGGATTGACGCAAACACGAAGGTGGCCGTGCATTTGCTGGGCGTACATTGCGCCCATGCTGGTGCCGACAATCACGTCGGGCTGTTCGTCTTCAACAAGATTCTGAAGGAAGGGAAGGGCTTCTTGAGGGTCGACGGGGATGTCGGGCGCTATGATGTCTGCCGAAGGGAGCATTTTGCGAAGCAACTGCACCGTGCCGCTCGCACCGGAAGAGGCGAAGCCGTGGAAATAAATGAGTTTCATAGGTGTGGGAGTATTTGCGTTCTGTCTATATATATTTAAAAGTCACCCCCATGAACAGACCGAAAGTCCGCGCACGGGGGCGAAATGGGATTCGTGGCACAAGAGTGTGCGTATATTTTACTTGTCTTTCTTTCCGAAAACGGAGAAGTGGACGTAGCGCTTGGGATGTTCCTTCAAATCCTTGAGCAGACTGTCGGCACTGCCCATGGTGGAGTTGAGTTTGTCGTAGACACCGCGGTCGTTGAGGAAGAGTCCGAGCGTGTTGTCGGTGCTGCTGAGTTTGGTGTCGAGCGTGGTGGCCACACCGCCAAGGCGGTCGGAAAGGGCGTGTGCGCTCTGGAGCGTTTCGTTCACGCTGTTGAGCGTAGACTGCACATCGAGATTGGCAAGGTTGCCGGAAAGTTTTTCAGCGTTCTCGCTGGTGCGGTTGAGATGGCCGAGCATCTGCGGCACGTCCTTATGCATAAGCGTGTTGAGTTCGGAAGCCGAGGCACGGAGGTCGGTGGTGATGGCTGCTGCGTTCTGGAGCGTGGTGGCCAAAGCGGGGTCGCCGGTAAGGCGGTTCACGTTGGTGAGGATGGAGTCAATCTTGGGCATAATCTGCTCAAGCGTAGGCACCAATGCCTCAAGTTTGTCAATGGCGCCCTGGTGCATGCCGCCCAAGATGGTGTCGCCCTGTTCAAGGCAATTTACAGGATTGGGGCCGAGCACGAGCGAGAGTTTCACACCGCCCATAAGCTGGCTTTCAAGCTCGGCACGGGTGTCCTTGGGCACTTTCATCTCGTCGTTGAGTTCAATGCAGACCACCACGCTTTCCCCGCGGTTGTAGTCGTAATCGATGGAGCGCACCGTTCCCACGGGATAGCCGTTGGCATAGACGGCATTCGAAACGGAAAGGCCGGCAATGTCCTTGAACTTCACGTAGTAGGCATTCATGGGCTTGAACACATTGATGCCTTTGAGGAAATTGAGTCCGATGAAAAGGAGGACCAGTGCGATGACTGCCGTAATGGCAATTTTCACTTCTTTCTTCATAAAAAATCTATTCTCTTGTGTGTGACGGAATGTGCGGCGCAAGCGAAGTTTTTGCTGTGGCGCAGACACTCTCGCACACGAGGTTGTTGCTGTTGTGGATAGTTATTTTGCGGCCTCGGCACTGCGGGCTTCGGAAACGGAAACGGATTTGCCGTTGAGGTAAGCTACGATGTAGGCAGCTGGCAGTTTGGCCTTTACGGTGCGCAGGGCTTGCTGGGCGGAGGCATAGGAGGTGTACGTTCCGTAGAAATATTTGTACATCGTGCCTTCCTTTACACGCGTTACGCTCAAGCCTTTAAACTGCGGGTCGGATGTGGCTATTTCTTTCTTACCGGCGCCGACCTGTATGCGGTAGCTGACTTTGCTCTTGGCCGTCTGCGACTTGGAAGAAGCCTTGTCCGTTGCGGAAGCCTTCTTGTCCTTTGCCGTAGTCTTGTCGGTTTTGGCAGCAGGCTTGTCGGTTTTAGCGGTATACTTGTCCGCCTTAGAGGTAGACTTGTCCGCCTTTGTCGTAGATTTGTCAGCCTTGGTGGTTTCGGGCTTTTTCTTGTTGTCGGCGTCCTTGGTTTTGCTGTCGGAAGCCTTCGCCTTGGTGTCGGCCTTTGACTTGTTGTCGGCAGCCTTGGTTTTGGATTTCGTATCTTCGGTTGCCTTCGTCTTTTCTGCCGTTGTCTTTTTCTTGGATGCGGCAGTCTTCGAAGCGGAAGAGGCGGTTTGTTTGGGAGCGGCTGCAGCCTTTACCGTTGCTGCGGGAGCGGCCTCTTCGGTTTGTACTTTTACAGAAGTAGATGCTTCGGCCGCAGGACTTTCGTTCTTCTCGTTGGAAGTTTGAGCCACCAACTGGGCAGTGGGAGTGACCTTCACGGGCACCACTTCCATTTCCCCGGAAGAGGGGGCGGCGGCATTGGCGGTAGGTGCGCTCTGCTGGTCGGCATTGACCTTCGTGGGAAGATTGGCGGGGAGGTCATGGGCGGACTTGTCGTGCTTGCGGCGATAGTTGAGGAAACCGTTGTAAATGCTGCGGCTGAGTTCTTCCACGCCCCGTTGCGAATTGAGATACTGTTCTTCGGCCGGGGTGCTGATGAAGCCGAGTTCGGTAAGCACCGCTGGCATGGAGGTGTTGCGAAGCACAAGAAATCCGGCTTGGTGCACGCCCTTGTCCTGTCGGCCGGCACTGGCGTACTGCAACTGGATGCAGCGTGCCAACTCCACGCTTTGCTTCATGAAGCGGTCCTGCATGAGTTCGAAGATGACGTAGCTCTCGGCTTTGTTGGGATCGAAACCTTCGTACGTCCGCTTGTAGTCGTTCTCGAGCATGATGACGGAGTTTTCGCGCTTGGCCACTTCAAGGTTGGCACTGGCGCGGGCCATACCGAGCGAATAGGTTTCGGAACCGTAAGCAATGCGTCCGTTAGGAAGGGCATTGGTATGGACGGAAATGAAAAGGTCGGCCTTGTTGCTGTTGGCTATGTCGGCACGCTTCTGCAGGGGGATGAACACGTCGGTCTTACGGGTGTAGATGACTTTCACGTCGGGGCAATTGACCTCCACGAGATGGCCGAAAGCCAACGCTACGTTCAAGTTGATGGTTTTCTCCTTCGAAAAAGAACCTACGGCTCCGGCATCGTGTCCGCCATGGCCTGCATCAATTACGAGCGTGAAGCGCGCTTTGTCGGCACGGGCTGCCAGCGTTGCGAAGAGAAGCACAAGGAGGACTATCAGTCTGTTTGCTTTTCGAAGGGAAAATGTCATGCGATAGTTGTTAAAATAATTTCGTACAAAGGTAAGAAATCTCTTGTACATAAGGAAAAGCGCACTGAAAAAGTGGCCGTTTGTGCGAATTGTTCCGCCATTCAAAGGATTTGCGGGCAAAATTACAAATTGCGAATGCGCCACTCCTGCGGATAGAGGTTGTTGGCACGGCTTCCGAGATTGTTGAGGAAACCGAGGGGATGGCCTTCATACGTGGCGAGCACATAGCCACGGGGAACGTCGGCGCTGAGCGTCAACACCTCGCGGCGGAGATAGGAGAGCGCTTCGTCGCGGGTGAGTTCGGCTTTGGGGAACGCACCGTTGCGAAGCGCCAAAGAAAGGGCGAGGGCATGCTGCGGAATGAGTTTCTTTCCCTTTTCTTCTGCCAGCATCACGCCGGCTGTCAGGGCACGGACGGTGCTGCAAATGCGCATCACGTCGTCGGCAAGCGTTTCGCGAACGGCAATAAGATGGGCCTCATCGGGACGGAGTATTTTGAAATGCTTGTCGTCGGCGAGCCACGGCGCTACTTTTGCGGCATTCTGCACACGACCGGGCAGTGCGTTGCGGCCCTTGCGTTTCTTTTCGCTTCGGGGAAGCGGACTTTCGGCCGTTTTGCGCAGCAAAGCGAGGAAGAGTCCTTCGCCCTTGGTTTTATGGGGGAAGAAGTGGTAAACGGGAAGTGCTGCGCCGGTTGTGTCGCCGCTTATCCCCCACTCTTCCTTCACGGGAACGGGCACGAGTTCGGCACCCAGTTCTTTGCAGATGCGCTGGACCATGTGTTCGTTCTCCTCGCGGTTGAACGTGCAGGTGCTGTAAACCAAATATCCGCCTTGGCGCAGCGCGGGCCAGATGTCGGACACGATGCTCCACTGGCGCTCGGCGCAAGCCACTACGGCTTCGCGGCTCCATTCTGCTACGGCGCCTTCATCCTTGCGGAACATTCCTTCTCCCGAACAGGGCACGTCGGCGGCCACCACGTCGAAAAACGAAACGAGGGGCGCAAAGTCTGCTGCATAGGCCGAGGTGCAAACCACATCGGGTTGCCCCCACTTCGTAAGGTTCTCGGCCAAAATCTGGGCACGCTGCCGAATGGGTTCGTTGGCTACGAGCAAGGCGCCGTCGGGGAGCAAACTGCGCCAAAGAGTGCTTTTGCCGCCGGGGGCTGCGCAAAGGTCGAGCATCCGCTGGGGCACGAAGTCGTCCGCTATGGTGCGGTAAGCCTGTTCCACAAACATGGACGAGGCTTCCTGCACATAGTAGCAACCGGCATGGAGCAACGGGTCGGCAGTGAAGGAGGGGCGCGATTTGAGATATACGCCGTTGTCGCACCAAGGCACCTGTTCGTCGGTTTCGGCAGGAAGGGCGGAAGGACGTTTGGAAGGATTGACACGAACGCTCACCGAGGGGGAAGTTTCGGCAAGACTGCGGCAAAGGGCTTCGGCCTCAGCCTTACCGAGGGCCTGCTCCATTTCGGCAAGAAAGTCGGAAGGTATTTGCATGAAGGAGAAAATGGAAAGGGATGAAACTACACGGACACCTTGGCCGGAATATGTGGCCACGGGTCGTAGTCTTCAAGTTGGAAGTCCTCGTACTGGAAGTCGAAGATGGACTTCACGTCGGGATTGAGCCTCATCTTGGGCAACGGACGGGGCGTGCGTGTGAGCTGCAGACGCGCCTGTTCGAGATGGTTGAGATAAAGATGGGTGTCGCCCGTAGTATGTACGAAGTCGCCGGCACGAAGGCCGGTCACCTGCGCCATCATTTGAAGGAGCAGGGCGTAGCTGGCAATGTTGAACGGCACGCCGAGGAACGTGTCGGCCGAACGCTGGTAGAGTTGCAGCGAGAGGCGTCCGTCTGCCACATAAAATTGGAAGAGAAGATGGCAAGGCGGCAAATTCATGTCGTTCACGCAAGCCACGTTCCATGCATTTACGATGATTCGGCGCGAGTTGGGATTGTTCTTGATTTGGTCCACCACTTGGCTGATTTGGTCGATGTGTCCGCCGTTGTAGTCGGGCCACGAGCGCCACTGATAGCCGTATACAGGACCGAGTTCGCCCTGCTCGTCAGCCCATTCGTTCCAAATGCGCACACCGTGGTCCTGCAGATAATGCACGTTGGTGTCGCCTTTGAGGAACCAAAGGAGTTCGTAGATGATGGACTTCAAATGGAGTTTCTTGGTGGTGAGGAGGGGAAAGCCGTCCTCAAGATTAAAGCGCATCTGATGGCCGAACACGCTCTTCGTGCCCGTACCCGTGCGGTCGTCTTTCACAGCACCTTCGTCGAGAATGCGCTGAAGGAGGTCGAGATATTGTTTCAAAACGGAAGGCTTTATTTCAGAAGAAGTGCATCGCGGAGTTTGGCCTGTTGCGCCCAGTCTTCGGGGATGAACTTCCATTGGTTGAGGGGTTGCGGACTGATGGTTCCCATTTGACGGATGGCGGTCATGAGATAGAAGCGAAGGTCTTTGTCCGTACTCCAGAGGATGCGTTTGGGAAGTTCGCTTTCGGGGATATGGGCTCCTTGGGTAAGGAGGCCTCCGCCGCCGTTGCCGCGGTAGGAGTTGACGGCGACGCGGTAGTTGGCTTTCAAGTCGAAAGGCCGTCCGTCGGCCATGCCCGTAACGGTAATTTTCTGTCCGCGGGGTTTGGTGACGTCCACGGTGTAGAGGATTCCCGCTGCCGAGTCGAAATTGAAACTGGGCGTTTGCAGACGCTGCCAGGGATCGGAGAGTTTTTCGGCATTGGGGCGGAAGAGCAACAAATGGTCCGAAGCGGACGTCATCTGCTGCGTCCATCCGGCGTAGGAATACTCAAGGTAGTCCTTTATCTCCTGACCGCTCAACTGCATCACATAAAGTTGGTTTTCGTAGCGGTAGAGGTTGAACATGTCGCTCACGTGGATTTTCCCCTCGGGAATGGCTGCGTCGAAGGCCAACGGGGCGGCAAAACTTATTTCGGCTCCTGAGATGGAGAGTTGCATCTGGTGGATGAAATCGATGAACGCCGACGGACCGAAGAAGGCGGGGAGCGTTTCCATGGCGGTTTCGTTCTCACCTATTTCGTCCGCAGTAAATTGGCGCACGCTGTCGTACTGCGCCTTGAAGCGTTGCATGAATTCTTCATCGGGAGTTTCTGCGGTGATGTCCACAAGGGAATGCGCCACCCGTTTCTGGGCGAGTTTTCCGTTTTTATACACGAGCGTCAGGTCGGCCTGCGCCACAGCTTGTGCGTTGGCGGCGGGATTGAGCACGTAAACGGAGTCGCCGGCGGTATTGACAACCACACGGTCGGCACGCCTGTGGTCGTGTCCGCAAAAGACGACGTCAAATCCGGGCACGCTCTGCGCTACATATAAGGTAGCGTCCTCTGCCTTTTCCGTGTCCTTGCCGTCGCCTACGCCGGAGTGGAAAAGTCCGATTACCACGTCGGCTTTTTTCCGCATCTCGGGCATATAGCGACGGGCGGTTTGGGCCATATCGTCAAAGCGCAGTCCGCTCCAGAGTTTTTCGGGAAGCCACATGGGGATACCGGGGGTAATCATTCCGAACACGGCAATCTTCACGCCTTGGCGTTCTATAATGGTGTAGGGCTTCCAATAAGGTTTTCCCGTAGCGGTCACCACGGCATTGCCTCCGAGCACAGGCATTTTGCACTGGCTTATCCAGCGGTCGTACACGTCGTGGCCGGTTTCCACATCGTGGTTGCCCACAGCGACGGCATCGTAACGCATGAAGTTGAGGATGTCGGCACAGAGGTGGGTGCTGCGGGTGTCTATGTAGTTGTAGTAGTAAGCGGGCGGCTGTCCCTGAAGAATGTCGCCGTTGTCGAGAAGCACCACGCGGTCGTCACCTTTCTGCTTGCGCTGGGCGTTGACATAGGAGGTGATGCGAGCCATGCTTCCGCTGCCGGGACGGGCATTGAGGAAGTCGTAAGGGAAATAGTTTCCGTGAACGTCCGTCGTTTCTATAAAAGAGATTTGCACGGTCTTGTCCTGTGCCGCAGCAGAGAGTACGAAAAGGGCAGAAACGAGGACGGAGAAAATGCGTCGCATTTACGGTTTGCGTTTATAGTTGACAAAAGTATAGGCTTGGAGGTTGCGCTCGTCGGGCTCGTGGTGCTCTTCGCTTTCTACGAGCCAATCGGTGCGGTCCCAATGGGGGAAGAACGTGTCGGCCTCATCGGGGGCGGCATGAACGTGGGTAAGGCAAAGGCGGTCGACCACAGGGAGTGCGGCTTCGTAGACACTTTCTCCGCCAATGACGAAGACGTCGTCGTCCATGCGGCAGGCTTCAAGGGCGTCCTCGAAGGAATGAAACACTTCAATGCCGGGAGCGGTGAAGTCCGCCTGTCGGGTGATGACGACGTTGCGGCGGTTGGGGAGTGCGCCCTTGGGGAGCGACTCGAACGTCTTGCGGCCCATCAGCACGGTATGGCCGGTGGTGAGCTGTTTGAAATGCTTGAGGTCGGCGGGAAGATAATAAAGGAGTCCGCCTTTGTTTCCTATGGCGCTGTTTTCCGTCAACGCGCAAATGATGTGTAGTGTCATGGGAAGAATGGTACTTTGCGTGCAAAGGTAGGCATTTTGGTTGAGAAGCATTTCGGTTGGGATGCATTTCAGTTTAGATGCATTTCGGTTGAGAAGCACGAAAAAGCACCGCCGCCGACTCTCAGAGTTGGCGGCAGTGCCTGCATTTGCTTTGTCAATAGGCGCTCTTGTCGCCCCTGACTACATTGTAGAATGTCAAGTAAAGGATGTAGATGTCGAGACCGAAGTTCCAGTGCTCAATGTACCAGATGTCTTTTTCCACGCGGCCTTCCATTTGCCAAAGCTCGCGCGTTTCGCCGCGGTAGCCGGTGACCTGCGCCCAACCCGTGATGCCGGGTTTTACGAAGTGGCGCACCATGTACTTGTCAATGGCCTTGGAGTACATCTCGGTGTGCTTGAGCATGTGGGGACGCGGACCGACCAAACTCATCTCGCCACGCAGCACATTGATGAACTGCGGGAATTCGTCGAGGTTGGTGTGGCGCATAAACTCGCCGATGCGGGTCTTTCGCGGGTCGTCCTTCGTGGCCTGCACGTTGTCGCTGTCCTTGTTCATGCGCATGGAGCGGAACTTGTAGCACCAGAATTCGCGGCCGTCCTGTCCGCTTCGTTTCTGCTTGAAGAAGATGGGACCGGGCGAACTGAGTTTGATGGCGGTGCCGAGAATGATATAGAGGAAGGGGAAAACGGTGCAGAGGAATATGATGGAGCACACGAGGTCGAACATCCGCTTGAAGGCGCGGTTGCCCCATTCGGCGAGAGGCTCGTTGCGAAGGCTGAGCACGGGCACATTGAACTTCGTGTCGAAATTCATGCGGTGGTTCATGTACGAACGAGCGCTGGGAATGACGAAGAAGCGGACGAGGTGGTTCTCGCAAGCTCTGAGAATGGCGGCACCTTCCTGGCGCTGCGAAGAGAGCGTGCAGTAGAGTTCGTGGAGTTCTTCGTTGTGGTTCACCACCCATTGCGGAGCTTCGGAGGGAAGCCCGAGGTAAGCCACGCCGTGACTTTTCGCACCGGGGTCTTCGTCGTCGGCGAAATAACCTACCAGTTTATAGCCGCTTGCGGTGTTGAACATGTTGGTGACGAGTTCGCGCGCATTGTCGAGCGGTCCTACGAAGACCACTTTGCAAAGATGTGACGATTTCTTTCTCCACATCTGCAGTGAACGGCGCCACACCATACGACAGCCCATCACCACGCCAAGGAGTAAGATGTAGAAGAGTATGTAGCTCCAGGTATGGCACGGGCGCACCATCAGCGCCATGTTGAGCAGCGACTGCAACACGGCGAAGCAAAGTACGTTGCGCAACACGTGCTTGATGACCTGGTCGGCGCGCGACCAGGGCAAGTGGGTTACAACCCCGCTGCCTATGTTGCATACCGTATAGCTGAGTGTGCTTACCACAATCGTTTGCAGCAATGCCTTGTGTGAACCCGGGCAATACCAGTCGAGCTTCACGAAAAGGAGAATGAGCAAATTCATGAGGATAAGTTCACTGAGCAGTGTACTATATCGGAGAATGTGTTCTGAATTCAAGTTGTCGTGCATAAGTCCTATGCATTAATTTCCAAATGTTTTTTTCGCTCTCTTGTGCTGACGGGTGTTCTGTAGGGGGCATCATGCCATTGGCACGTGCCTGTTGTGTGTAAGTGCGTTAATGGAGATGTTCTCGGCTTGTACAGATGGGGAGTTCTTTTCTTGGCGCAGCGTAGGCGCGGCTGGATTCCGAATTCTTGTACCTATTTATGGTAGTGTCAGCACAGCAATCATGTGGGTTCATCCATTACTTTGACCGTACGTTTTTCAACATGGTGTACTTTCTGAAACTTGCGTTCCGCATCTCAACAACTTCTACGTACGGCTACAATCTCATGGCTGGTTCATGCTTGCGTATGCAAAGTTACGAACATATTTTTATAACGCACAACGTATTCAAACACTAAATTGGGGAAAATACAGTAAATTCAGTGCGGAAAAAGAAGAAAATCGGGGAAGGAGGATTGTGAAAGTTTCCGTTACTTGCAAAGTAACGGACTTTTCGTGAAATTTGCGCCCTCTATGGAGGCGAGCTCTCCCGAGCTCGCTTATACGAGGTAAGGTAACTTTAATAATGCTTTCTCGCTCAAGCGAGCTCAGGAGAGCTCGCCCCCATAGAGGGCGCATTCCCCTGTTTTCATATCCTCACAACCTTACATAAAAAGTTAAATGGCGCACAAAAGAAGAAAAAACGAGCGCTCTATGGTATACCAATGTTATTTTCGCTATTTTTGCGGCACAAAAAGTTTGTCCGTTACTTTGCAAGTAACGGAGAAGCACAATAAAAAACTCCCAAAAACCGACGAACTTTCGTCGGGGTGCCCCACATCCAATCTCTATTATCTCTCTCTTCTCTTTCTTTCTGTGGGGCACTTTTTGATATACACGCATCCCCGCTTTGGACGTTGATAAAGTCCGAAGCGGGGATGCTGTTTGTTGTAATATGTGCGGTGGATTGGGGCGAAGCGAGCTGCGCCGCATATGGGGGCGACGTTTTAAACGTCGCATTGATTAAGGATGCGAGCCGTGTAGAGCGCGACGATTCAATCGTCGCCCCCATAGAAGACGCTGGCCGTGTAGAACGCGAAGTCAGGAGACTTCGCCCCCATCGTTCGCCCCCATGCGCTAACGCCCCCATGGGCCAATCAGAACGGATAGCCGATGGCGAAGTGGAGGCCGAGGCCGTCCTTGAAGCGCTCGATGTTGTAGAAACCCGACTTGGAGGTTTGGTAAGGGGCGTGGAGGGCGATGCCGACGTCGAAACGGAGCACAAGGAAGTCGAGGTCGTAGCGGATGCCAGCGCCGGTGCCGAGGGCAATGTTTTTGAGCGTGGAAGCGGTGAGCTGTGCACCGGGACGTTGGGGGTCGTTGCGCATGAGCCATACGTTGCCGGCATCGAGGAAGACCGCTCCGTGGAGGTCGCCGAAAAGTTTGGCACGAAGTTCGGCATTGGCTTCGAGCTTGATGTCGCCGGTCTGGTCCATGTAGGAGTAGCGGGAGTTTGCGGCTCGGTACGAACTCGGACCGATGGAACGCACGGTGAAGGCGCGGATGCTGTTGGCACCGCCCACGTAGAACTGGTCGGCGTAGGGCACACTCGAACTGTTGCCGTAGGCATAGGCCACACCGCCGAAGAAACGCGTGGCGATGTTCATCGTCGGACTGAGGCGGAACACTTTATGCACTTCTGCCGTCACTTTCACGAACTGGGCGAACGGATTGCCGAAGAGGTTTTTGTCGCGTTCGGTGAAGCTCTTGCCCGCTGCGGCATAGCAGGCGGAGGTGAGGTTGCCGGCTTCCTTGGCGGTCACCTGCACCCAAAGGGGATTGGCAGTGCCGGAAGGGGTTTGGTAGGTGAGCGTGTAGGAAAGGGAGGGCACGAACTGGTTGCGCATGGACACGTAGAGTGCGGGATTGGCGTTCATGATGGAGTCGAAAGCGGCGGTGGTGTGGTTGAGTTTGTCAAACTCCAAACTGAAAAGGTTGAGTTCGTGCTTGAGGGTTTCCTTCTTATACCAGTTGTAGGTGACGCCGAGGCCCATGCTTACCATGTTGTAGAACTTGGAGCGGTTTTTCCAGTCGGCATCGAGGGCAAACTGTGTGGAAGAGGGGAAACGCTTCTTGCGGTGACTGATGCCGGGAAACATGAAACGGGGAAATTTCAGTGCCAGCTGCGTACCTATCTCGTAGGAGTTGAGCAGCGAGTTGCGGCTGTGCGAACCGCCCGTGCCTGTCTGCCATTCGTAGGAGCCGAAGAGTTTGAAACTTACTTTCTCGCCGCCGCGGAAGGCATTGCGTTTGGCCAGTTCGTACGAAACGCCGGGACCCACCTGCTGGTTGCTCTTCATGGTGGCGTTCATTTCAAACGTACTGTCGTAGAGTTTGTCCATCACGGCAGTGACCACCACGTCGAGGGTGTCGCAAGTGGAGGTGGTGTCGTGCGCCACGTAGTTGACGTCCATCTGGCTGAGCACACCCATCTCACCGAGTTTGGTCAGCGTGTTCTTCTGGTCGGTGAGGCGGTAGAGTTCACCCGTGCGGTGGGCAATGGCGTGACGCCACATGCTGGCACGAAGGGGAAGTTTCTTTCCGGAGAACTGAAACGTATAGTTGCGGTCGTCGAACGAATTGTCGAGGGCCGACTGGTCGGAATTTCTTACGCTCACATACACGCGGCCCACGTACCACGGATGGTCGGCGCGCTCGGGCCGTCCTTCGGTGGGCAGCACCTGGAGCTGTACGTAGTTGGGGCGCTGAACGGTGTCGGCGCGGAAAGTGGTGTAGGCGGCATTGAAGAAGTAGTAGCCGTTCTCGCGCAGCAGACTTTCTATGCGGGTCTGCTCGTTGGAGAGGTTCACCACGCTAAAGGCGTCGCCCTTCTTCAGCAAACGCTCGGAGGCGTGGGCGCGGAGGGTGGAGTCGATGGAGGCGGGATAGTTGAGGTAAGCCACGGAGTCGAGGCGATAGAGTTGTCCGGCATGGACCTGATAGCCCACCTTGGCCTTTTTCTTGTTGCTCTGCGTGACCACGTCGTAACCCACCGTGCCGTGGAAGTAGCCGTAGTTGTGGAGCGTGTTGGTGGCCACCTTGGCACGCATTTCGGGACTGACGCTGCTCACGAGCACGGGGTCGGTGCCGAAGTGGTTGAAGAGCCATTTGCCCAGTCCGCTCTGGCTGTTGTAGAAAGCGTTGTGCATCCACAAGCCTATCTGCAGCGGCGAGTGGTAGTAGGACGAACCGAAGAGGGCGTTGTTGGGCGGATAGGCGAGCACGGCCTCCACTTCGGTCTTGGCGGTGGCGAAGTCGGCTTCGGTCTTTTTCTGCTCTTCGCGCAAAGCCTTGCGTTCGGCTTTGGTGAGGTCTTTCTTGTTTTGGGAAAGCATGTCCGTCACGCGGCTCACGCTGCCGCCTTTGAGCACGTCGTTCACGGCTTCCACGGCATGGCTCACGGCGGTGATGACGCCCACGGAGTCGCGGCCGCCTTTCTTGCGGGTGCGTGAGGGGTCGTCGTTGTAGGTTATCTTGTCGATGCCCACGTAGAGCTGTTCGTCGTCGGGGATGGCGGAGGTGGTGGAACAGGCCGCAAGGAAGAGGGCAAAGAGTGCAACGAAGGCAAAGGGCACCGCCAAGCGGCATATGGGCTGGAGGGTTGAAATGTTTCTACTCATTGCTGGTCTTGTTCTTCTTGCGTTTGAATATAAAGAGTTCGCCGAGGCGGTCGGTCTTTCGTTTGAGCACGAGGCCGGCGCCGGTTTTGGTGAGCTGGCCTTCGAGCGGATCCTGCGTGTCGCGGTCGTAGAAGACCTTCACGTAGCGCGAGGCGCTCTGGTCGAGTCGGTACTCCACGGAGATGTTGTTGATGAAACTCTCGGCAGAGTTCTGCGCGTCGGCACCGGTGCTGACCTTGCCGCCGATGACCACGCTGATGCGGTTGCCCCAGAAGCGTTTGGCAAACTGGAAACTGTAGTCGGTGGTGGAAGTGCCTTTTTCCGACGTACCGCTCTCCACGCCGAGGTTGATGTCGATGGTCTTGAGGGCCGAACCGGCGATGTTCTGTATTTCGCTCTGGAGGAAAGCGTTGAGGGCGTTGTTGGCCTTGAAGCCGGAACCGGACATGAGGCTCTCGTCGGTCATGTACATGCCGGTGGCCATCATCGTGACGGCGGCCTTGCCGCGCTGGTCGGCACTCATGGAGGCGAGTTCGTTTTGTATGTTGAGGTCCTCGGGGGCTTCTATGGTAAACTCAAGTCCCATGTCGTTGAGGGGCTTGGTAATCTTCACGCCCACGTCGAACGTGACGGAGCGCTGGCGGTCGTCTTCGGTGACAACGGCTTTGGTGCGCTCCTTGGCGGCGATGTCGAGCGTGGGGTTCATCACATCGCCCGTAAACTCTACGTACGAACCTTCCACAAGCTGGAACGTCTTGAGGGGAATGACGGGCAACTGGTACTTCATCTGTCCGCTGTTGGCGGTGAAGCGTCCGGTCATTCTCATTTCGCCGCTCTGCGTCATGCGGAGGGTGAGGTCGCCGCCGCCTTCGAGGTTGACGTAGCTTTGGCCGTCGTCGCTGAGGTTGCAGTGGAACTGTGCAGCGTCGCTGATGCTGATGCCGAGGGTGAGGTCGAAACCTCCTTCTGCGGCGGCCTTCACTTCGGCGTCGGCGGTGGAGTCGTTGAAGTTGACAAACTGCACAAGGTCGTGCAGGCGGTCGTCGACGGAGAGGGGCGAGTCTTTGAGCACGTAGGTGACGTCGGTGCGGTCGAGCACTTCAAGTTTGCCGCGCATGGCAAGGTTGTCCACAGTGCCTTTCACGGTGCCCATGTAGTTGGCATAGACTTTACCGAACACCATGCTCTTGGCTTTCTTGCGGGTGTTGATGAGTTCGAAGTCGTTGGCCTTCATGGAGAAGTCGAGGGCTATGCGGCTGAAGTCGGCCATGTCGAGCGAACCGTTGAGCACGAGCGGATTCTTGCCAGTGGAGTAGAGGTTGTAGTCGGTGAAAAGCATGCGGCTGTCCTTGATTTCCACGGCGCGCTCGTCGGTGCGGAAGTCGAAACCGTAGACGTCGGAATAGACGTGGGCGGAGTCGAGGTCGAGGGTGCCGTTGAGCACGGGCTTGTCGGTAGTTCCTTTCACGCTGATGTTGCCGGCGGCCATGCCTTTGAGGGCCACGTCGGTGCCGCTCATGAAGCCGTTGAGCATCTGCAGGGGGAAGTCGTGGAGGTTGGCGTTGCCCTCGTACTCTCCACCGTTGCGGTCGTAGTAGGTGCCGTTGCACGCCATCACTTCCTCGCCGTTGCTGGAAATGAAGGCGGAGGCGTGGTGTTCGTGGAGGTTTTTGGGAAGATAAATGGCTTCTATGCCCACGTCGCCGAGGTCGGTGCCTTCATATTTGAAGCCTGAAGCTTCGAGCGAGGCCATGGCGGAAATCTGCTGGTTGGCGTGGTCGTCGGTGACGTGGATGTCGCCGCTGAGCATACCGCTGATCTGGGGCATGTAGGGGATGACGGTGGCGAGTTCGCCGAGGTTGAGCTGGTTTACGCTGAGGGTGATGTCGTTGACGGAGTCGTTGGGCTCGCCGTATATTTTCAAACCGGTGCCGTCGTCGGCAAGGAGGTCGAGGTCGGCGCGTATGCTCTTGTCGTTGCCGAGGAAGATGTAGTTGTCCTTGTTGACGGTGAAGTTTCGGTAGGCGAGCACGGGGTGCTGCGGGTAGAGGCGGAGCTGTACGCCGTCGTCCTGCAGTTCGGCCTGCAGACCGAGGTCCACGCCTTTCTCTCCGTCGGCGTCGAGATAGGTGAGTTCTATGCCGGCGCCGGAGGTGAGGACGTACGACTTGAGGCGCACCTCAAGCGGCGTGGGATTTTCCTTCTTGTAGTTCTTCACCAAGCCCTGGAGCTGCACGCCGGTGCTGTCCTGAAGAATGCGGGCGTTGACGGTGTCGAGCATGAGGGCGCCCACGTTGAGCGAACCGGTGCGGGCGTCGCCGCTCATACCTTCGAGGGGATTGGCGGCGAGTTTGAGGTAGATGGAGGAGAAGGAGTAGCCTTTGAAACGTGCTATGTTGTAGATGGGGTTGTCCTGGCCGGCATCGACATAGAGGTCGACGGTGGGGAGAAGGCTCTTGAGGCGTTCCTGGTCGAGGGAGCGTTTGTCCACTTCCTTGAGGAGTTCGGCGGTGAAACGCGAAGCGTCGGAGAGGAGGCGGTTCAGGTTGCCGAGCGAACCGAGACGGAGGTTGAGGTCGCCTGCCGACACTTGGGCGGTGGTGGTGTCGGGCGAGGTGGCGAAGTCGAAGGCTATGTCCTTCGCCATGGTGCTTCGGCGGGGTGTGGTAAAGTGGTTCTGCGTGATGCTGCCGCCGAGGGAATAGGCGGTGAAGGCTTTGTCGGCCTGGCCTTTCACGTCGATGTGAGTGCCGAACTCAAGGGTGTCGGTGCTCACGCCGAGGCGGCGGAGGTCAACGGAGGGGATGTCGGCCACGAGGGCCACGTCGTAGAGTTTCCGGCCGAGCGTGGCGCTGAGCGTACCGTTGGCCTGGAGCATGGGATTTTGGGAGGAAAAAGTCGCCTCGGCCTTTCCGCCGCGAAGGTTGGCTTTGAGGGCTATGCCGCTAAGGTCGTATTTGTCGTAAGAGAGTCCGCTGATGTCGGCATCGGCGGTGAGCGACGAACTGGGAGAGAGCACGTCAAACCCTGCTCCGCTGGCGCGCAAACGTCCACTGAAGGGGCCTACGGGCACACCTTTCACGAAGGACGAAACGGGGAAACTGCGGGCCGTGGCGGCAAGGTTGTACACCTCGCGCCGGAGATTGACGGAGGCTCTGGCGGTGAGGCTGCCGCTTCCGGCTCCGGCGCGGAGGTCGGCGTCGTACTGGTCGCCGCGGAACTTCACGCTGCCGGCGGCGGTGAGGGCATCGGGGATGTTGACGCTTTGGGTGACGGACGAGGGAAGCAGACGGCGCACGCTGCTGAGGTTGTAGGTGCGGGCGTCGAACTTGAGGCGGCCGCTACGCCAGTCGTGAAGCACATTGTCCACGTAGCCGGAAAGCGAAAGGCGTGCCACGCCGGGCATGGAGGCGCTGCACTGGCCGATAGCGAGGTGGGCGATGTTGCCGTTCACCTTGGCGTTGAGGTTGAGGGGCGCGGTGGGGAGGGCACGGAGCACGGAGCGGTCGGCATAGCCGTGGGCGAGGGTCTGAATGTCGCTGTAGCTGAGCGAGCCGTCGAGAGAGAGAGAGCACTGGCCGCCCTTGCCTTCAGAGAAAGAACGGAAGTCGAGGTCGGCGTCGGTCTGGAGGCGCGACGTGGGGGTGAGCAACTGGAAGTCGGGGAGCACCAGACGGGTACTGTCCATGTACACGCTGCCGCTTGCGCTGCTGACTTTCAGTCCGCAGCGGTCGGCAAACATGGCGCGGTTGAGTTTCAGCCGCAGCACGCCGTCGGGCGAATAGGAGAAGGTGTCGACGGAAAGGCCCACGCCGCTGAGGGCGAGGTGGTTGGGGTCGAGACCTTCGAAGAGGGCGGTATGGGGCAGGTCGTAGTTGACGGCGGAGCGGTTGAGGCGCAGCGAGCGCACGGCATAGGCTCCGCGGCCGGTGTCGAACTCGCCGCCGCGGAGGGCGAGGCTACCCACTTTGGCACGGATGCGCATGGAGTCGCCGGGGAGGGAAAGGCCGACGTAGGAATTGCTGATGTCGGCGCGGTCCACACTGATGCGCCACTTGGCGGTGGAGGGCGTAGTGTCTTTTTCGGCAGTGTCGCTGAGGGTTACGTCGAAATGGGCGTTGCGGAGCCGGGCGAAGTCTACGTGGACGAGTTCGTTCTGCCAGTCCACGCCGTGGAGAGCTGCGGAGAGTTCGCCGGCACGGCCTTTGATGTGGGTGTCGGAAATGTAGCTTTTGGTGTCGAGCTTCAGAGCATAGAGTTCCACGCCGTCCACGTTGGCTTTGCCTTCGAAAAGGGGAAGGAGCTGCACATGGAGGCGGAGCGAACCGGCGTCGAGGAGGGTGTCGCCCTTTTCTGTGGCGAGCACGCGGTGGAGCGAGAGGTCGAGGGGAAAGGCAAGGCGCACTTCACCCACGGCAAACTCCACACCGGTAGACTCGCTCATGGCGGCAGCCACGCGGTTCACGGCAAATTGCTGGAAGGGAGGAAAATATAGGAGGAGGGCCAACAAGAGGAAAAGCACGATGGGCGACGCTGCCGCGATGCCTGTCCACTTGAGCCATTTCTTTGCTTTTTTCGTCATGACTGCAAAGATAGCGCTTGGCGAAGGAAGTACGAAGAAAATGGCGGGGAATCGCATGAAGGGAGGCTCCGCGTTACGCGCGCACGCGTAGGGCGAAGTATTCTCCACCCGTCACCTTTTTCAACAAACACTAAAGGATGCAAAAAACTTTCTGCGACCCCAACGCGTTGGGTGGGCAGAAAATTTCAACAGAAAGCGCAAAACTTTTTGCGAATAGCGGGCGAGCGATGGGGGCGCAAGCGCATGGGGGCGAACGATGGGGGCGAGCTCTCCCGAGCTCGCTTGCGCGAGAGAAGCAATCAAATCTTTTTAGTCAAGAATTAGAGAATTTGAGAATTCTCATTTCCATAGGAATTGATGA
>CAVCAV010000033.1:0-18461 GCA_963600165.1 Christensenella sp. UBA1685 | reverse complement strand
TCGCGAAGCGCCGTGTAGAACGCGACGTTTCAAACGTCGCCTCCATAGAGGGCGCTTCAAAAGCCTATAATTTAGTTATTTAACGTAAACAACCCACAACTTTTACCAAAACACGGGAGTGGCTGAAAGAAAAGCCGTAACATAATGAAAAGGAAACGGAATAAATCCGTATTTTTGCCGAGAACAAACGCATAAAAACGATGCAGAGGGAGAAATAAGGGCCGTTCGACTGCCGAACAGGCCCAACCGAGATGCAACTTCCTCATTGCCCCATTATTCACACCCTTTTCTTTACACCCCATGTCTAGCAAGAAGCACGAATTCAATCTTGCTGTTATAGAAGCGTTGACGCAGTATCCGAAAGGTACTCCGAGAGAGTTCCGCATGGAGCGCAACAACATCTTTGACGGCTATCGCATTTTCGAACTGAAGAAAGGCGAGACCATCGTCGACGGCAACGTCCGTAAAAACCACTTCTTCTTTCTTCTCTCCGGAGGCGTTGACATACAGTTCAACGGCGAGGTGAAATACCACCTCACCGACGGCGAAATGGTGATGCTCACCTACGACCTCGAGCTTTGCATCACAGCCAACAAGCCCACCACCATTCTTCTGCACACGTTCACCAACTTGCTTCCCGAGTGTGAACGCCACATCAACGGACTTTTCCGCAATACGAATATCGTTGACGACAAATACAAGCCCGTACTCCCCATCCATCCGCTCATCCGCAACATGGGCCTTAACGTGGTGGAACTGACGAAGGCGGGACTCATGTCGGCATGGATCACACGCGTTAAACGCTTGGAGATTTTCTACCTCATCTGCGTTTGCTACAAGCCCGAAGAGGTGGTGGCCTTCTTCCGTCCGCTGGTAAACAAACAACTAAGTTTCCGCGCCCGCGTGATCAACACTTTCGAAACGACCGGCACGGTGGAAGGCTTGGCAGAAGCGCTCGGCATGTGCCGCACCAACTTCTACAAACGTTTCAAGGAAGAGTTCGGCATGCCGGCACACAAATGGATGCAGATACGCAAAGCCTGGAAGGTGCGCGAATATGCCGCCATGCCGGGCATGGACGTGAAGAAGCTCATGATAAAAGCGGGCTTCCCCTCGCCCAGCAACTTCATCCGCTTTTGCCAAAACTACTTCGGCCGCAAGCCGAGCGAACTCATCGCCTGCATGCAGAAAGGCGGAATGCCCGAACTGCAGCTGCCATTTTCGGAGCTGGAGGAGCGGTAAAAGTGCTTAGCAAATTTCGTAAAGCGCTGCAGACAACTGGGTACTTATTTATATATAATCTCCTTCCACATCTGATTTACACCCTAAACCGCACGCCGAAACGTTTTTGAACAAATGTATAGTTCAAATGTACAAATTGCGATGCTGCGAGGCGCGAAACACCCGTATCTTTGCAGTGTAAAGAAAAGGATACGGGGTGCGTGAGCATCACGGATTCGGCGCCCATCTTCCTCAAAGAGGCGTAAGTTTCAGAGACTGGGACTTGGGCGTTTCTTCTGACAGAATAATTAGGTTAATGGTAATAATACAGATTGGACAAGAGAGATGAGAGACTTTAATTGACGGATGGAGATCCGGCAATCTGTAAAGAAGGACAAAGACAAGGATGTTGCCACCGGCACTTCCGTAACAATTGCGCGAACAATCCCCCGCGAAACGCAGTTTGTCTTTGTCCTTCATTTTTTTGTGCATTATCGAACGATGGGGGCGAAGTCTCCAGACTTCGCTTGCGCGGCTTTACTAACGCTTTTGCGCGGCGTTTTCGCCCTCTATGGGGGCGACGATTAAATCGTCGCGCTCTACACGAAAAATCGTGAGCAACTCACAGGAGAAACTGCGAGTTGCTCACGATTTTTTTAGCGTATATGCGGGCGCAAACGCAAGGGGGCGAAGTCTCCTGACTTCGTATGAGCGAGGTTGCAATTGAGCCGTGTAGAACGCGACGATTTAATCGTCGCCCCCATAGAGGGTGGAAACGCCGCGCAAGCGAAGTCAGGAGACTTCGCCCCCATCGTTCGCTCCATCGTTCGCCCATTCGTTCGCCCATTCGTTCGCCCTTATGCGCTTTCGCGCTTAGTCCTTGTCGGCAGTTCCCCAAAGGTTGTTGTCCCAGATGGGGCTGCCGCTGTTTTTGTTTTTCGAAGAGAAAGCGTCCCTTTGTACGCTGGAGTCGGCTTGCCCCCACTTGGAGGCGGTTTGCATCATGGAGGCTTCGGCACCGAGTTCTACGCTGCGGAGCGCGGGAGCGATATATGTCTTTTTCATTGTTGAGAGAGTGTGCAATGTGAGAATACGTTTGTTTATTCGGCGATGAACTTGCGGCCGTTCTGGATGTAGAGGTGGCCCTTTATGGTGGAAGTCACGCGGCGACCGCTGAGGTCGTAGACAGGAGCGTTGGCAGAAGCCGAGTTAATCTCCGTAGGAATGGCAATGCCCGTAGACTCGCCGCCAATGCGGATGGTAAGCGACTTCGTGTTTGACGTAGGCTTGGGAAGATAGGCACGGTTGGCGCTCAGACCTTTGGCAGAGCAACTGTAGAAACCTACTTCACCCGTGGAGGCGTCGCCGCCGAAGATGAGATAGTTGGAGAGCTCTTCTTGCGTTTTGGCAGAGGTAGTGCCGATGAAGTCGGTGTTGTCCAATGCGGCAACTTCCTTCACGGCAACAAACTTTGCCTTGGCAGCCTTTGCTCCGTTGACGAGCACTGCACCTGCGGGCGAAGCGGGAAGGGCGGTGATTTCCACAGCGTCGAGCACATTGTCGACAATCTTGCCTTTGTACATCTTCGTCGTTTCGTCGGCGAGTTGGGCTGCGAAGGGGAAAGCAACGGAATTGTATGAGGCATCGCCTACGGCTACCAAGGGGAATTCAAACTCCGGCTCGTAAAGGGCAAACTCCTTGACGGTGCCGTCGGCGTGGTTGAAGAGGATGGCATTGTCGCTGTAGCTCCAGAAGCGGTTGTAGTCTTCGCCGGTCTTTCCATCGTCGTCTCTGTGGGTGAAGACGAGGAAGCCGTTGGTGCTTTTCTTGATGTCCCATTCTTTGCAGGCCGTACCAAGCACTTCTGCTTTTTTAAATGCGAGAATTGTTTTTTCGTATTTGCTTTGAGTATAAGAAGTTTTACGCACATCGGATTGCGACATAGCCTGAAGACCTGCCGACACGTTGTAGAATTGGAAGCCGTCAAACACATTGCCCGTCACATACCAAAGGTCCTTTTCGATGTCGTTGATTACTTCGGCCTGTGCTTTGCTGCGGTAAGCAATATACTCGCCATCTTTATTGGAAAGCATTACGGGATTGCTACCGGCTGTGCCGAAGTAGTAGTATTTGTCAGTTTCAAAGGGAAGTGTGGCTTGAGAAAGCGTGACGGTGTAAGAAGTTACGTCTGCTTTGACCTTACCAGAGGGGACTGCAGGCACATTGATGTAATAAGGTGCGAAATATGAACTCCAATCACTGCTGTAGGCGGGATAAGCCGCATTAGAGAAAAGAATATTATGGGTTTCCGATTTCAACACTGTGCCACTGGGCGTGGTAAAATTGTACGTGAAAGACTTGTTCGTGCGCGGTTCGTTGGACACAGCATAGAACTGGACCTTGGCCTTATCGTTCACATTCCAATTAGTGCTGTGTTCATCGTTATAGCCGACATAGTGGTTGCTGTTGTCGCGAAGCGTTACGAAGCCGTCGCAGTCTGCCGCTTTCTTGTTATTGAGATAAGAAGATTTGATGCGAAGGAAATAGGCATCGCCAGTAGCGATTGCAGTAAATTCGCCTTTGTTTTTATTCATTCCAAAGGAGGTTTGGTCACCCGGATGCTCTTTCTTTCCGACAACACCAAACGTACCATTAGAAGCTTCAGATATAGTCGGCCAATAAAGTTTATCACTGTTCCATTGTCTAATGTAGAGCGTTCCGTTATCGTTCTTGGTTACGTAGAAGAGATAGCTTATCGTATTTGCATCTATAGCATTGCCTGCGAGTGTCTTTTCTGAACCTTTGGCATCGAAGTATACCTTTTCGTCGGAGGCATAGAGGTAACTTGCAGTGGCATAGCCGTTATCGCTCGACACACGGATTACATAGTAACCAGACGTGAGGTTGCCGATGGTGGTCGGACTTGACGCCACCTGTTGGGCCACGGCGCCGAGCGTGAAGCTAAGGAGCATGGCCAGGATAAGAGTAAATCTTCTCGTCATGTGGAAAGAGGAATAAAAGTATTGTTTGTAAATTGTTCTTAATAGCTTTTACAGGTTCTGTGCAATCGTGCACGAGGTGTGCTTTCATACGCTCACGCGCATGTAAACTGCTCAAAATCAACGCGAAGTTAAGGCCAATAAATGAAATATGGGGGGGGTGAGTTACACTCAAATACGCTTTTCGTTTCTGTTTTTTATAGGAATGACGCAGTGTTTGAAAGGTAGACGTGGCAAAAGTGTGGCGTGTTTTTCAGAAAATGGGGGGGAAAGAAAAAAGGTAAGAGAAGATGAGGTGAAGAGTTGAGCGAACGATGGGGGCGAAGTCTCCTGACTTCGCTTGCGCAAAGTTGTATTTTATACGTGTAGAACGCGACGTTTCAAACGTCGCCCCCATAGAGGGTGGAAACGCCGCGCAAGCGAAGTCAGGAGACTTCGCCCCATGCGCTTACGCCCCCATCGTTCGCTCAACCTTTCACCTCATCCTCCCGCTTCACGCCGCGTAGCGGGCCGTCGAAGCTGGTGTGTTCGGGGTGGGCGCTCTGCTGGGCGTAGCGGCTTACGCTGAGGATGATGCCGATGTAGATGCCGTTGATGAAGGCGGACGTACCGCCGCGGCTGATGAGCGGGAGGGGCTGGCCCGTGACGGGAGCGAGACCTACGGCCACGCACATGTTCACCAGAGCCTGCGTCACGATAAGCAGCGCCAGGCCCATGGCAAGGAAGGGCGCAAAGGTGCGCTCGCAGCGGCTCGCCAAGCGGCCCACGCGGAAGAGGAGAAAGACGTAGAGCAGCAACACGATGGCTGCGCCCCAAATGCCAGTTTCCTCAATGATGATGGCATAGATGAAGTCGCAGTAAGCCTGGCTGAGGAAGTCGCGCTCCACGGAGTTGCCGGGCATGCGGCCTATGATGTTGGAATTGGCAATGGCGATGTTGGCGTGCGCCACCTGTGCCGTTTTGTCGTTGAGGTCGAACTTTGCGGGGTCGTCGGAGTCGACATTGGCGCGTTGCTCAAGGCGCCCCATCCACGTTTCCGCTCGGTGGAACACCTTGCCGGCAACGGGGAGTTCGGCCAGTTTGTGGTCGGTATCGTTCTTCGCCAAAGCATAGACCGAACCGCCTATGATGGCCGCGGAGAGGAAGAGCACGCCGAAGAGTTTGCCCAACTGCACGAGCGGCACCTGGCCGATGAACATCATGAGTACGACCACGAAGAAGAGGATTGCCGCAGTGGAGAGGTTTTCCGTAAAAATGAGTCCGCACATGGGCACACTCGTCCACAGGATATACTTGAAGGCGCGCTTGTGCGCCCCGTGTTCCGTCTGCAGCTGCGAGAGGATGAGCGCCGTGGTCATCACTACGGCGAACTTCGCCAGTTCTGAAGGCTGGAACTTGAAGAATCCCAAATCGATCCATCGCGCAGCCTCGTTGACCGCCGCCGCCGTGAAGGTGGTGATAATCATGAGGAAAAGGCTGATAAAGAAGAGGAAGACGGGGAAGATGCGGAAGTAGCGGCACTGTATGCGGTGGAACACCCAGCAGAGCACGGCGCTTCCCATGAGGTAGGTGACGTGCTGGCGCAGCGGGGCCCAGTAGCTGGAGCTTCTGTAGGTGAGCGCGCTCACGGCGCTGAACACCTCCACGGTGGAGATGACGCAGAGGAGGAAGAAGATGATCCAGATGACGCGGTCGCCCATGAAGAGCGAGCCTATTGATTTCTTCATTGTGGTCGGGAGAATATGGGAGAATGTTTATGGGGCGCAAGAATGTTTTGTCAAGAATTAGAGACTTGGAGAATTGGAGAATAGAGCAACGACGGGCTGAAAGCCCAACAGAACATCGCCCAGGGCAAGCGAAGCGACACCCTGGGTCGTCGTGCCCACACTGATTGTGCGCCCTGAAGGGGCAACATCATGGCTACACATGCGCTGCAATTTATCGGGAATAGACACTATGCTGCCCCTTCAGGGCGCAATTTCATTTTAGGCATCCTAACCCAGGGTGTCGCTTCGCTTGCCCTGGGCTATGTTGTGCTGGGCTTTCAGCCCGTCATCGCCCATTCCGAAACTTAAACTATTGCATTTGCCATTCTCCAAGTCATGACAAAAATCACTTGGCAAAGAACTCTTGACAGTTTCGTCACTTCCACGCCTTGACCCAGGCCTTGAACTGCTCGCCGCGGTCCTCCATGTTGTGGAAGAGGTCGAAGCTGGCGCAGCAGGGACTGAGGAGCACGGTGTCGCCGGGCTGGGCGAGGCGGACGGCGTTTTCCATGCATTCGCGCATGGAATGGGTGTCGGCCACGGGGAGTCCGAGGGCGTCGAAGGAAGCGTGGAGTTTGCTGTTGTCGACACCCATGTAGACGAGGGCGCGGCATTTCTCACGCACGAAAGGCACGATTGCGGAGTAGTCGTTTCCCTTGTCCTTTCCGCCGAGGATGAGCACCACGGGGGTGGTCATGCTCTCGAGGGCACAGTAGCAGGCGTCGACGTTGGTGGCTTTGGAGTCGTTGACGAAATGGATGCCGTTGACAGTGCCGGCCTTCTCGAGGCGGTGTTCCACGCCGGGGAAGTCGGAGAGTCCTTCACGCACTGTGGCAGCGTCGATGCCCACGGCGAGGGCTGCGGTGGCGGCGGCGAGGGAGTTGCGCAGATTGTGGCGGCCGGGAAGGGAGAGTTCGCTGAGCGGCATTTCGAAGTGGACGGGAGCGTCGATGACGAACTTGCCGTCGGCGGCATAGCCCGAAGAACCTTCGCTCTTCTCGTCGGTGAAGCCGCAGAGGCGGGCCTTCACGTCGTATTTGGGCAGCTCGTTGGGCACGTGCTCGTCCTCGGCCCAAAAGATGAAGGTGTCGTCGGCCGTCTGGTTCTGGCGGATGCGCATCTTGGAGTCGACGTAGTTCTGCATGCAGAAGCCGTAGCGGTCGAGGTGGTCGGGAGTGATGTTGAGAAGCACCGCCACGTTGGCACGGAAGCGGTACATGTTGTCGAGCTGGAAGGAGGAAAGTTCTATGACGTAGTTGGCATGGGGAGCCTCAGCCACCTGAAGGGCGAGGCTGTGGCCGATGTTGCCGGCCAGGCCCACGTCGAGTCCGGCTTTGCGCAGGATGTGGTAGATGAGCGAGGTGGTGGTGGTTTTGCCGTTGGACCCCGTGATGCAGATCATGCGGGCCGTGGTGTAGCGTCCGGCAAACTCTATCTCGCTGAGGATGGGCGTGCCCTTGTCGATGAGTTTCTTCACCATGGGAGCCGTTTCGGGAATGCCGGGACTCTTCACGGCCTCGTCGGCATCGAGGATAAGCTCTTCGGTGTGGTGGCCTTCTTCCCAGGCTATGCCGTGGGAGGAGAGCATCTCTTTGTAGCGCGGCTGAATGCTTCCCATGTCGGAAACAAACACGTCGTAACCTTCTTTCTGTGCCAGGATGGCAGCGCCTACGCCGCTTTCAGCAGCGCCTAAAACTACGAGTTTCATTATTGTGTTGTTGCTTATCTTATCTTGAGGGTGATGATGGTGAGTGCGGCGAGGATGATGGTGGTGATCCAGAAGCGCACGGTGATTTTCGACTCGTGCCAAACGCCGCGGGGCCAGTTGCGGAAGACGTAGCGGCACGTCTGGTCGAGCTGTTCGGGGAGCACGCGGAAGTTGTCGTGGATGGGCGTGCGCTTGAAGATGCGCTGGCGCTTGCCGCGGCGCTTGCCGAGTTTGAAATATTCCACCTGAAGAATCACGCTCAGACTTTCGAGGAGGAAGATGCCGCAGAGGATGGGAAGGAGGAGTTCCTTGTGGATGATGATGGCCAGCACGGCAATGATGCCGCCGATGGTGAGCGAACCCGTGTCGCCCATAAACACCTGTGCGGGATAGGCGTTGTACCAGAGGAAACCGATGAGGGCGCCGACCATGGCGCAGATGAAGATGACGAGTTCCTGCGAGCCGGGCACGTACATGATGTTGAGGTAGGAGGCATACTCGATGTGGCTGGACACGTAGGCGAGTATGCCGAGGGCAATGCAGATGATGGCGGAGTTGCCCGCCGCCATGCCGTCCATGCCGTCGTTGAGGTTGGCACCGTTGGAGACGGCG
Source organism: Christensenella sp. UBA1685 (assembly GCA_963600165.1). Classification (GTDB taxonomy): domain Bacteria; phylum Bacteroidota; class Bacteroidia; order Bacteroidales; family Bacteroidaceae; genus Alloprevotella. Next base: position 10,155 of record CAVCAV010000033.1, on the reverse strand, counting down.
GTGATGACAAAGATGGTGACGATGACGAAGAGAATCCAGCCTGCCTGCGTCTTGTATTTGCCGCAGAAGCTTACGACGTCGGCATAGTCGAGGTTATTGCTCTTGACGAAGGGAATGGTGGTCTTCGTGCTCTTCACGGGTTCGCTCTTGTGGACAATTTCGGTGACGTTGCCCTTGCGCTGCATCTCGATGTTTTCGCGGATGGTGGCGTCGGGACTGAGGTAGAGGGTGAGACCTACGGCAAGGCCGAGGACCACCTGACCTACGATTTTGTAACGTCCGGCGAGGCCTTCCTTGTTGTGGCGGAAGATTTTTATGTAGTCGTCGAGGAAGCCGAGCATGCCGAGCCACACGGTGGAGACGAGCATGAGAATCATGTAGATGTTTCGCAGTCGTCCGAGGAGGAGACAGGGCACGAGTATGGACACGATGATGATGATGCCGCCCATAGAGGGGACATTTATTTTCTTTACGCCGAAGGGGTCGATGGAAGCGTCGCGCTGCGTTTCGCTGATGTGGTGGCGCTTCATCCAGCGGATGAAGTACTCGCCGAACCATGCGGAGATGACGAGGGCGAAGATGAGCGCGAGGAGCGAGCGGAAGGAGATGTACGACCACATGGCCGAACCGGGCACGCCAAACTGCTCAAGGAAACGGAAAAGATAGTATAGCATGGAGAGTTAATGTGCGGATGTGCAAATATGCAAATGTGCAAATGAAGATACCTATATAAGGGACAGCTAAAGCTATATGTTTTTTGTCAAGAATTGGAGAATTGGAGAATGGCTGTCGCTTGAATTTGCTCTAATCAAGAATTGCAGGAAGACTTGGCAAGCCAAGCAGCGGGTTCCTGAAATTCTTGTCAATTCCAAAGGAGAAAAATTCTCCAATTCTCAAATTCTTGACTTATACATTACAGTCCGAAGGCGTTGCGGATTTCCTCGTGGTCGTCGAAGTGGTGCTTCACGCCCTTGACGTCCTGGTAGGGTTCGTGGCCCTTGCCGGCAACGAGGATGACGTCGCCTTTCTGCGCCATCATGGCGGCGGCTCGGATGGCTTCGCGACGGTCGGTGATGGCAATGGTCTTCTTCATCTGTTCCTCGTCGAGACCGGCGAGCATGTCGTTGATGATGTCCTGCGGCTCCTCGAAACGCGGATTGTCGCTGGTGATGATGACGCGGTCGGAACGCTTGGCGGCCTCCTGGGCCATGAGCGGACGCTTGCCCTTGTCGCGGTTGCCGCCGGCACCACAAACGGTGATGACGTGGCCCTTGCCGCGCACAATCTCGTTGATGGCGGTGAGCACGTTCTCGAGGGCGTCGGGGGTGTGGGCGTAGTCGACGATGGCGCTGAAGCCCTTCGGGGAGGTGATGGCTTCGAAACGTCCGTTGACGGGATGGAGCGACGACATCACGCGGAGCACCTCCTGAGGTTCGTGGCCGAGCATGACGGCGGCGCCGTAGACGGCGAGCAGGTTGCTCACGTTGAAGCGGCCCACGAAGCGTACGCTCACTTCGCTGCCGTTGATGTTGAGGAGCATGCCCTCGATGCTTTCTTCGAGAATGCGTCCCTTGAAGTCGGCAGCGGTGCGGGTGGAATAGGTGCGGACGGTGGCGGCGGTGTTCTGCACCATGACGGAGCCGTTGCGGTCGTCGGCATTGGTGATGGCGAAGGCGTCGGCGGGGAGGGCGTCGAAGAAGGCCTTCTTGGCGTCGCGGTAGTTCTCGAAGGTCTTGTGGTAGTCGAGGTGGTCGCGGGTGAGGTTGGTGAAGATGCCGCCGGCAAAGCGGAGTCCGGCTATGCGCTTCTGGTGGATGGCGTGGGAGGAGCACTCCATGAAGGCATACTCGCAGCCGGCGTCGGCCATCTCGCCGAGAAGGCGGTTGAGGGTGACGGGGTCGGGCGTGGTGTGGTCGGCTTCCACGGCACGTCCGTCGATGTAGTTGCACACGGTGGAACAGAGTCCGCACTTGTAGCCGAAGGCGCGGAACATATGGTAGAGCACGGTGGCTATGGTGGTCTTGCCGTTGGTACCCGTCACGCCCACGAGCTTGAGGCGTGAGGTGGGGTCGCCGTAGAAGAGCGTGGCCACGCGGCCTGCTGCGCTTTCGGTGTCGTCGACCTGCACGAAGGTTACGCCGTCGGGGGCGTCGGCGGGGATGGGTTCGCACACGAGCACGGCCTTTGCGCCTTTCTCGAGTGCTTTGGGTATGTAGGCATGGCCGTCGGCCTGTGTGCCTTTCACGGCCACGAAGAGGTTGCCCTCTTCTACCAGACGTGAGTCAATCTGCACGCCGTTGATGTCGCGGTCAAGGTCTCCGCGGGATGCCTTGACGCTTATGTTTTTAAGGATGTCGGACAATTTCATTGTCGTAGGGATTTTATTTAATGTGCAAATATGCAAATGTGCAAATGTGCAAATGATATATGCCTTGTGCTGTTAGAGCGAGCGATGGGGCAAACAAGCATATATGAAATGTGCAAATGAGATATGCCTTGTGCTGTATGGGGACTTCGCCCCCATCGTTCGCCCCATCGTTCGGTTATGAATTCTTCCTCGTTCTCTCGCGGCGCGGCTCGTCGGCAGGGGAGGAAGGCTTTTTGGGAGCCTTCTTGGACGAATCGTCCTTCTTCTTTTCGTCCTTCTTCTTCGAAGAATCGGCTTTCTTAGAAGAATCATCTTTCTTCTTTGAAGAATCGTCTTTCTTCTTTGAAGACGCGCTTTCGCTCTGCGCGGCGGCTTTGACGGGCACGGGCTTGGCGGGGATGGCTTCGTGGTCGGGCTCGTCGGCAGCGGGAGCGGGCTTGGCGGGGGCGTGGGCCGTGGAGTCGGAGTCGACGGCGGCGGGCGCAACGAGGTCGGGGTCGCCGAGGATGAGTTCTATCTTGTCGCCGCGCTTGAACACGTGGCCGGGCTCAAGGTTTTGGCGGCTCACCCGCCCCACCCCACGCACGCTCACTTTAAGGCCCATCTTCTCAAGACGGAAGAGGGCGTCACGAAGGCCGTAGCCGCGCACGTCGGGCACGACGTTGGTGGCGGGGAGTTTCACTTCGCCGAGCTGCAGCCCTTGGTTGGTGGTGGTGCAGAGTCCCCAGGTGATTCCGGCGCTTTCGGGGTTGACGTTGCTTTGGAACTTTATGCCGAGTTCTTCAAGCACGGCCTGAGCGGCGTTGAGGTTGCCGCCGTTGACGAGGGGATTGAGCGTATGGAGCGAGTCGCGGGCACGGGAGTAGTCGTCCACGCGGCGCTGTGCCATGACGCTTTCAGCCACACGCTTGAACACGGGGGCACACATTCCGCCGCCCGAAGCGGGGGCGCCTTTCTGTATGCAGACGATGCAGGAGTAGAGGGGCTGTTCGGAGGGGAAATAGCCGGCAAAGGATACAAGGTACTGCGAGGCAAAACCGTTTTTGGTCCACACCTGCGCCGTGCCGGTCTTTCCGCTCACGTGGAAGTAGGGCGAGCCGGCTTTCTTGCCGAGGCCGAGGCTTACGACGCTCTCAAGACAGTCCTGTATGTTCTTCACGGCTTCGGGTTTGGCCATGTGTTCGCGGAGGACTTCCACGGGGAATTCCTTCACCACTTCGTCGCCGCGCATGATGGCTTTCACGAGCCGCGGGCGGAGGAGTTTTCCGTTGTTGGCAATGCCGTTGTAGAAGTTGACCGTAGTGATGGGCGGTATCTGGGTTTCGTAGCCGATGCTCATCCACGGGAGTGCCGTCTTCGACCAGTTGGAGAGGTCGGGTTTGGGCATGCGTATGCGGGGGCGGGCATAGCCGGGGATGGGTATCTTGAGGTCTTCCGCCACGCCTATGCGGTAGATGCCTTCCACAAAGCGGCGCGGGTCGTCGTGGTAGTATCGGTCGATGAGGGTGCTCACGCCTACGTTGAGCGACTTCTGGAGTATCTGCGGCACGGTGACTACTCCGCTGCCGCCCGAACGCCAGTTGGCGTCGCGCATCTTGCGGCCGTACATTTCGCGTATGCCGCAGCCCACGTCCACTTGGTCGGTCATATGGATGTAGCCGTCGTCCATGCCCACGAGGAAACTCATGGGTTTGAACACGGAACCGGGTTCGTAGAGGTTCTTCACGGCGTCGGCGTTGACTTCCTGGTAGGTGCCGTCGGCCACGCGGGAAAGGCTGGTCATGGCCTTGATGTCGCCGGTGGCTACTTCCATGAGGATGCACACGCCGGAGTTGGCGCCTATTTCCACCAGTTTGTCGTTGAGTGCCTTTTCGCAGAGGTCCTGCATGCCTACGTCGAGCGTGGTGACTACGTCGCAGCCGTTTTCGGCGGGACGGTCCACAATGGTGAGGAAGCGGTTGAGCACTTTCTGCCTGTGGGCGGAACCGGGCGTGCCGCGGAGCACGGAGTCGAAACTGAGTTCGAGGCCAGTTCGGGCGGAGTCTTTTCCTTTATAGAGGTCGCCTATGGTGCGTATGGCCAGGCGGCCGTAGGGGTTGGTGCGCGTTTTGTACTCTTCCTCATGGAAGCCGCTCCAGCCTTTCGACTTGCGAAACCACGGCAGGCTCTTCACCTGGCGGTACTGTATGTAGGTGATGCGCTTGGAGTAGAGCGGCCAGTGGTGGCTCTTCTTCTGGCGACCTTCGCGAAGGAGGGCGGCGAAGGCCACGGGGTCGATGTCGGGGAAGATGGAGTGCATGCCCTGGCATATGCTGTCTATCATGGGATGGAGCAACATGCTGTCGCGGCGCTCCTGGTCCTTGGCACGGCGCTTCTCGTCCTTCTCCCACGACATGTAGTCCATGAATATCTTGTACTCGGGGAGCGACGAGGCGAGCACCTCGCCGTCGGCGGCAAGGATGTTACCGCGGGTAGGCTCCACGGGGATGTTTTCGCGTTTGAAACGTTCGCCCACAGCTTGCCAGTAGTCCTTGCGTACGGTCATGGTGTAGAGGGCCTTGCCGAGCACGGCAAAGCCTAAGATGACAAACACGGCGGCCACAAGGCCGTAGCGCTGCATGACTTTTGATGCGGGAAACTTCATTTTTATTCGTCCTCCACTTTAAGGTTGTACGACGGGGTGTTGGCGGTTTGGAGGGTGGTGTCCTCGAGCGACTCTTCAATGTAGCTGCGGCGCATGCGTTCCTTGAGCTGGGCGGAGCGCGTGAGTGCTTTGTAGCGGCGGTCGAGGAGGGTGTCGGTGAGCATTTTCTGCTCTATCATCTTCTGCTGGCAGGTGTAGCGGTTGCTGATGTAGATGATGACCATGCCCATGCACATGATGATGTAGAATATCTGCTTGCGGAACCACGGTCCGGCGAGGACGTCGCCGCCGAGGATGCTGGCAAGGCTTATCTTTCGGGGAATTTTGCTTTTGGGTGTGTCGTCGGTGTCGACAAACTTGCGTATGTCGTTGATGGCGGAGCGGAGGTCAGCGTCGGCCTGCAGTCCGCGGTCGGGGGTGTCGGCGGAGTTGTCGTCGGTTGCAGCTTCGCCGCCGGCTTCTGTATCGCCTTCGGGAAGGGACGCAGCGGGGTTGCCGTCGGCAGAAGGGCCGTCGGCAGCAACCTGAAAGTCAACGTTTTCGGCAGACGGTTCGGGTGTTCCGGAAACGGGGGTATCTCTATGTTCTTCGTCGTGTGTTGACATTTCTTTTTGGGGAGAAGAGAGAAGTTATGTAATGTTCAAAAAAACAACTTACTCAATTATTTTATCGCGGCGAGCGGGCTGAAAGCCCAACACAACATAGCCCAGGGCAAGCGAAGCGACACCCTGGGTTTGGATGTCCATTATGGATGTGCGCCCTGAAAGGGCAGCATAATGTCTGTTTCGGATAAACGGCCGCGAATGTGTAACCATTGTGTTGCCCTTTCAGGGCGTGCATTGAGGGTGGATGCGATACCCAGGGTGTCGCTTCGCTTGCCCTGGGCTATGTTGTGTTGGGCCTTCAGCCCGTTCCTCGCGCAAACCCCGATGCCGACAATTGGGCAGCTAATTTTTTTACATATTACTTTAAGCGTCGTCAGAGCTTTTCCGCTATGCGGAGCTTGGCCGAGCGGCTGCGCGGATTGCTTTCCTGCTCTTCGGCAGAGGGGAGAATCACCTTATTGTTGACGGCGCGCCAGGGGGTGAGCTTGCGTCCGTAGAAGTCCTGTTCCACTTTGCCGTCGATGCGTCCGGCGCGGATGAAGTTTTTCACCATGCGGTCTTCGAGCGAATGGTAGGTGAGCACGGAGAGGCGGCCGCCGGGACGGAGCACACGCAGTGCGCCTTCGAGCATTTCGCGCAGGGCATCCATCTCGTGGTTCACTTCGATGCGGAGGGCCTGGAACACGCGGGCAAGGTCTTTCTTCTCGCGTTCGCGCGGCATGAGGGGCTTCACCACGGCCAGCAGGTCGTCGATGGTGAGGAGCGGACTGGCCGAGCGGGCCTTCACCACGGCGGCGGCTATGCGGCGCGAGTTTTTCATCTCCCCGTAGAGGTAGAACACGTCGGAGAGGCGCTCTTCGTCGTAGGTATTCACCACGTCGGCGGCGGTGGTGCCGGCACGTCCGTTCATGCGCATGTCGAGCGGGGCGTCGAAACGGAAGGAGAAGCCGCGGGCCTCGTCGTCGAAATGGTGGCTCGACACACCGAGGTCGGCCAATATGCCGTCCACGCCGTCCACGCCGTAGTAGCGCATCCAGTTGGTGAGGTAGCGGAAGTTGCTCCTCACGAAGGTGAAGCGGGTGTCGCCTTCGGGCACGTTCTGCTCGGCATCGGCGTCCTGGTCGAAGCTGTAGAGGTGGCCGTCGGCGCCGAGGCGGCGGAGTATCTCGCGGCTGTGGCCGCCTCCGCCGAAGGTTACGTCGACGTAGTTGCCGTCGGGACGCATGTTGAGTCCGTCGACGGTTTCGTTCAGAAGCACTGGGATGTGATACATGGTGTGCCGGAAATGAAACGGGGTGAGGAATTGAGTGGAAGAATGTTTGCCTGACGCATGCCGTGCGCTTCAGCTTTCCCTTGGGGCTGAAGAGGCATATGGGTGGTTCTATAAATTACCACCGAATTATGGGCAAGTTCGCTCAAGTAGCGTTTTGTCATCTTTCGGGCTCTTTTCCGCCCAAATTGCTTGTTCGCTCAGTCGCATAGCCCGCTATGCTCCTTCGTTCACAAACAATTTGGACGAAAAATAGCGCCGAAAGCTGACAAAGCTAATTTATAGAACCACCCATATATTAATGTGTGTGTCAGAGGTCCGCGATAGGGTCGGGTCCGCCCACGGGGGCGAGGAGCTGACCGAACGATTGGGCGAGCTCGTCGTCGGTGGGAAACTCGCGCTGCATCACGTCCTGTGCCCAGAGTTCCACACGGTCGTCGAGCCCTATGAAGCACACGGCACCGCTCATGCCGCAGGCGGCGGCGAGGCGGCGGGGAAGGAGCATTCGGCCGCTCGAGTCGAGCTGCACGGTGTGGGCTTCGGCCATGAATTTGCGGAAGAGCATGGCCTGGCGGGCGTTCCACGCATTGAGCGAACGCTTCACGCGGGCCACTTCTTCTTGCCACACGCTCAGGGGGTAGACCACGAGACACGGTTGGTAGAGGTCGCGGCGAACCACAAGCTGCGCGTCCGGCACCATGAGCTGGCGCCGGTATTCGGAGGGGAAGAACACGCGTCCTTTCTCGTCGAGTTTGGCTTCTATGGTTCCTGCGAACGTCATGACAGTTTCTTAGAGATTCCAAAAGTACGGATTTTCCCCCACATTTCCCCACCGCGCTACACTTTTTTCTTTTTTGCCTCAAGAAATGCCTTAAGCATGATGGCTTAAACGGCTGCTGCAGAGCAGTTATACAGCCGGTGGGGCAAGGTGGAGCATGCTTCGCAAAAATGCGCGTTTAAGCGTTGCGAGGCCTGGGATTTTTGGAAAAACGGGGTGCGTTTCGAGCCATTCTCGTAAAGCATTGATTTTCAACAATGTGCAGTTTCAAAACGAATGCCGCCGTTTGAAACAAAAATTCCAAGGCCTGGAATTAAAATTTCAAGGCTTGGAATTTTAGTTTCAACGCTTGGAATTTTTGCGCGATGCGGAGGGTGGAACAAAACAAATCGTACGTGCGAGACCGCCCTCTATGGGGGCGAGCTCTCCCGAGCTCGCTTGGGCGAGACATACTATTTAAAACACGAATATCCACAAACGAACCATAAATTATCCATAAATTCTACGTTCTACATTACCGTCGCGCCGTTTTTGTCTCCATACCCGACAAAATATATGCGGCTTTTGCGTATCTTTGAACTCGGCGAGCCGCGGCACCGCCGAAGGCCCATGCGTTTCTTCGCCACATCCCCCACGTTTCACCCCCTAACCCACAGCCCATGACAGCGACACTCATCATTCTTGCCCTCTCTGCCGTGCTCTTCGTGAGCGGACGGCTGCGTTCCGACCTCGTGGCCATACTTTCAGCCCTCGCCCTCGTGCTCTGCGGCGTGCTCACGCCCGAAGAAGCCCTTGCGGGATTTTCCAACCCTGTGGTGGTGATGATGGCCGGACTCTTCATTGTGGGAGGAGGCATCTTCAGCACCGGACTCGCCGCACGCGTAGGTTCCGGCATACTTTCCATGGCCGGAAAGAACGAAACGCGACTCTTCATCCTGCTCATGCTCACCACAGCCGGCGTGGGAGCCTTCGTCAGCAACACGGGCACCGTGGCGCTCATGCTACCCATCGTGGTAAGTCTGGCACGCGGCGCGGGCCTCAAGACGTCGCGTCTGCTCATGCCCCTCGCCTTCGCCGGAAGCATGGGCGGCATGCTCACCCTCATCGGCACCCCGCCCAACCTCATTGTGCGCGACGCCCTCGTGGATGCGGGCTACGAGCCACTGTCGTTCTTCTCCTTCACCCCCGTGGGCATCATCTGCATTGCAGTGGGCATTGTGGTGCTCATCCCCCTCAGCCGCCGTTTCCTCAACGGCCAGCAGGCCACCACTACGGCAAGCAAGGGAAAATCGCTCGAAGAGCTGGCCCGCGAATACCGCATAGGCGAAGGTGTGCAGGCCGTGAGCGTGGGAGACGCGTCGCCCATGGCGGGACGGTCGCTCGGCGAACTAGACGTGAACGGGCGCTACGGCGTGACGGTCATCGAGGTGCGCCATGCGAGCAACAAGAGCGCCGTTACGCTCGGCCACGTAGAGCAGCGCGCACTGGCCGACACGCGCATAGAACCCGGCGACGTGCTCTGCCTGAGCGGTGCACCGGAAAGTGTGGCACTCGTCATTGCCGAAAACGGCCTTGAACGGATAAAGGACAACGGGAAGCGAAAAATGGAATTCTACGACGTGGGCATGGCTGAGATTCTCGTGCTCTCTACCTCCACCCTCGCCCGCCGCACCGTGGTGGAAGCCGACTTCCGCCGCAAGTACGGACTGAACGTGTTGGGCATACGCCGCCACAACACCATCTACACCGACGACATGAAGCACCGTCAGCTCCACGCAGGCGACATCCTGCTCGTGCAGGGGCCTTGGGACAACATCGGCCGCCTTTCTTCGGCCGACGGCACCGACTTCGTGGTGATCGGCCGCCCGCAGGACCAGCTGGAGCGCGTCACCCTCGACTACAAAGCGCCCGTGGCAGCCCTCATCATGCTTCTCATGGTAGCCGCCATGGCTTTCGACTTCATCCCCATAGCCCCCGTGACGGCCGTCATGCTCGCCGCCGCGGCCATGGTGCTCACAGGTTGTGTGAGAGGCATGGAACGTGCCTACAAAACCATCAACTGGGAGAGCATCATACTCTTCGGCGCCATGCTGCCCATGTCCACCGCACTGGAGAAGACGGGGGCGTCGGAACTCATCTCGCAAAGTCTCGTCCACGCCGTGGGCGGCATGGGGCCGACGGTGCTCATCGCCGCCATCTACATTGCCACGTCGCTCCTCACGTTCTTCATTTCCAACACGGTGACCGCCGTGCTCATGGCTCCCATCGCACTCCAGGCCGCCACGGCGGAGGGCATCAGTGCAGTGCCCGTCCTGATGGCCGTCACGGTGGCCGCAAGCATGTGTTTCGCCTCGCCGTTCTCCACTCCGCCCAATGCACTGGTGATGTCTGCCGGCGGCTACAAACCCGTCGACTACGTGAAAGTGGGCCTCCCGCTCCAAGTGGCCATCGGCATCGTCATGGTGCTCGTGCTCCCGCTGATTTTCTGAA
>CAVCAV010000032.1:12749-18478 GCA_963600165.1 Christensenella sp. UBA1685 | reverse complement strand
AGGAGTGGGACTGGAAACCCGAATACGACCTCGACCGCATGACGGTGGACATGCTGGAGAAGCTTACGCAAAAGCTCAAGGCATAACATACATGGCACTGGTGTGCTCCGACACGCCCCGCGCAACAACTGCGGAGCGGCTTCTCTGAAGAAGAGAGGCCGCTCCGCGGTTATTTTTGTGGGGATGGGGGATAAAGTAAGGGGGCGAACGATGGGGGCGAGCTCTCCCGAGCTCGCTTGCGCGAGGAAGGTATCTTTTTTTGCCGTGTAGAGCGCGACGTTTCAAACGTCGCCTCCATGGAGGGCGAAGCCGTGTAGAGCGCGAAGTCAGGAGACTTCGCCCCCATCGTTCGCTCATCGTTCGCTCATCGTTCGCTCATCGTTAGCCCCCATCGTTCGCCCCCATCGTTCGCCCCCATCGTTCGCCCCCATCGTTCGCTTTAAAACATTTTCCTCACGCGCTCTATGGCGGAGACGAGGGCGTCTATTTCCTCCTTGGTGTTGTAGAGGGCGAAGGAGGCGCGGGCCATGCCTTCCACGCCGCAGCGCTGCATGAGGGGTTGGGCACAATGGTGGCCGGTGCGGATGGCTATGCCGAGGCGGTCGAGGAGTGTGCCGAGGTCGAGGGGATGGATGTCGCCCACGTTGAAGGCCACTACGGCGTCCTTGCCGGGGGCCGTGCCGTAGAGGTGCATGCCCTCTATCTCTGCCATGCGCGCCATGGCGTAGCGCGTGAGCTCGCGCTCGTGGGCGGCAATGTTGTCCATGCCGAGACGCGTTACGTAGTCGAGCGCTACGGCAAGGGCATGACTGCCCACATAGTCGGGCGTACCGGCCTCGAACTTGAAGGGGAGACGTTCGTAGGTGGTTTTCTCGAACGTCACGCGGGCTATCATCTCGCCGCCGCCCTGGTAGGGCGGCATTTTCTCAAGGAGTTCTTCACGGCCGTAGAGCACGCCTATGCCGGTGGGGCCGTACACTTTGTGGCCGGAGAAAACGAGGAAGTCGCAACCGAGCTCCTGCACGTCGACCTTGAAGTGGGGCACGCTCTGTGCGCCGTCCACGAGGAAGTGGGCGCCGTGGGCATGGGCGGTGGCGGCCATCTCGCGCACGGGATTGACGGTGCCGAGCACGTTGCTCACCTGTGCCACGCACACGAGGCGCGTGCGGTCGGTGAAAAGGCGTTCGTAGGCCTCGAGGTCGAGCACGCCCTCGTCGGTCATGGGGATGACCTTGATGACGATGCCTTTGCGGTCGCGGAGGAGTTGCCAGGGCACGATGTCGCTGTGGTGTTCCATCACGCTGACGATGACTTCGTCGCCTTCGCTGAGGAAGGCTTCGCCGTAGGACGAGGCCACGAGGTTAAGGCTCTCCGTGGTGCCGCGAGTGAAGACGACTTCGGCCGTGGAACGCGCATTGATGAATGCGCGCACCGTTTCGCGTGCGGCTTCGTGGAGGTCGGTGGCCTGCTGGGAGAGGAAGTGCACGCCGCGGTGCACGTTGGCGTTTACGGAGTAATATTCGTCGGCAATGGCTTCAACCACGGCACGGGGTTTCTGCACGGTGGCGGCGTTGTCGAGATAGACAAGCGGCCGCTTGTACACCTCGCGGGAAAGTATGGGAAAGTCCTCGCGGACTTGGGATATGTCGTACATATTATAAAATAGAAGTAATAACGGACGGAAGGGCAAGCGGAGGACGCGCCGCTTATGGAGGCGACGATTAAATCGTCGCTACGCTGAGCAAGAACGTCATCATAACCGTGTAGAACGCGACGATTCAATCGTCGCCCCATAGGCGGCGGGAAAAGCGGCTTAAGGAAGAATCGGCCTTTTACCTTCCGCACCCGCTGCAGCCCTTGCACTTGCCGAGCTCGCCGCGGAAACGTTTCTCCACGAGCTGGGAAAGGCGCTCCTGGAGGTGGGGAATCTGCACATGGCGGAGCACGTCGTTGATGAAGGCGTGCTGGAGGAGGAGGCGCGCCTCGGCTTCGGGAATGCCGCGCTGGCGCATGTAGAAGAGGGCGGCTTCGTCGAGTTTGCCCACGGTGGAGCCGTGGTTGCACTTCACGTCGTCGGCGTAGATTTCGAGCATGGGCTGGGCGAAGGCGCGGGCACGGGGCGAGGCGCAGAGGTTGGCGTTGGTCTGCTGCGAAGCGGTCTGCTGGGCACCGGCGGCCACGTATACCTTGCCGGCGAAGGCGCCGACGCTCTCGTCGTCAAGCACGTACTTGTAGAGCATGTCGCTGGTGCACTTGGGCGAGAGGTGTTCCACAAGGATGTTGTTGTCCACGCGCTGCGTGCCGTCGGCCACCACCGCGCCGTAGAGTTCGCTGCGGGCGTTCTCGCCGCGCAGGCGCACGTCGACCTTGTTGCGCGAGGTGCCGCTGGTGAGCACCACGCCGTCGTAGCTCACCTTGCTGCCGGCGGCCTGTTCCACGTAGAGCGAGGAGAAACGGGTGGTGGAACTGTTGGTTTCCTCCACACTGTAGAGTTCCACTTCGGCACCGTCTTCGGCAAACACCTCGGTCACCTGCGTGGTGAGGTAGCGTCCGCCCTCTTCGGCATGGTCGCAGAAGAGCACGGCGCCTTTGGCACCGCGTTCGGCTATGACGAGCACGCGGCGCACGCTCATGAGGTCGGCCTTGGCGGCACAGACGTTGACGATTTGCACGGGATTTTTCAGTTCCGCCCCGGCGGGGATGTACACGAGCACGCCGTCCTGGGCGAGGAGGGTGTTGAGGAGCGTGACGCCGTCGTGGCCGGTGCGGTAGTCGCGGTCGGCGGCGGCAGCGCGGTTGTAGTAGCGCGTGAGCAGCTCGGGGTGGGTCTCTCCGGCCTGGCGCAGGGAGCATACGAGGGCGCCTTGGGGAAGGAGGGCGCGCGAGGCTGCGGGGGCTGCGCACGGCACGTCGTTCACCACGAAGAAGAGCGAGGTGCTGAGGTTGGGCACGTTGCACTTGTAGGCTTCGTAGGGATTCACTCCGGGGGCAATGCGGCGGAGGTTGAGTCCGTAGTCGGGTGCGAAGGCGGCCTGCACGTCGGTGTATTTGCAACGCTCGTCCTTACGGGTGGGAAGGCCCTGCTCGGCGAGCTGGGCGGCGGCCGTTTCGCGCGGAGCGTTCATGGCTTCGCAACTCCCCGCCATGACGAGGTCGCGGCAGTCGCGGTAGATGTGGAGATACTGTTCGTGTGATGCCATAGCCTACACCTCCCTTACAATCCAGTCGAAACCTTTCTCTTCAATCTCGTAGCCGAGCTGGGCGGTGCCTTCCTTCACCACCTGTCCTTTCACGAGGACGTGCACGAAGTCGGGCTTGAGGTAGTCGAGCATGCGTTGGTAGTGGGTGATGACCATGGCGCTGGTCTTTTCGGTGCGGAGCATGTTGAAGCCTTCTGCCACGGTGCGCAGGGCGTCGACGTCGAGGCCGGAGTCGGTCTCGTCGAGGATGGAGAAGGTGGGTTCGAGCACGGCCATCTGGAATATTTCGTTGCGCTTGCGTTCGCCGCCCGAGAAGCCTTCGTTCACGCCGCGGCTCATGAAGTGGGCGTCGAGGCCCACGAGCTTGCGCTTTTCCTTGAGGAGTTTGAGAAACTCGCCGGCGGGGATGGGTTCCTGGCCGAAATATTTGCGTTTGGCGTTGAGTGCGGCGCGCATGAAGTTGGTCATCGAAACGCCGGGTATCTCCGTGGGTGCCTGGAAGGACATGAAGATGCCTTCGTGCGAACGGTCTTCGGGAGAAAGGGCGAGGAGGTCCTTGCCGTTGAAGGTGATGGAACCTTCGGTGACTTCGTATTTGGGATTGCCCACGAGCACGTTGCTGAGTGTGCTTTTTCCGGAACCGTTGGGTCCCATGAGCACGTGCACCTCGCCGTCGCGGATGGTGAGGTTTACGCCGCGGAGTATTTCCTTGCCTTCTACGGAGGCATGCAGATTCTTTATCTCGAGCATATGATGGTTGGATATTGTTTTTGTGGTGATTACCTTACGAAACGGCGGACGATTCATTCGCGCGCCCACGCACGTATTTATAATAGTATGCAAAGATACGAAGTGAGCATTGAAGGGGAAAGGAATGCGGGGAAAAAGAGACGGCCGGCAGCGTAGGGCGGGAAAAATTTCGGGCATATAATGGAAATTTTCCGCCCACCCAAAGCGTTGGGGTCGCAGAAAGTTTTTAGCATGTGTTAGCAGTTTTGGAGAGGATGACTTTGATGAGATTTTAGAGCAGTTTTAAAGGGCATTTCGCGCGCCCGCACGCATACACCGAAGTTTGTGCAAGCTGCCGTCATCTGTCAGCGGGGCTGGAATTATTGAGTTTAAACTGCTCACTTACAGAACATTCTCGACATTAGCTATGGTGACAGCAGTTTTCAGGCATGAAGAAAAATTCGTCAAGGACATAGAAAAATCGGTCATGGCTTGAAGGGGGCTGGACGACAGCTGAAAGCAGTTTGCACAAACTTCGGTGTATACGCGCGCGAAGCGAACGATGGGGGCGAAGTCTCCTGACTTCGCGTTCTACACGGCTTGCGCCCTCTATGGAGCGCGACGTTTCAAACGTCGCCTCCATAGGCAGATCAAAGCGCAGCTCATTTGCACATTTGCATATTTGCACATTTGCACATTCGCGAAGCGAGCTTCGTGCACGCTTCGTCCGCAAATTTTCCGAATTTAAACAAACAAGCCCAAAAAGGAGAGCCGCGATTTGCAAACCACAAAAAACAATCGTATATTTGCCCGCGATTAGCATAGAACAATCAACTCAATTTCATTATTAACTTTAACACTAAATCTTTTACTGCACTATGAGAAAGGTTTACTCCCTTTTGCTGCTTGCGCTGATGTTCATCGTAGGCAGCAACGCAGTACAAGCCCAGAAGCGTTATCAAGTGACTGATGCCGACGTGACCACATCGCTCTCGAGCGATGAAATTCCCGGCCAGCCAATTGCCATTGCCAGCGGCGCTCCCGCTGCTGCGCAAAAGAACGACTTCATCCGCGGGCTTGTAAAGTCACAACAGTTGACCGACGAAAACCTCTATGAGGTAGAGGCCACCGGCGAACAGACCGAAGCCGGCGAAGAAATCTACATCCTCAAGAGAGTTAGCAACGGCGAGTATCTCGAGAACAACAGCGGCACCGTGGCTTACACCGCCACCAAGTCGCGCGCTTGGCAGTTCGTCATCCTCGAAACCACTACGGTTTCCGAAGAAGACCTGAACAACACCGAGAGCCCCCTCGAAGACTACGCCGGCGTCACCACCACCACTCCTACGGGAACCGGTATCGTGTTCTACGACGCCAAGGGTGACAAGGCCACCAAAGGCAGCGGCTACTTCTTCTGCGGTAACGAAGAAGGCAAGTCGCCCGTCTTCAGCAAGACGAACTTCTCCACCAACGTGCTCAACTGCTACAGCGTGGAAGAACTCACCGGTAGCCTCTACCTCGACGCTGCCATCCAGGAACTCGGCTACACCAGCGAAACCACCGCTGCCAGCCTCTACACTGCAGGCGAACAGCCGGGCAACATCAGCCAGGAACTCTTCGACGCCCTCGATGCTGCTTTCAGCACCGTTTCTGAACTCATCAGCAACGAAAGCGAAGACAACGACGCTTGCGTAGCTGCCTACGAAGCTCTCAAGACCGCCCTCGCAAACGCTGCCGACGGCGTAATCCTCGTGAAGGAAGGTTACTACTTCTTCCGTTCAAACCGTAGCGAAATCAACG
>CAVCAV010000032.1:0-12739 GCA_963600165.1 Christensenella sp. UBA1685 | reverse complement strand
CGCTACCTACGACATCGGCGACCGCATCGCATGGACTTACAACCAAACTTGGGAAGAACCCACCACCTACAAGGTTGAAGACACCAAGTACATGTGGCACATCATCCCCGATGCAGACAACGAAGGTGCTTACTTCATCCAGAACATCTACACGAGCCGCTACGTCGGCATCGCAAGCGAGAAGGGTGTGAAGGTCGGCACAACGGTCGACCCCGAATACAGCTTCCTCATCTACCCCATGGGTAAGTACAACGGTTCCGACGAAGTAAGCTTCGCCATCGAAAGCACCTACCTCAAGGAACACCCCGTACAGGGCTGGAACAACGTACAGTGCACCGGCCTCCACTGCGCAGGCGACCACAACGGTGTGGTTGTATGGTCTGTTGAATCAGGTACCATCGAAGGTTCCGGCTGGCGTTTCTACAACGTCGACATGGACCAGCTCAACGCCCTCTTCGACCAGATTGACCAGGTTAAGCGCAACAGCTCGCTCCAGAGCCTCTACGACGAAGTCAGCGCCAAGTACGATGCCGGCTTCTCTTACAACTTCAACGGCAACCGCAACGGTACGCTCGACAACAACGAAGACGGCTCTGTAATGGGCCTCGTAACGAGCGTTGACCAGATCCACTCCAACAGCATCGAAACTTCCGAAGGTAACCAGCTCGACGGCCTCCTCGACGGTAGCATTGCCGACGGCAACTTCTACCACTCCATTTGGAACTCTTCAGCTGCAGAAGCCCAGGGCTTCGACGTAAAGACCACCTACCCCAACCTCCGCTTCGACCTCTCCAAGGCTTGCGGTGAAATCTCCGTGAAGATGTGGCCCCGCCGCAACGGCTCAAACCTCATGAGCAACAACCTTCCCGGCAAGGTTATCGTTTGGGCCAACAACACCGGCATCGACGCTGAAGAATGGGATTCCATCGGCGTATCCAACACCCAGATGGCTTACCAGTATGTAGGCGACGACGGCGCCAAGTCTTCCGGCAACGCCGTAGCTCTCCTCCGCATCGTGCTTGGCGACACCAAGTACCAGTTCGTACGTCTCGACGTAGCCACCCGCTACGGCAGCACCACCGACTTCGTGAAGAACGGCAGCCTCAGCACTTCCTGCTGGAACTGCGCTGAGCTCCGCGTATTCGAAAGCTGGTACGACGAAAGCATCTCCCTCAACACCGGCGTTCCCGCCGACGTGAAGACCGCTCTCACCTCTACCCTCGAAGAAGCCAAGGCTGAACTCGACGCCGAAAGCGCTACCCAGGCTACCATCGACAAGCTCCAGGCCGCTTACGACAACTACCTCAACAACCTCCCCGATCCCACCATCATCACTGAAGCCATCGACGAAGCCAAGGCTCAGCTCGAAGGCGCAGTAGAAGGAACCGACTACGGTTACTTCGAAGCTGGTGCTACCGATGAATTCAACACCACCCTCGCCGGCATCCAGGCCGAAGTGAAGGACGTGATGACCGTTGCTGAAATCCAGGCTCTCAAGCAGAAGATTGCCGACGCCCTCACCGCATTCAACGCCAAGCTCATCCTCCCCGCCGACGGCGACTACATCAAGATCCAGAGCAAGACCGCTGAAGGCAAGGCCAAGGACGCATTCATCCGCTGCGAAGGTAACGGCGTAGAACGCAACCGCTGGTACAACCTCGACTCCGACCAGGATCAGGACAACAACCTCGCTTACGTTTGGAAGTTCATCAAGGGTGCAAACAACACCTTCAAGCTCCAGAACGCTTACACTGGCGAATATCTCAACGCTCCGAAGGAAGCAGGCAGCAAGGGTGTAGGTATGTCTACCCAGGGCGACACCTGCAGCTTCACCATCCGCACTGCAAAGGTTGAAGGTCTCATCAACTTCGTATTCGCCGACGGCGTTTACATGAACGCTGACCCCGCAGGTCCCGTCGTAACCTGGAACTCCGCTTCCGGCGCCGACAACTCTGCATTCGCCATCATCGCAGCTGACCTCGACAACTACGACGGCAGCATCTTCCACAGCGTAGCTGCCAACGGCATCAACTTCATCACCCTCCCCGTTTCCGTACAGTCTCAGGACGGCTGCTACTCTGTAGTGGGCCGCAACGGCGACAAGGTTGTCCTCAGCAAGCTCTCTGGCGACATCGAAGCTGGCACTCCGTTCGTATACATCGAAGAAGAAGGCGAATCCGTAGCAGTGTTCACCGCTACCCAGGACGATCCCGCACAGTACACCTTCGCTACCGAAGCCAAGACTGTAAACGGCCTCGCAGGTACCCTCGCTCCCATCGCTCAGGCTCAAATCAACTATGGTGTGCTCTTCAACAACAAGACCATCGTTGACGCTCAGGTGGGTGACGGCGTAGCTCACAACTCCGCTTACATCCTCCCGACCATCCCGACGACCACCGAGAGCGGCGACGCTACCATCGCCATCGACGGTAAGATCGACGCCATCAGCAACGCAACTGTAAACGCTGACGCTGCATTCGTAAACGTTTACACGCTCACTGGCGTTAAGGTTCGTTCCGCCGTCAAGGCCGGCAACGCTACCAACGGTCTCCCCGCAGGTCTCTACATCGTAGGTGCCAAGAAGGTGCTCGTGAAGTAATTCACGCTCCATCTTGAACACATAAGTTCTAATCAAGCCGCCCGGCATTCGTGCCGGGCGGCTTTTTTTGTGTGAAGAAAAAATATAGAGCTAACAATTTAGCGAACGATGGAGCGAACGATGGGGGCGTAGCGTATGGGGGGGGCGAACGATGGGGGCGAAGTCTCCCGACTTCGCGCTCTACACGGCTCCGCCCTCTATGGAGGCGACGTTTGAAACGTCGCGCTCTACACGACTCATAAAAGCGCAAGCGTATGTGAGCGAACAATACCGCGTTCGAACCTTGCGCACACCACACCTTCAACATCCATGTTTTCCTCCCGTCCTCAGATACCCTTCATTATATTTTGCAGAAACAAAGGAAACTCGCAATTTTACAGCGGACAAAAAACACCAACAACATGAACACACTCTCAATAGACCCAAGAATATGGGAAGGAGCGGAAACCTACGCCCGCACCCATCACATCAGCATGGAAAAACTAATAGAGCACGCCTTGAGAAACATTCTCGGCGAAAAGAAAGAAACCTTCAGACTAAAACAAGAGAACGAACTGTCGCCCGAAATAAGAAGTCTGATAGGCTGCATGCCAACAACCAATGACTGCGACGGAAAAGAAGCCCGCATGGAATACATCCAGAAAAAACACATGGCATGACACTTGAGGAGGAAACGAACAATGCTTATCCGCGCAAGCTACCGGACTTGCGCGGATAAGCCTTCTATAGAGGCGTCGTTTTGAGTGTCGCACTCTACACGACATACAGCACGTGAGCGAACGATGGGGGCATAGCGTATGGGGGCGAACGATGGGGGCGAAGTCTCCCGACTTCGCTTCGCCGCATAGGAAACAACTTTTCGTGTAGAACGCGACGTTCCAAACGTCGCCCCCATAGCGCGTGTAAGGGCCGCCCATGCGAAGTCAGGAGACTTCGCCCCCATCGTTCGCCCCCGTCGTTCGCCCCAAACGCAGTGCGACGCGCAGCCCATTTGCACATTTGCACATTTGCACATTTGCACATTCGCGAAGCGACGCGCAGCCCATTTCCACATTCGCATATTTGCACATTCGCGTAGCGTCGCGCCCTCTTTTTGTATCTTTAAGAAATAATCATTAAATTTGCCGCAGAAGAAACCCAAACAACACCAATCACTTTTTAACACCGTACTACAAATGAAAAAGATCTTCAGCTTTCTCATGCTGGCAGTGCTCTTCGTTGCCAGCACATGCGTAGTTCAGGCCCAGAAGCGTTGGCGAGTCATCGACATCGAACAGACCTTGTCGACCGACGAACTTGAAGGCATTCAGTTCGTCATGAACAACGGTTCTGTCGGAGGCGGCTCTAACGACTTCATCAGAGGCACAGAAAAGTCGACCACTCTGACCGACGACAACCTCTTCGAGCTTGAAAACACAGGTACCAAAACGACGGACGACTACACCGTTTACCGTCTGAAGCGCGTAGTGGACAACACCTACCTTGAAAACAAGGACGGAAAAGTCTCCTACACCGAAACCGCCAGCCGCGGTTGGACTTTCTACATCATGGAAGCCACCAACGTTACGGAAGACGACATCGATGCCGACCCCGCAACGATCACCGACTTCCGTAACGTCACCACAAACGGCACCTACGGCAACTCGCTCGTCTTCGTCGACTCAAAGCAGGAAGGCGAAGGCGCAAAGAACGCCACCTACCGTCTGTGCTCAAACGGCACCACCATCAACCCCTCGTTCTCCAAGACGAACTACAGCACCGACTTCTTCAACCTCTACGCAGTGGAGGAAGCAAGGGGCTACGCTTACCTTGAAGACGCCATCACCGAAATTTTCGAAGGCGCCAATCCCACCGACCTCTACAACCCCGGCGACCAGCCCGGCAACATCAGCCAGGAACTCTACGACGAACTCACCGGAGCCTACGACGCAGCACAGGAACTCATCAACAACATGAGCGAAGACCACGAAGCTTGCGTGGCTGCTGCCGAACGTTGCGAAAAAGCCTACAAGGCCGCACAGGAAGGTGTAGTGCTCGTTCAGGCAGGCTACTACTACTTCCGCTCCGCACGTAGCGAAAACAGCGTGACGTACGAAGACGGCGCCAACATGCGCTGGGTGGAAGACTGGACCGAAAAGGACGTGCTCGAACCCTCCGACTGCAAGTACATCTGGGAGCTCATCGAGAACCCCGCACGCCGCGGTTCCTACTTCATCCGCAACCTCTACTCGCAGCGCTACTGCGGTTACGCTTCTGCCCTCTACACCCTCATCCCCACCACGGAAGAGGCTGAAGAGTCGTTCCTCATCTATCCGCTCGACAAGGACTACTTCGTCATCCAGTCCACCAGCCTGCTCGAAAAGGGCGGCGCAAGCGGCTACAAGGGCTACGACTGCCTCCACGCTCAGGTGAACGGCCACTCTATGGTGATCTGGGCCGGCACGGAAGCAAGCAAGCAGGGTTCCGGCTGGAAGTTCCTCCACGTGGACCAGGCCAAGATCGACGCCGTTCAGGACGCCATTGCCCAGGCCAAGCTCAACGAACAGCTCCAGGCCGAACTCGACGACGCCCAGACGGACTACGAGAACGGTTTCACCTACTCCTTCGACGGCAACATGAGCGGCAAGCTCGACGTCAACGAAGACGGCACGCCCATGGGTCTCGTCACCAGTCTCGACCAGATCTCCACCAATGCACAGGAGCCCTCAGAAGGCCCGTTCGACAACATTCTCGACAACAACATCTCCAGCGGAAACTTCTG
This sequence comes from Christensenella sp. UBA1685, assembly GCA_963600165.1. GTDB lineage: Bacteria > Bacteroidota > Bacteroidia > Bacteroidales > Bacteroidaceae > Alloprevotella. The sequence continues at coordinate 7,379 of CAVCAV010000032.1, read as the reverse complement.
GCACTCCTCTTGGAGCGAAGACAACTTCGACCACGAGAACAACTACCCCTACCTCCAGTTCGACCTCAAGAAGGCCGTGAACGAAGTGTCCATCAAGATGTGGCCGCGCCTCAACGGTTCAAGCTACTACACCAACAACCTTCCCGGTAAGGTGCACATTCTTGCCACCAACGACCCCGAAGGCGAATGGACCGAAATCGGCAACTTCGAGAACCAGGCCAAGTGGCCGATCGTTACCGAAGTTGACGGCAAGGAAGAAACCGGCACGACCAACGTCGTTTCCCTCCTCCGCATCCCCTTCGGCGAAACTGCCTACCAGTATCTCCGCATGGAAATCTGCACGCGTCTCGGTTCGTCCGACGACTTCAAGACGCTCGGCATCAGCTCCGCTTGCGTCAACATGGCCGAAATCCGCGTGTTCGAAAGCGCTTACGATCCTGAAAAGTCGCTCGTCAACGCCGTTCCCGAAGACGTGAAGAACGCATTCCTCGCTGCCATGGAAAAGGCACAGAGCGAACTCGACGCCGAAAGCGCCACCCAGGCTACGCTCGACGAGCTGACCAAGGCTCACGAAGAGTTCCTCAACAACTACCCCGACCCGCAGCTCGTGAAGAACGATATCGCTTCGGCTGAAGCCCTCCTCAAGTACGCTGCCGAAGGCGACGACTACGGTTACTACGCAGAAGGTTCGAAGGACGAATTCCAGGCCGCCCTCGACGCCGTTTCAGCAAAGGTCAAGGACCTCATGACCGCCAAGGAAGTGAAGGACCTCCGCGCTGAAGTGGCTGCTGCCGTAGAAGCATTCAAGAAGAAGATGAACGTGCCCGCCGACGGCGCATACGTACGCATCGTGGGCAAGACCAGCGGCAAGGCCGCCAACGCCTACGTCATGAGCGCCGGCAACAGCGCCAAGGTGAACAAGTGGCAGGCTGCCGACGACTACACCTTCAACCGTCCCGAACTCGTTTGGCAGTTCGTGCACAATGCCGACGGCACCTACGCGCTCAAGAACGCTGCCAACGGCGAATACCTCGCCACTCCCCGTGAAGGCGGAAGCACCAAGGTGGGCATGTCCACCAAGGGCGACACCTGCAGCTTCACGCTCCAGAACGACAAGAACGCCGAAACGGAAGGTTGCGTCAACTTCATCTTTGCTGAAGACGTTTACCTCAACACCGACCCCGCAGGTACCATCGTAACTTGGGGCGAGGCCAACGGTAAGGACAACTCTACGTTCCAGATTGAAGCTGTCGACGTGGACGATGCTTTCGACGGCGAATATGCCATCAACATCAACGCCGCTGCCAACACGTTCCTCACGCTCCCCATCTCCGTGAAGGCCGACGGCAACTGCTACGAAGTGCTTGGCCGCAACGGCGACCGTCTTGAACTGAAGGCCATCAGCGGCACCATCGAAGGCGGCACTCCGTTCGTCTACGTGAACGAGAGCGACGAAACCGTCACCACTTTGGTTGCTGAGCAGCAGAACATCGCCGACTTCGTTTGGGCCACCGAGGCCAAGACGGTCAACGGCCTTGCAGGTACGCTCGCTCCCATCGACTCGCTCCACGAGAACTACGGCATCCTCCTCGAAGGCAAGAACATCGTAGACTCACAGGCCGGCGAAGGCGTAAGCAACAACTCGGCTTATGTGCTGCCCACCGTGCCCACCACTACGGAGACCGGTGCGAAGTTCATCACCATCGACGGTAAGATCGACGCAATCAACAACGCCGTTGCCACTGCCGACGCTGCCTTCGTGAACGTCTACACGCTCACCGGTGTGAAGGTTCGTTCCGCCGTCAAGGCCGGCAACGCCACCAACGGTCTGCCCGCAGGTCTCTACATCGTAGGTTCCAAGAAGGTGCTCGTGAAGTAACCCCTTCCCCCACCCTCTTGAACGCATAAGTTCATAACCAAGCCGCCCGGCACGAATGCCGGGCGGCTTTTTTATTGGCGAACGATGGGGGCGAACGATGGGGGCGAGGTCTCCTGACCTCGCTGGGGCGAACTAAGCATCATTTTTAAAGTTACCCTACTCACGCAAACCTCGCGCAAGCGAGCTCGGGAGAGCTCGCCCCCATCGTTCGCTCCATCGTTCGCCCCCATACGCTACGCCCCCATTTACCCCACATTCTCATTTTGCCCACCCCCAAAGAACACCACATTTCCCAAATCTTCTTACCTTTGTTCAGCAATATATGCACATGGGAGCCTAAAACGCAAAAGGCAACCTCCATTTGCACATTTGCGAAGAGCCGTGTAGAACGCGACGTTTCAAACGTCGCCCCCATAGAGCACGCACATTCGCGAACCTAAGCAAACCACATTTGCACATTTGCACATTCGCACATTCGCGAAGCGACACATTCGCACATTTGCACATTTGCACATTATCCCCATGCCCCTCCACATCAGAAAACGAAGCCGCGAGGAAATGTTCAACACGCTGACCCACCTGGCCGGCGTCATCTTCACCCTCGCCGCCGCCTGGATCATACTTAAACTCGGCTACACGAGCAACTGGAAGAATGCCTTCGGCGTGACATTCTTCACTTGCGGCATGCTCCTCATGTATGCCGCCAGCACGCTCTACCACTGGTGGATGCCCGGAAAAGGCAAAAGCCGCCTGCGCGTGCTCGACCACATCAGCATCTACGTGATGATAGCCGCTTCCTACACCCCCATCTGCGTTGGCGTGGTAGGTGGTGCGCTCGGTTGGACCATGTTCGGCATCCTGTGGGCCATCGTGGTGGCCGGAGCGGTGTATAAAATCACCGCCATGGGGCGCTACCCGCGTCTTTCGCTGCTCATCTACCTCGTCATGGGCTGGGCATTCATCTTCATGGCCGAACCCGTCTGCACACGCATCACCACCGCAGCACTCTGCGCCATCATTGCCGAAGGCGTGTTCTACACCTCGGGCACCTACTTCTTCGCCCACGACAGCCACCCCTACTTCCACGGAATCTGGCACATATTCGTGCTCCTCGGTTCCATCGCCCACTGGGTGGGCATCCTCCTTATACTGCTTTCATAACACAACTCTATAAATACACACATTCTCATGAAAACTCCCATCGCAACCTCTCAGGCTCCTGCAGCCATCGGTCCCTACAGCCAAGCCATTGAAGCCAACGGCACTGTCTACATTTCCGGCCAGCTCCCCATCGACCCCGCAACGGGTGCATTTGCCGAAGGCGGCATAAAGGAACTCACCGCACAGAGCCTCACCAACATCAAGCACATCCTCGAGCAGGCCGGCCTCAGCATGGCCAACGTGGTGAAGACTTCCGTTTTCCTCGCCGACATGGCCGACTTTGCCGAGATGAACGAGGTGTATGCCACCTTCTTCGAAGCCCCCTACCCCGCCCGCTCCGCCGTGGCCGTAAAGACGCTCCCGAAGAACGCCCGCATCGAAATCGAATGCATCGCCTGCAAATAATCTACGCCCCGCTCTTATGAAGAAGAAAATAGGCGTTTATCTCTCCTCCAAGTCCGACCTCCATCCGGCCTATGCCGAAGCGGCACGCGAAGTGGGCGAACTCATAGGCAAAACGGGCCGCACGCTCGTCTACGGCGGTGCACGCAAAGGGTTGATGGAAATTCTTGCCCAAAGCGTGAAGCAGCACGGCGGCCGTGTCTACGGCATGGTGCCCGACATCATTGTGGAACGCGGTCTGGTGAGCGACGCCATCGACGTGAACTTCCGTTGCGCCGACCTCAGCGACCGCAAGGCTATGATGAACCGCGAAAGCGACATTCTCGTTGCCCTTCCCGGCGGCATCGGCACGCTCGACGAGGTGTTCACCGTAATGGCCAACACCGTCATCGGAATTCGCCGCCAGCCCGTAGTCTTCTACAACGTGGAGCACTGCTGGGACGCCCTCCTCGCCGCCCTCGACAACCTCTTCGGGCAAGGCCTCATCACCGGCGTCCCGTCGGACTACTATAGCGTAGCCACGAACATAGCGGAGCTTCAAGCTCTACTTGACAAATAAAGCAATGGGAGCGAACGATGGGGGCGAACGATGGGGGCGAAGTCTCCTGACTTCGCGCTCTACACGGCTTCGCCCTCTATGGAGGCGACGTTTAAAACGTCGCGCTCTACACGGCTAATAAACAATACCTATCCCCCAAAAAAGCGAGCTCAGGAGAGCTCGCCCCCATCGTTCGCCCATCGTTCGCCCAAAGCATTCCACATTTGCACATTCGCACATTTGCACATTCCCCTCCCATGCCCTATTCCTTAAAAGACCTCCGCCACATTCCCGTCAGCGAACTTGCCCTGAAACTCTCCGGCTGCAAGGACATCGACGTGGCCGACACGCTGCAGCAAGTGGAAGGCTGGCAACGAATGCGCGACAAAGTGCCTTCGTGGGCCGCCGTCGACGGCCTGCGCTACCCCCACCGCCTGGCACTCGAACAGTGTTCGGGCGAAGCGGCGGCACACTACAAGGCCGGCGTGGTGCAGCGCCTCATGAGCGGCGCGGAAGGGCCGACCCGCATGGCCGACCTCACGGGAGGCTTTGGCGTGGACTTCAGCTTCGTGGCACGCCATTTCACGCACGCCACCTATGTGGAAAAGCAAGAGTCGCTCTGCGCTTTGGCGCGCCACAATTTTCCTTTGTTGGGTCTCCGTCAAGCCGAAGTGGTCTGCGCCGACGGCACGGACTTTCTGCGCACCATGCAGCCCGTTGACCTTCTCTTCCTCGACCCTGCCCGACGCGACACCGCCGGACGCAAAACGGTGCTCATTGCCGACTGCGAACCCGACGTGTGCGTGCTTCAGCAGTTGCTGCTCGAAAAGGCACGCTTCGTGGTGCTGAAACTCTCCACGATGCTCGACATCAGCGGCGCTTTGCACGCTCTGAATCATGTACGCGAAGTGCATGTGGTGGCTGTAGGCGGAGAGGCGAAGGACTTGCTGCTCGTGTTGGAACGTTCGTTCTGCGACGAACCGGCCGTCTGTGTCTGCGAAAACGGACAGACTTTCCAATTCACCTACACGGAGGAAAACAATGCGCAGCCCGTTTATGCGACGGCCGGCAACCTTGGGTTGTATCTCTACGAACCGGGACCGGCCACCATGAAAGCGGGAGCGTTCAAACTTACCGCCGAACGTTTTGCGTTGCAAAAACTTCATCCCAATTCCCATCTTTATACGTCGGACCAATTCGTGGAAAACTTTCCGGGCCGCGCCTTCCGCATAGAGCACGTGCTCGGCTTCGGAAAACGCGACCTGAAGGCGCTGCACGAACTCACGGAACGTGCCAACCTCACGGTCCGCAATTTCCCCACATCGGTGGCGGCGCTACGAAAAAAGCTCAAGCTCAAGGAAGGCGGCTCGCATTACCTTTTCGCCACCACGCTTGCCGACGGAAGCCATGCGCTCCTTGTTTGTACGAAACCCGAAGAAACATCCTCACGCTAAATGAAACATACTTTACTGACCTTTATCGTGGCTGCCTGCTGCAGCATTTCCGCTTGGGCCGCCGACCATACCCCCTCGCTTGTGCCCAAACCGCAGAGCGTTTCCCTTCAGGAGGGAACGTTCAGCCTCAACGCACGGTGCGTAGTTTCCTTTTCCCCACAACTTCGCCCGCAAGCCGAATGGCTCACGCACGAACTGCAGCGCTCCACGGGCTACTCTCTTACGCTGAAGGAGCGTCCGGCAAAAGGCGGCATCGCCCTCGTGCTCGACTCGGCGCTCGTCACGGCCAAAGAAGGTTACACGCTCTCGGTAACAAAGAAAGGCGTCGTCGTCACCGCACACGACAATGCCGGAGCTTACTACGGCCTTCAAACGCTGCTTCAACTTTTCCCCGCCTCCATTCGCAGCACGGCGCTTCAGCCTTCTGCGCAATGGACCGTTCCCTGCATCACCGTCAGCGATGCACCTTCCCATCCCTACCGCGGCTATATGCTCGACGCCGGCCGCAACTATTACGACCTTTCTTTTCTGAAGAAATGCGTGGATTGGATGAGCGCCTACAAGCTCAACAAACTGCAGCTTCATCTCATCGACGATTCGGGATGGCGGCTTGAAATAAAGAAATATCCGCGTCTCACCTCCGTCGGCGCTTGGGCGGGCAAGGACGAAGCCCGCACGGGCGGCTTCTATACGCAAGACGAGATGCGCGAACTTGTAAACTACGCCCAGGTGCGCGGTGTGGAGGTGATTCCCGAAATAGAATTTCCCGCCCACGTGCTTTCCGCCATCGTGGCTTATCCTTGGCTTTCGTGCACCGGCATACAGCACGAAGTGCCTACGCAACATTTCATCAGCGACGACCTTCTCTGCGTGGGCAAGGACTCCGTCATGCAGTTCCTTCGCGATGTGCTCGACGAAACCATGGCCATCTTCCCTTCCCGTTATGTGAACATCGGCGGCGACGAAGCCGTCTACACGAAATGGGAAAAGTGTCCGCGCTGCCAAGCGCTGATGAAGCGTGAAGGACTTACGGAAGCTTCGCAACTTCAGGGCTACCTCACAAACGTGGTGACGGACTATCTTTCACGCCACGGCCGCACGGCCATCGGTTGGGAGGAAGCGCTCATGCGCGGCCGGCTCGACAAGCCCATAGTGGGCATGATGTGGCACGAAGCTGCCGACTCGGTAAAAGCCCAGCAAGCCGGGTGCAAAGCCGTGGTGGCTTCGAGCAACTATCTCTATTTCGATTTCCCCGAAAGCGGCAAGCCGGGCGAAGTGTACGGCGCCACCTGGCTGCCTCCGTTCAACGTGGAGCACACTTATTCCCTTCCCCTTGAAGACTATTCGGCGAACGGAACCACACTGGGCGTTCAGGGCTGCATGTGGAGCGACCGTTTCATCATCGGTCCCACGCTCCACGTCATTCCCAACATCAACGAGAACCGCGCCACGCAGTATGTGGAACACCTTACGTTCCCCCGCCTTCTGGCACTGAGCGAAGTGGCTTGGACGAACAAAAGTCTGCGCAGTTACTCCGACTTCAGCCAGCGCATGAAGACGCAATTTTCCCGTTTGGACTACATGGACTGCAACTACCGCGTGCCCGAACCCGCAGTGGAGCACGAAACGCGCATTTCCGGCTCCGTCAGCGAGTTCACGCTGTCGTGTCCCGTAGAGGGCGCCGTGGTCCGCTACACCACTGACGGTTCTTGGCCCACAGTCCACTCCGCAATCTACAAGGAAGGCGAGAAAATTCGCGCCGAGCGCAGCAAACTGCGCGCCATCACCGTGGTCACACCCACGCACTATTCCCTTCCGATGACGGTGGAGGAATAAAATTGATTCGTTTGGAGCATATTTAGTGATATTCCCCAAAAGACTATTGCTATATTTGCGCGGCGAGCGGCCTGAAAGGCCACCACTCGTAAGCCCAGGTCACGGCACG
>CAVCAV010000031.1:0-19322 GCA_963600165.1 Christensenella sp. UBA1685 | reverse complement strand
TTGAAGGCCGTGTAGAACGCGACGTTCCAAACGTCGCCCCCATAGAGGGCGCACACGCCGTGTAGAGCGCAAAGTCGGGAGACTTCGCCCCCATCGCTCGCTCCCATAGAGGGTGCGCGCAGCTCATTTAAACATTTGCACATTCGCGAAGCGAAGCGTCACGCCCCTTCGAAGACGGTTGGGGCCGTTTGGTTGTCGACGGAGACGGAGACGGAAGTGGATGGGTCGGGCTGCGGGGTGTCGGGAGTGTCGTCGTCGGAGTCGTCGTCGATAAACTCGTAGGCATCGACGGGATAGAGGCCCATTTGTCCGAAGTATTTCTTTACAGTGCCCTGGAGGTAAATGTGCTGGCAGAAGAGGTCGGGATTGTCCACGAGGTTGAGTTCTTCGCGTTCTTCGGAATTGGCCTTGAGCTGGCAGGCGGCGAGGGGTGTGTCGTCGTCGATTGCGAGCGTGTCGGCAATAACGATGTTGCTACGCACTTCTGTGTCGGTAGGCACGCCGATGGTGAAACTCTTGGACGAGGTGCCTGAGGCATAGCCTACGATGTAGGCACGCACGGTGACATAGTCGCCGGCTTCCGCTTCGAGCAGTTGGGCCACGGTGAGCACGCCTGACGTGTCGACGGAATCGGACTTTTCCGTTTCGTCTTTTGTAGATGACTTTTCGGGCAATGCGATGTCGCCACACGAGGCTAATGTCAGCAAGAGCAGCATGAATAAAAGTTGGGGGAAGGAGCGAAGGAAACGTGTCACGCGGTTGGTTTTAGGTTTGTTCTGTCAATGGTTGCCGCATTCGTAACGAATGGTGGTTTGCAAACTTACAAAAAATTACGAAAGATACGAAAGCAGCCGCCAGACGAATCTGCGGCGGATTGTCTGGCGGCTGTAAAGTAGCGACTCAAAAAGTGTTATGCGTTTGCCACGGAGATTTCGGGGATGGGCAAACCTGAACGCAGGTTGCGGATGAGTTCGTTGGGGGTGCAACCGAAATAGAGGCGGCAGAAACGAATGAAATTGCTGGGTGAGGAGAAGTTGTGCTGTTTCATGAGTTTCTTTACGGTCATAAGCGGTTGTGCGGCGGTTTCGCGAACGGAGTTGGCGCGGCGCTGCTGCATCCAGCGGTGTACGGACATGCCGAACTCGCGGTTGAACTGTTTGTAGAAATTGGTGCGGCACATGCCGGTGCGCTCGATGAGTTCATCGATGGAGTCGACCTTGTCGCAGTATTTCATAATGGTGTTGCGGAAGTACTGCTCGCGGCAGATGAGACTGCGGAAGAAGGCAAGCACTTTCACTTCGGGGAACGACTGGAGCATGAGGTAGAACGACTCGTTGACCTTCTGTTCCATGAGCCATTGCGGCATTTGGTTGTTGCGTACGAGGTTGTAGGTGTAGAGGATATACTCGCGGTAGAGTCCGTCGATGGCCAGGGGCTGGCGGCTTTCGCCAGTATAGACGTTGCACATTTTGTACATGCGCGTGAGGTATTCGGAGATTTCGCTGTTGAGTGCTCCGAAAGTGTGGAGGAGGATGCAGGTCTCGTTGTCGCAGCGCATGCTGAACGTCTGGCTGAACGGCACGAAGAGCATCTCGTTGGCAGTGATGTAGCCCACACGTCCGTCGAGGCTGTACTTTGCCGAACCTTTGAGGACGAAGACGATGTGGTTTTTCTGCATGTTGCCCTTGGTGAGTTTTTCTCCGTTTTTCATGGAAAAGGCGCGGTAGCCCTCGAAGCCCGTCATGAGGTCGGTGTTGCGGTGGGCGTTGGGTGAAAATTGCACGTCGAGGCAGTTGAAGGGCGCTTCGATGGCTAATTCTGTAGGGGTGTTCATTTCTCTCTCTCTTTTTAAAATGTAACAATAGGAGTCTGCCTGTAGCAACGAAATTTCATCATTCTGTGCTGTGTGCTTTACTTCCTCTGGCAAGGATGTAACGTCACGTTCTCTATGAGCCGCAAAGCATGAGGAAGGGGACGTGCTGACTTTTGTTCTTACGAAGTAAAGCGTTTCGTTGCTATACAGATTCTCAAAACAAAATCGTCACAACAATTGTATAACCGGCCACATTGCCCGAACGGCAAAGTATGCGAAATGCAACAGTGTATAACGATTTTAACTTCTCTCTACTGCAAATGTACACAAGTTTTCGGGAAAAGAGGTGAAAGGCTGATGAAAAAAGTCGGTTTTTCAGAGTTTATAAGTAGACAAGCGTGGATTTTTGCTGATTTGTGTACGGTGAGAAACGCTTATATGCACGATATAGTAAATATGGAGTAAAAGAAGGCGAAGTTGCAGTATGGATTTACGGAGATTGGCAAAGGGGATTTCTGCAAAATAACATTGCCCGACGAAGAAATGAGTAAAAAACGAATTGGGCAAACAGGGAAAACGGAAGATTGGGAAAGAGGGGAAGGGAATAAAACTGTCAAAACTTATAAAACAAGGGTGCGAACCCTGGGATGCTTTTGCGCGGCTTCGCCACCTATGGAACGTCGCGTTCAACACGGTCCGTTGAGGGCGCAAGCGCATGGGGGCGAAGTCTCCCGACTTCGCTTCTCCGCATAAAAGCGAACATTCATAATTGAATATAGCCATGTAGAATGCGACGTTCCAAACATCGCCCCCACAGAAGGCGAAAGGCCGTGTAGAGCGCGAAGTCGGGAGACTTCACCCCCATGCGCTTGCGCCCGATAAGCATACCACATTATGCATTTGCACATACGCGCGGCTTCGCCCTCTATGGAAGCGACGTTTGGAACGTCGCGTTCTACACGAAGAAAATAAAACGAGGCTGCGCGTCCATGTGATGTGCAACCTCGTTTTATATGTTTTGGATGTTTTATCGCGCAAGCGAGCTCGGGAGAGCTCGCCCCCATCGTTCGCCATCATATTTAGATCAGCGTGAGAACTTCACGCTTTTTCCGTCCACCTGCAAGATGTAAGTGCCGTGGGGGAGCGATGAAGTGGGAAGGGTGAGTGCGCTTTGCGACTCGGGCACGGAGAGCTGGCGGACAAGCATGCCCGAGGTGTTGTAGACACGCAGGGGACTATGTACGCCAGAGGTGGCGAAGAGAAGTTCCACATTTCCTTCCCCGTTGACCTTCATGCTGAAAGGTGCGGCGGACGAAGAAAGAGGGGCTTGTATGCCTTGGGTTTCGAGAATGTATCTCAAGCCTTCCCATGCATCCAGTTTGCCGCGCCCCCAGTGGGCGGTGTCGGTGGGGTTGACGCCTTTCGTGCAACTGTGGTCGAGCACGTCGCGGAGCTGTTCGGGAGTAAGGTTGGGATTGGCTTCGAGCCAAAGCGCCACGGTGCCGGCCATGAAAGGCGAGGCCATGGAAGTGCCTTGCATATAGCCCCAATAGGAAGTATGGCCGTTCTGCTCGAGGTAGCCGGCAATGGCTTCGCTGGTAAGGCTGGTGGAGTTGCCGTTCAAACAAGAGATGAGCACGCAACCGGGGGCGCAGACATCGGGTTTGAGGCGGCCGTCGGGCAAAGGACCTGCAGCGGAGAAGGAAGAGGGGGCTCCCAGCGTTTCGTCGAGTGTGACGGACGAAGAGCCCTGGGGAGAATAGGAAGTGCGGGTGGTGTAGGCACCTACGGTGATGATGCGCTTGCCCGTACCGCCTATTTCTGCCACGGTGCAGTCGGTGTTACCCTTGGTGAAGCCTTCGTTGTCTTCGGAGTTGAACTGTACATACGAATCGTCCGCCCAAGCGTGTACCTTGCTTTCGGCAGAAGCGGGTTCGATGTAGAGCGCCAGACCGTAACCTACACGCATGCTGGTAAGAGCGAGGGAGATGTAGGCGTGAGGACGGGAGTTGAGCGGATTGACCTCGGTGACAACGGTTACGGCGCCTTTGGCATTGCGCGTGGTGATGGTGTAAGTGTCTGTAGTTGCCGTGGTGAGTGCGTCAATCAGCGGCGACTGGTCCACAACTTGGCCGGTGGATACTTTCACAATGCGGAGCTGCACTTTGAAGGCCTGGTCCTTTGTTCCCCAAACGTCAATCTCGCCGCCATAGTCGAGCGTGGAGAGCGACGACTTGTAGGCTACGAGGGTGGAGATGGGGCTGCCGTCGGTGGTGGCAACATGGATGGGGTCGGCACCGAAGTTTCCTGCCGAACCTACAATGATGCGTCCTTCACCCTGAATGGCATCGGTGAGGGCGTCGAAAGTGGAAGTGCCGTCGTGCGGGCCGATGGGGGTACCGAGACTGAGGTTGACTACACAGGGTTTGTTGTTGGCCTTGGCATACTCGAAAGCATAAGCCACGCCTTCGGCAATGCTGACGTTGTCGGTAGTGGCATTTTTCTTGCTGACGAGCACGATGTCGGCTTCGGGGGCTACCCCACCCCATCCGTTTCCGCAGTCGCGACCGGCGGCGATGCCCACGACGTGCGAGCCGTGGGAGGAGGTGGTGACGTCGCCTTCTGCTTCTTCAAATTGTTCGGGCGTGGTGAGTTCCGTGCCGTAGTTGAAAGCGGCAGGGGCTGTTCCTTTGTCGTAACTCTGTTCCCATACGCGACGGATGCGCGTGGTGCCGTTGGCATCGCAGTAGGCGGGCTGGCGATAGTCGAAACCGGCATCTACCACGCCGAAGACGGTGCCTTTGCCGGTGTAGGCCTGGGGCAGGTCCATTCCGCTGTGGATGAGGTCGACATGGGCTTCGGGAATGGCTTTGTCGAGCTGGGCGGTGGCCGCGCTGGCTCCTTCTATATAGGTTACGCCGGGAAGTGCGGCCACTTCAGCAAGTTTGTCGGCGGGAATGCGGACGGTGAGGATGTTGCCCACATGAAGACGAACGCTGACGCCCATTTTCTTCAGTTCGTCCACCACGTCGTCGCTGTTGACGCGCAGGAAAGCGGACACGGCGGTGTCGGAAGCCGAGCGTGCATTGCGGGTTTGGGAAAGCTGGAGTTGGAGACGGGGGGAAATCTTGGAAGTCTGTTGTGCTGCGGCCGGAAGGGTGAGTGCAGCAAGGAGTATGCAAGAGTAAAGATGTTTCATTGCAGAAAGTGTAGTGTGTTGTTATGGTTGCAAAGGTAAGGTTTTAAGCCGAAAGAGGGAATAGGGGCGGGAGGTTAAAGGGGAGTTGTATAAAAAAAGCCCACGGCAGGAAAGAAAGGAGTGCTTTCGTTCTTGCCGTGGGCGAGATGGGTTATGATTTTAGGCGGGGATTGAGCGACGCTCGTGTAGAGCGCGACGTTTCAAACGTCGCTTCCATAGAGGAGCAAGCCGTGTAGAGCGCGAAGTCGGGAGACTTTGCCCCCATCGTTCGCTCCTTTCGTTTGATTCAATCGTTCGCCCCCATATTTGCCATTGTGCGGTTTATTTCACAACGACCTTGGAACTTTGTCCGTCTACGCGCACTACGTAAATGCCTTTTGCGAGCTGGAGCGAACCGGAGCCGGCGAGAGCACCTACTTGCTTGCCGGAAAGGTCGTAAACTGCTGCGTGGCGATAAGCGCCGTTGACGGAAAGCTGGTTGCCGTTGACGAAAGCATAGGCTTTGTCTGCTGCAGACAGTGCGTTGGTGATGGCTTCCGTAGCTCCGCTGGTGGTGACGGGAATGGTATTGGCATTGTAGACTACGCAGGTGAGAGGAGATTTGGTGATGTCACCCACGAAAGCTACAAGGTTCATGTTGGAAGGAATGGCCTGAAGTTTGGCATTGGAGTAAGTAGAGACGATGGCGTCGGGAATTTCGTACTCGTAGGTCTTCGTGAGGGTTTCTCCTTCTTTAAGTTCTATCACGTCGCCCCATGTGCCAGTGAGGCACTGACGAAGAGCGTGGTTGTGGGTGTATGAACCGCCGCCGCCGGACTGATAGGCTACGATGCCGTCCTGAGTGAGGTAGACATTGACCGTGTGCTTCAAGGTCTCCGATGCGGTGGACGGAAGGCGATAGGTGTGCATTACCACTTCGACCTTGCCCTTGCGGGTGGTTTCGTCGAACTGGTTGTTGAGTCCTACGCTGACGTAAGGTTCGGTTTTGTCCTGAAGAATGATGCCCGGAGTCAGGCCCTCAGCCAAACCGCCACCGCCGTTGCCGAAGACAACCGTAGTGAGACCGGACTTGTAGGGCGCACGGTTTACCATACCGGCGGGAGCGTAAGCACTGCTGGAGTTGAAGAACCAGGAGCCGATGGAAAAACTTTCATTGACAGCAAAAGCGTCGCCGCTTGACCCGCTGAGATAGGTATGGTGTGCCACTACCACGAAATCGTCCTCGCGGCCTTTCACCGCAGCATTGATGGCCACGTCGCCATCGGGGCAGTTGCCGCAAGCCTGACCGGTGAATTTCTCTATGAGAATACGCTTCTTCATGTTGGAAGGATAGACGTAGATGCTGGACTCCTGGTTATTGTCAGAAGCATCGGCATCGGCGCCTCCGTTGACGGACGAAACGTTCACGTTGAGCTTCATGTCGCCTACGTTCTCAGGCTTTACGTTTTCCAGGTAGAACTGGTAGGACGTATTGGGGTTTACACTGAGGTTGTTGTACTCGTGCGTCACAGGAGCGGCGTCGCCCACCTGCGTAGTGAAGGTAAGGCTGGTAATCTCCGTGTTGCCGAAATTGTAGAGTTCGCCCAAAAGGCCATACGATTCGTTGGCCTTGTAGTAGTTGGTGGTGCTGAAGGGTTTTACCACTACATCGGGCGTAGAGGAAGCGCCGTCTACGATGAACTTGAGCGTGGGAGCACCGTAGCCTTTGGTGGAAACGTCAATCCACGAGCCGTCGGCATAGGCCCAGCTGGTGCCTTCTGCAAAGTCGTATGAATTGTCGTAAAGACAGGGCTTTCCGCCATCGGCTTCATCGAGCGTGAGCTGGTAGCCGATGTAGAATTCCGAACCGTCGAGTTCTACGGGTGAAGAGAATTTGAGGTCCACATAGTTGCCGGCACGGTAATTCTTGGCGATTGAAACGGAAGCTTCGGCCACGGGCGTACCGCCGAGTTCTTTGGTAAGGAATATTTTCATGTTGTTGACCTTACGCGTAGAAAGCATGGTGCGCACGCCGGAAACCTGGCGGCCTTTGAGCGTAGCGGCTTTGGAAGCGGGAATGCGGATGGCTTCGCCGTAAGTAGCTTCGGTGGTGCTGAAACCGATACCGCCGCTTTTGTTGATTTCCATGTTGTCGTTCACATAGCCGATGTAGGTCTGCGCCATTGTGCCGAGAGGGAAGAGAAGGCCTGCGGCCAACAGCATTTTGTGGAGATGTGTCATTTTTGGTTGAAAGGAAAGTTGCGTTATAATGCAAACATTGGCAAGGACGCCTGTCCGCCAATGCGTTGTTTTTATTACAAAAAGAAGAATCAGGCATGCTGCGCTTTCGTTCGGCACTGCACGCTTGATTCTTAAGGTTTCATTATTGCACGTTTAGAAAACGAGTTTGCGGCTCAAGGTCGTTCCGTCGGTCTTGGCAATGCTGAGGACGTAAGCGCCCTTTGCCATGCCTGCCACGGGGAGCACGTTGCCGTTTGCGGTTGCCACCTTGGCGCCGTTGGCGCTGTAGAGGGTGAGCGAACTTGCTTCGCAACCGGTCACAACGAGCGTTTGGGCATCGTTGGCTACCTGGATGGCATCGGCCGTCACGTCGTCGATACCGGAAGTGGTGTCGATGATGAATGCCGTGGTGGCGGAAGTGGTGGTGGTGTTGTCGTTGAAGAGCGTACGCACCTTGAGAAGGTGACGGCCGTTGTTGGCAATCTGCGTTTCGTACTGGGTGTCGGAGAGCAAGTCGGTGTTGTGCTGCTTGCCGTCGATGAGCACGTTGTAACCCTTCACGCCGAGGTCGGTGGCTTCGGTGGTGCCGAGCACGAGACCCATCATCCAGTTGGCATTCTTGCTCTCGCCGGAAGCGGAGAGGGAAGTCCAGGTTTCCATGTTGCCGTCGTCGGAATAGAGGTCAGTGACACCCTGGCGGGCCATCTGGTCGTCCATGCCGAGAGGAGCCTCTTTGGCCGTCACGTCGTAAGCGTCAACAACGAGTGCATACTGGCTGTTGCGGTCAAGGGCGATAGGGTTGGCAAGTTGAATTTCGTTCCAAGTGCCAAGGGTGTAGTTGTCCACTTCGATTTCGTCAATCTGCACACCGTCTTTCTCTACGTAGAGCGTGAAGACAGCGTCGGCAAGGGGATAGAAACGAACGGCGGTAATCTGGTCGCCATCGTAGGGACGGATGTCGGAACCTTCATAGAGGGTCTTCATGGCGTAGCTGTAGTTGTTGCTTTGCGTACCAACCACGCCGCCGGTGTTGTTGTCGGAGCAGAACTGGAGCACCTTGCGGTTATTGTCCTTCACGGCGTTCCAAGTGGCTTTCACGTCGGTGCCGTCGGTGAACACCTGTACGTTCTGGGCCGTATAGGCTGAGCGGTCGGTGGCTACAGTGAGCTTCGTTTCGGCCTTGGGACCTTCAGTGTTGTCGGGATAAACGGGCGAAACGGCATAGGTGTGTTCGCCGTCGGCCTGTCCCTTAAGCATGTAAGTCAAGGAAGAGGTGTTGGCAACCTTTTGTCCGTCGGCATAGAGCGCATAGGAAGTGGCCTGGTGCTCGGAACTTGCTGCGGTGCCGAAGGTGATGCTGGTGGCCCAAGCGGTTTCGTACATGTAGCCGGACTCGTCGGAGTCATCGCCGTACTTCTCAGGGTAACGGCAGCGGTCGTACATGCAGTAGAACGACTCTTCGCTGCCTTCTTCCATGTCTACACGGTGCATGAGGTCGGTATAGCCGGGTTTGCAAACGCCGTAGTACATACCCTGCACGCTGTAGCTGCTGGCATTGTCGTAAACGTCGGCTTCAATGCCGACCACGATGTCCTTGCCTTCGGGAATGGAGAACGGAGTGGTGAGCTGCACGTGGTTGTTTTCACCGTTGACGAGGCTTGAAGGAGCCACGTCCTGCGAGTAGAGTTTCGTGTTGGTGTCGGCAGCGTCGTAGATGTTGATCTTCCAGCCCTTCACGGTGGACATGGGATAGAAGTTTACACCCGTGATGGAGAGACCCTTGGAGGCATAGGTGGAAAGGAGGTTGCTGTCGTAGCGCACGCCGCTCTCGAAGCTGTATGAACCGCCGCCGATGCTCACGATGGACTGTTCCGTGGGGAAGTAGGCATAGGAAGCATCGTTGGAGAGGGGCTTTTCCCAGTAGAGGTTCACGTTGTTCATACCGCGCTGAGCGGCCTTGAAGCTGCGTGCTGTAGCGGCCTGAACGGGAGCGAGCGTTGCGGAAGCGGCTTCCGAAGCGTCGGAAACGGCGCTGGCGTAAACGGCCTTTACGGTATAGTCGTAAGTGCCGTCGGCAAGATTCTTGTCGATGTAGACGGAGTCGGTACCCGTGTAGATGAGTTCGGAACCGCGATAGAGCTGATAGTTCGTCACGGCTTCATCGTTGGCCAGCGGCTTGAGCCAGGAAAGTTTCACGGCGCCGGCACCGCAGAGGGCCTGTGCCTGAAGTCCTACAGGAGCGGGGTTGGCGGTGTTCTGGTTGAAACGGATGGCGATGGAACGGGGAACATTGTCGGCATCGTAAGCGATGGCGGTGATGGTGTTCTCGTCTTCGTCAATGCCGATGGCCTGAACGAGGGAGGGATATTTGCTGAGGTCTACACCTTTGTCCTTGAGATAGTCGGCGAGATCGTACGACACACCGTCCTTGATGATGGCTGCAGTGTAGTTCATGTAGGTCGGCTCGTAGTAGCCTACGAACGTACCGTTGTTGTTGATGCGGAAGAAGTCGTAACCCTTGGTGGTGTTGACGATTTTGTTGTAAGTCTTTGTGGGAAGGTCATACACACCGCCGTCGAGGAGCACTTTTGTACCGTCGGCGCTGATGTTGCTTGCCACGGCGAAAGGTCCGCAGAAGTCGTACATCGGCATGATGGAGTCGGTAGGACTTGCCCAGATGCAGGCAGTACGGTTTTTCTTCTCGGGCTGGGTGGTCCAACCTGCAGCAGCGCCGTTGTCAGCAATGCCGTAGATTACGCCGTCGGCATTGTTGACGTATTGGGTCATTTCACCCGTCTCGATGTTCCAGGTCACGGGAACGTACTTCTTGTTGATGTTTACGGCACCGCCAAGGAGTTTTCCGTTGGGACTGATGGTAAATGCCACAGAACCTTGGGTAGCGTCGGTGGGAACGTCCACGAGCGAGCCTACCACGTGGTGCCATGAACCGTTGGCCCAGTAGCCTGCCACTTCAATGGTAGCGTGGTTGTCGGTAGCTTCGTCGTCTTCGAAGAAACCTGCCACGACACCGTTGTTGGAAACGGCGCAGGCCGTGCTCTGCTGAGCTTGTGAAGAGAGTTCGCGCACCTCGCCCGTGACAAGGTTCCAAATGAAGCCGCGGTAGTAACCGTCGTTGATGTTACCACAGGCCCACTTGCCGTTGGGGGAGAGGCCGGTCACCTGATATTCGTTGAGCACGTCGGGACTTTGGAGTACAATCGGCTTTTGGGCATGGAGCGTACCTACAGTGAGGATGCCAGCACAAAAGATGGGTAGAAATTGTTTCATTTCGTCGATTGGAGTGTTATTTGTGTTGATGTATTATCGATATAAAACGAGCCGCTGCTCTGCTATGTTTTCTGTGTGAACTATTCTTGCGGTTGCAAATATCGTAAAAAAAAACGTTTTGCGTTGATTGGCAAGAGAAATAAAGACGAATCGTTAACATTTACCTACGAATGGAAGGCAGTATGTCAGCTTTCGAGTCAAAAGTTCTTTAAGCGGGGCTATTATAAGAAATGGAGACAAGACGGGAATCTTGCCTCCATTTCTTATTTCATAAAGGATTGAGCGTGTTTTACTTTACCACCTTTGCCACAGTTGCAGCGCCCGAAGCGGAAACGGCGCGCACGATGTAGGTTCCTGCGGGGAGGGAGGAAATGTTCACTTCCGAGGAAGAAGTGCGGAGCAGCTGTTTGCCGTCGGTGCTGAAGAGCGTCACTACCCCACCCTGCGTCTCGGGATAGGCAATGCGGCATACGTCGGCGCTGAAGCTGATGCGGGGCTGGGCTGCGTTGGCGGCCGTTGCTTGGTCAATGCCGTCGCTCTTGCCTTCCGTCACGTCCATCACGGCAGCGTTGATGACTTCTCCCGTGAAATTGTTGAGCACATAAGCCACGAGCTTGAGGTTGGAAGCGTCGGCGTTGGAGATGCCGTCGGGCAAGGTGAGCTTGAAATCGTAAGTATAGGTCTTGCCGGCTTCAATGGCGGAAGGAATGCTTTCCTTGAGACCTTTGAAAGAAGCGTTGGAAGTGTCGTCGGAGAAACCGCGGGCGATGGACTTGCAGAAATGGAGCGAACCGGACACGTTCTGCGGCAAGTAGTAGTACTCGTTGTTCTGCTGTAGCGTACAGTTGTTGGTCTGACGGATGGGACATTCCACCTTCTTCTCCACAAGGGCGAATCCCCAACGGTAGCGGTTGGCGGAATTGTCGAAGTCGTAGGCGAATGTGGCGGAAGCCGTACCGCTCAAAGTCGTGCCGGAGAGTTTTGCGGAATTGAGTTCGGCAAGGGCGTAGCACGACTTGTAGACGTTGTTGGTGAGGGTTTGCGTGTCGCGCGTGTCGGTCTGGGCAGCACTGTAGATGTGGTTATAGTAAACGGTAGGATAGTTCACCACATGCACGTTGTTGAGGTAGCAGTCGTCGTAAAGCAAACCGGACTCGGGCATGGTGGTGCTGCCGCCGTAGGCCACTATTTCTATCATCTGGTTGCCGTAGCGGTGTTCCATGGCGTAGAGCACGGGATCCATGGCGGGGCACGAATTGCACCAGAGACCGGTGAACTTTTCAACAATCATGGTGCGGGGATAGTTGGAACACCACACGCTGTCGGAAGCCAGCGCGTAAGTATTTCCTTTATCGTCCACGGCACTCACGGCATAGAAGGAAGCCGCGTTGAGCTTTGCGGGAATGTCGAAATGCCATGCGATGCTGTCGCCCGTAGCGAGCGTTGTCTTTTCGGGCACGAAGGTCTGGACGGAACCGTCGGCAAGCGTGCAGCGGAATTCGGCAATCGTCACGTTGCCGCCCACGTTCCAGGCTTGTCCCTTGACGGGAAGCGTACCGGCTGCGTTGATTCCGGCAAAGCGGGGCGTTTGGTCTTTTCCCTTCAGCGCAGCAGTGGAAAGTTCTCCCACGAAGACGTCGTCGACAGCCAAGAGATATTTCTGCTGGCTGGTGTGGCGGAAGGCTACGTAGACTTTCTTGCCTTTATATTGGGCGAGCGACACCATGTGGTCCTGCCAATTATAGGTTTCGGCATCGGTGGAAAAAACCTTCTCAAAGGATTCGAGGTCATTCTTATCGGTACCCACGAGCACTTCGTAACTCTCGGGCATATCGTGGTGCACGCTTTGTGCTTTCCACGTGAGCCACATGGCATCGGAGGTGATGTCGAGCTGGGGGGTAATCATCCAGTTGTCGGTGGGATAGTCGTAGTTGCGGTGCGAGCAGCTGAGGGCCACTTGTGAGTAGTTGCCGTTGACGCCGTCGGCTACGAACCACGTTTTCTGCGGGGAAATTTTCTTGAAGTCGCCGGCTTGCACGGGCATGTCGTCTTCGTTGACGAGCGTGAACTTGGAAATGCCTTTTTCGAAGTTTTCGTTGAGACACACCTTCTGCGCACTGACGGACACAACGGGCAAAGAAGCGAGAAGTAATGCGGTAAAAAGTTTCATGTAATAATTTGGTTGATTCAGAAAACGCCTAAATCCCAGTACCTCATAGAGGCCTGGGATTTAGGGAAAATGTTATGCTTGGGCAGCGTGGCGGGAAAGGACTTTATCAAGAACTTTCCGGCAAACGCACGTGCCGTGAGCGTGATTCTTCATTTTAGAATTATTCCAGAATGAGTTTCTTGGCAATCTCCTTGCCGTCGGCACCTGCAACCTTCACTACGTAAACGCCGCTAGGCAACGTGTTGAGGTTAACGGATTCCACACCGGCATATTCTCCGCAGAGTGCACCGGAAACGGCGTACACGCTGAGTTTGCCGTAGTTGCCGTTGACGCGGAGCGTGCGACCGTTGAGCGAAAAGTCGGCAGAAGCGGCAATATTGTTGGCTTCGTCGATTCCGGTAAGCGAGTTCATATTGAACTCTACGGGTTCGCTCTTGATGCGGCCGATGTTGTAGACAGCTTCTACGATAACCTTCGTTTCTGCTTCGCCTTCGGCAGCCCACTGGAGGTCGTAGCTGGTGTCGGCGATGAATTCAGAACCGTTGTCGGGTGCGGGATTCTTCGTGAAGCTCTTCACGTCTTTGTAGACGTTGTAGCCGAGGAGCTTGTAGGAAGTTTCGGGAGCGTCCCAAGCGAGTGAGAGCGTGTAGTAAGTGTTGTCTACGGTAGCGCTTGCGCTGCGGATGTTCGTCACGGGCTGGAGCTCGGTGTCAAACACGATGGTCACAGGCGTAGGAATGTTCACGGTCACGTTGGAGAGGCTGTTGTCGGCCTGGAGGTAGTAGTCCCACGTACCGTTGGGCACTTCGGGATCGGTGAACGAAACGGCGGTGTAACGGGCGTTGGTGAACGTAGCCTTGCCTATGCGCTGACCATTGCGGTAAACGTAGTAGGTGGGGCAGTCCCAGTTGTCGGTAGAAATCTTGGCGGTGATGTTTACGGTGTTGACCTTCTCGGCATCCTTCTCCACGGTGAAGGTGGTGATGGGGCTGCCCTCGTAGGACTCTTTGTAGACATTTACGTAGGGACGTCCTGCAGTCCAGCTGGGCGTGTCGCCATAGCTGTTGTAGGAACTGGTCACCTCAGTCATCGTGTTGCCGTCTTCGCTGTAAGTGTAGTCGGTCTTTGAAGAGGGAACGAAGTCAGACGACTTGGTGTTCCACTTGCTCTTGAGGTACTGCGTGCACTCGCCTGCGTCGTTGTAGGTCCAAGTTTCCTTAATGTCAGCCACGCCCTTTTCTGCGGAAACGATGTTGTTGTCGTCATCGCGCTGCACTTCGCCGAACTTGTAAGTCGTGCGTGAGAGCATATGGCCGGCTTCGTCGTAGGTCATCTCAGCCACGCGCTGGTTGGAAGAGTACTGACCGTCCTTCACCATGCGCTGGGGAAGGTTGTCCTTGCCTTCCACGAAGTCGGAGTAGACAGCGGTGAAGAGCCATCCGCCGGTAGCGGTGACGGTCTGCTTCTCTTTCACGAGATTGTTGCCGTCCCATTCATAGGCGTAGGTCTTGGTGTCGTCCTTCTTCTCGGTGCAGTGGTTGTCGGCGTTGTACTTGTAGGTGGTGAGGGTGTCGGGAGTCGTCCAGGAGAGCTGGTAACCCTGATTTACTTTGTACTGAGCCTTCACTTCCGTGGTGAGGTTGCCGTTAGCATCGTAGGTGTAGGCCAGGTAAGAAGTTTCCTGGTAGTCGCCGGCCTGCTCAACCTCCTGCGTGTCGGGATTGTCGCCCATGAGACGTCCCTTCTCAACTTCGCGAACGAGCTGGTTCTTTTCGTTGTAGAAATAAGTGGTCACCTTGGAAGCCACGTTGTCTTGTCCTTCGCCGAGCACGTCGCCCATCTGGCTGCGGGTGTAGAGCACCTTTTCGGGAGTGGCTTCAAGCTTGACGGCATAGCCTTCGGAAGTGATTTCGCCGTAGTTCTTGTAGACGGCTTCCACATAAAGGGTGTGGTAAGCGTTCTCGCCGGCTTCAATCTTGGCCGTATACGAAGTCTTGTCGGCAGAAATGGGAGAAAGGTTGCCCGTCAAGGAATTGATGTTGAGCGCTTCGGGATCGGCGTTGTAGGCGATGTCGGCATACACGTTGTAGCTTTCAAGCTGAATGCCTTCCTGTGCTTCGGGCTTGTCCCAGTTGAGGGTGATGTTCCAGTAGTAGGCATCGTCCTTCTTTACGTAGGTCTTCTCCATCTTGCTGATGCGCAGGTTGGTAGGAGCCTTTAAGGGAGCCTTGAGTTCCACGTCGAGCACGTTTGACACGTTGTGCGTAGTGGAGTCGTCGTGAAGCTGGATGTAGTACTGGTATGAACCGTTGGGGAGGGTGACGTCTTCGAAAGCGATCTTGCCGTCAACGGCTACCGTGTCGCCTACGCAAACACCGTTGCGGTAGATGTCCCAACGCTCGCTGCCGGTGGCAGAGGCGGGAGCTTCGGCGGTAATGACAGCCACGTTGAGGGCGCCTTCCTTCTGGGTGTACTGAAGGTTGACAGGAGCGGAATTCTTGACAAACTCGCCCCAGTATTCGGTGGAGTAGCTACCGTAAGAACCCCATGAATCTTTGCCTGAATTATAGGACGCAGTGTTCATGCGGCGGCCTCCGTCTTCCTGAAGCGTGTAGGTGGTACGGCTTGAAGGAATGAAAGCGGCCTTGCCGTTGTTCCAGTAGCTCTGTACCTCGCTTGCCACGCCCTTGGCGTTGTAGGTCCACTCGGTCATCATGTACGGTGTTTCGCTTACCACGATGTCGGAGAGCGCGTGGGTATCGGGGTCTACCGTAGCCTTGGTAATCTGATACTGCGTATAGGTCTTGGGACGCCATTCGCTGTCGTAAGTGTAGACGCACTTGTACTTGCTCCATTTCGAAACGGAATAAACGGTCTGGGGCAGGTTGTCGTGGCCTTCCACGAAGTCGGAATAGAAGTAAGTGGTGCTCCACTGCTTGGTGTAGGCTGAGGTATCACTCTGCTCTACCATGTTGTTGCCTTCCCACTTGTAGGCGTGACGTCCGGACGTGGCATATTGGTAAACGAGCTGACCTGCTTCGTTGTACTCGTCGCGTTCAACGATTGTGGGGTCGCCGAAGGTGGTACCGTCGGAACTCTTGCGCTGGGTAACGCTGACCACGTTGCCGCGCTCGTCGAGTTTGTACATTTCCACGCCGGTGGTCATCTTGGCGCCTGCTTTCATGAGATTGGTGACGGTTACGGCAGAAACAATATTGTTGTTGTTGTCGTAGTTGTAGTAAATGACTTGCGTCGGTTTGGGACCGTCTTCGGGTTGCACGTCAGGACTTTCGTCCCATGAACCCCAGATTTCTGTACGTTGCAGAAGTGAGTCGCGTGCTGCGGCTACTTTTGCTGCATAACCGGTCAAACCTTTAGGATTTACTTGTGCCGTAGCAGCCATGCTGACCATCGCTGCAAATACAAGCGTAGGTAAGTAACGTTTGTTCATACGCCTAAATGTATTTAGTTGATTGATATTTTTCTTGAGTTCTAAAGCTTGAGGCTTGGTCTTGCTTAGTTTATGGGCGCAATTTAGCAATTTTGTAAGTATCCACCAAACGTTTCGTAACAAAACAGGTGTTTTTCGGCGGTTTTAGTTGACATTCGTTAGGAGTGTGGGCGGGGAGAGAGGGGAAAAGGAGGTGTATGTTTCGTGTAGAGCGCGACGTTTTAAACGTCGCCTCCATGGAGGGCGCATCTTAGCGAATGTGCAAATGTGCAAATATGCAAATGTGGGATGCTTATGGGGGCGCAAGCGCATGGGGGCGAAGTCTCCTGACTTCGCGCTCTACACGGCGCTTCGCCTTCTATGAGGGCGACGTTTGAAACGTCGCGTTCTACACGGATATATATTCACTTGTGAATGTTCGCTTTTTGCGGCGAAGCGAAGTCAGGAGACTTCGCCCCCATCGTTCGCCCCATCGTTCGCCCCATGGATAGAAAGAAAGCGGGTGCTCCATTGCTGGAGCACCCGCTTTGGTTATGGATAGATGTATGAAAAGTTCAAATGTTAGAACTCGTAGCGGCGGTCGTTCATCTTAGCCTCGTGGATGGTGAGGTAGTTGAAAGCGCTCTGGAAACTGCGCTGGCCGATAATCTGTGCGAGCTGCGACTGCTCGGCCTGAGCGTCGAACTTCTCGTCGGTCTTGCTCTGGTTGGTCACCTGGGCCATGTATACGGCACCGGCACCCTTCACGAGACCTGAAGTCTGGCCCTTGGCCGTCTTGGCGATGGCAGCGGCGAGCACCTGTTCGGGAACGCCTACGCCCGTCACCGTGGGACAACCGGCAAAGGTCTGAGCGGTAAGGGTAGCCATCACAGCGCCCTTGAGTTTCTGCATGTCGTTGATGCTCTTGGCGCTCTTTGCCATGGCGAGAGCCTTTTCGGCCTTCTTGTTCTGCTTCACTACGGAGGTGAGGAATTCCTTCACCTGAGCGTTGTCGTAAGACAGGTAACCCTTCTTGTTGGTGGCGGTTACGAGGGCAACCACGAGGTGGTCGTTGGCACGTCCGCATTCATAGAGACGCGAAACGTCGCCGGCCTTGGCATCGTCGAAGATCCAGCGTGCGCAGTCCTTAGACTGTGAACCACCAATCTGTGCGGGGATGAGATTCTGCGAGGGAGAATATCCGGGGAGGTCGATGAGCATGTAACCGTTCTTGGCTGCGTTCTTCTCGATGGAAGGAATGTCCTTGTTCTGCGAGAGGAAGCGGTTGAAGCGGCTGAGCTCGTCCTCGTAAGTCTTCTTGGAGAAGTCGAGGGGAATCTTCACGATGGCTACGTTGTACTTCGTCACCATCTTCTTGCGGTCGAGCACCTGCACTACGGCAGCGCCCTGGTCGTTGGAGATTACCTGAGCCGTACCTGCACCGATGTTGTAGAGCGAGCGGAGATACATGGCGTTCTCTTCGGGAAGGCCGAAGGTCTCGTACTGGTTGGAGGTCAACCAAACGGAGTCGGAAGACTGACCGTACTTCTTGGCGAGTTCGGCGAAGGAAGCACCGCCGTTGAGAGCCTTGAGGATAGAGTCGGCCTGAGCCTTGCGTTCCTCGGGAGTGGCTGCCGTGGCACCGATCTGACGGTAGAGGATTGAGTCGGGAGCTTCCTGCTTGCCGATGAGCTTGATGGTATTGATGGTGTTGTCGGTAGCAGAGTAGTAAGCGGCCTTAACAGAGCCTACTGCCATGGAGTCGAGGTTGGCGGCTACGTCGGGCATGCGGCTGAAGGCGTTCTTGCTAAGCGCGAGGTCGGAGTACTGCACGCTGCTGTTGGAGGTGCGTACCACGTTGGCCACGTCGTCGCCGTTCTGGAGCTGCTGTTCGAAGCCCTGTACCTTCTTCATGAGGTCGGCACGGTCTGCAGCGCTTGCCGTTACGTTGACGTCGATGAGTTTGATGTCACGCGTGGGAAGGGGTGAGTAGAAATAGTCCTTGAACTGGTCGTAGGCTTCCTTGAGGTCGGCGTCGGTCACTTGAATGTCCTTGTCGCTGATTGAAGCGTAAGGAAGAGCGGCGATGTTGGCGTCTTTCTGGATGCTGCGTTCGTCGAAGTTCATCTTGGCAGCCACTTCGTTGGACACGAAGCCCATGGCGAAGAGTGCGGAGAACTTGGTGGAGAGGAGTTCGTTGCGGAGCTGCTTGTTGGTGTACTCCCAGAGTTTCTTGATGGTCTGAATCTGCTCTACGGCGTCGGCGTTGTTGGCCTGCTGTGCCTGTGCGAGGGTTTTGTTGTAGTCCTTGAGGAACTGCTGGAGAGAAGCGAGGTCGAAGCGTCCGGTCTGGGGATTGCCGAAGATGGCTGCGAGCGTCTGGAGGCTCTGTGCGGTACCCTGGCGGAGGGCTTCCTGCACTTCACCGTCGGTGACGTAGAGACCGAGGCCGTCGCACTCGTGTTCTACCACCTTGTTCTGTACGAACTGCTGCCATACACGCTCACGGATTTGCTCCGTCTGCTGGTCGGTGAGGTTTCCGTCCTGGCCCTGGATGCGCATCTGCAGTTTCTGCATGTCGCTCTCTTCTTCGACCATCTGCTGGAATTCCTGAATGTCGATTTTCTCACCGTAGACCACGCCTACCTGGTTCTGTCCGGCACCGAACTGGTTACGGAAGAATTCGAAGAGCGGCTCGGCGATGAAGGCGAAAAGACCCAAGCCCACGATTACCGCGAGCAAAGCGCCTTTGCTTCTGATTTTACCTAATGCTGCCATTTAGATTTTAGTATTTTGTATTATTTGTTTTTATTTTCAGTTAACCCGAATGACGGGCAAAGATATAGAAAATTTCGGATATCTTGGCTTTTCGTGGGTTGTAATTGTGGTTTTGGGCGGTTTTGGGAGAGCGCGGCGTATGGGGGCGAGGTCTCCTGACCTCGCTTGGGCGGCCCTTACACGCGCTATGGAGGCGAGGTCTCGTGACCTCGCGCTCTACACGAATTTATTGTTAAACATGAATTATCATGAATGAGCCATGAATTTGTCATGAATTCTTTTGAACGATGTTCATGAATTCTCAGAAATTCTTGTTCGCGCAGTTGTTCGCGCAAGCGAGGTCAGGAGACCTCGCCCCCATCGTTCGCTCATCGCTCAATACCCTTTGGGTCGGCTCATGGGTGCTTCGCGCATGGCGGAGGAG
>CAVCAV010000030.1:13992-19685 GCA_963600165.1 Christensenella sp. UBA1685 | reverse complement strand
ATTGCGGGGCTTTTCCATGAGGGCGAACGATTAGAGCGAACGATGGGGGCGACGTTTAAAACGTCGCGCTCTACACGGCGTTTTTCTTTACAAACAACTATTGTGTAGTTCGTCCAGCGCGGCACGCGTACGAATTTGCGTTCCTCCCTCCCAAAGAAAAAAAAGGTTTTTCTTCATTCTTCACCATCCATACACTAACTTTGCTACGTGAAAGATTGTGCACCAACAAAAACGGCGCACAAAAGCCCGCTGCACAATCCCCCACCCCACCTTCTGAAACAATACAAAACGATGAAAATAGACCAACAACTCACACAAGCCGTCATAGAAGCCGTAAAGGCACTCTACGGCCACGACATCACCGCAGACCAGGTGACCCTTCAGAAAACGAAAAAGGAATTTGAAGGCCACCTCACCCTCGTAGTTTTCCCCTTCCTCCGCATCTCTCGCAAAAAGCCCGAAGACACCGCAAGCGAAATCGGCGCATGGATCAAGGACAACACCAACCTCATTTCGTCGTACAACGCCGTAAAAGGCTTCCTCAACCTCGTAATCGCCCCCGCACAATGGGTGGCTCTGCTCGACGACATCAATGCCGACGCCGAATTCGGCATTACGCGTCCCACGGAGAAGAGTCCGCTCGTGATGATTGAATATTCCTCGCCCAACACCAACAAACCTCTCCACCTCGGCCACGTGCGCAACAACCTCCTCGGTTGGGCCCTGGCCAACGTGGTGGAAGCCAACGGCAACCGCGTGGTGAAGACCAACATCGTAAACGACCGCGGCATCCACATCTGCAAGTCGATGCTTGCCTGGCTCAAGTACGGCAACGGCGAAACTCCCCAAAGCTCCGGCAAGAAGGGCGACCACCTCATCGGCGACTACTACGTGGCTTTCGACAAGCACTACCGCGAAGAGGTGAAGGAACTCAAGGCCCAGTATGAAAAGGAAGGTCTCTCCGCCGAAGCCGCCGAAGAAAAGGCCAAGCAGGAAGCGCCCCTCATCAAGGAAGCCCACGAAATGCTCGTAAAGTGGGAGCACAACGACCCCGAAGTGCGTGCACTCTGGCGCAAGATGAACGAGTGGGTTTATGCCGGATTCGACGAAACGTACAAGGCCCTCGGCGTAAGTTTCGACAAGATTTACTACGAAAGCGACACCTATCTCGAAGGCAAGGAAAAGGTAGACGAAGGTCTCGCCAAGGGCATTTTCTTCCGCAAAGAAGACGGCTCCGTATGGGCCGACCTCACCGCTGAAGGTCTCGACGAGAAACTTCTGCTCCGTGCCGACGGCACCAGCGTTTACATGACGCAGGACATCGGTACCGCCAAGCTCCGTTTCCAGGATTTCCCCATCAACAAGATGATCTACGTGGTGGGCAACGAGCAGAACTACCACTTCCAGGTGCTCTCCATTCTCCTCGACAAGCTCGGCTTCTCGTGGGGTAAGAGCCTCGTGCACTTCTCCTACGGCATGGTGGAACTCCCCAACGGCAAAATGAAGAGCCGCGAAGGCACCGTAGTGGACGCCGACGACCTCATTGCCACCATGATAGCACAAGCCCGCGCCAAAGCTGAAGAAGCCGGAAAGTTTGCCGACATGAGCGAAGCGGAAAAGGCCGAAGTGGCCCGCATCGTGGGTCTCGGCGCCCTCAAGTACTTCCTCCTCAAGGTAGACGCCCGCAAAAACATGCTCTTCAACCCCGAAGAGAGCATCGACTTCAACGGAAATACGGGTCCGTTCATACAGTACACCTACGCACGTATCCGCTCCATTCTCCGCAAAGCCGCCGACGCCGGCATCGCTGTGCCCGAAAAGCTCCCCGCCGACGTGGAACTTTCCACGAAAGAGGAGGAAATCGTGCAGCACGTGGCAGACTTCGCCACCGTGGTGCGTCAGGCCGGAACGGAATACCAGCCCGCAGCCATCGCCAACTATTGCTATGACCTCGTGAAGGAATACAACCAGTTCTACCACGACTTCAGCATTCTCCGCGAAGAAGACGAGAAGAAGAAAGCCTTCCGCCTCGTCCTTTCCAAAAACGTGGCAAAGGTCATCCGTCTCGGCATGGGTCTCCTCGGCATAGAAATGCCCGAACGTATGTAAGAAACGCACGTTTTCCTTCGGGAAGACTCCGAACAATACGCACACACCAAATGCGGAAACCGAAACGTCGCCACCTCGCACCGCAGTCCGCCCACACGGCACGGCGCAAAAAGGAGGCGCATTGCGGTTTCCGCATTGATTTTATAAAAGAAAATACATGGCACAGAAATACTACGTCGTCTGGCGCGGCACCAAGCCCGGCATCTACACCACATGGGAAGACTGCAAAGCGCAGGTGCACGGCGTAGCCGGCGCAGCCTACAAGTCGTTCCCCACCGAAGCGGAAGCCCAAACGGCATGGAACAATCCGCCAAAGCTGAAGAAGAAAGCCGAAGCCCCCGACGGCGAAACTTCGGGCAAGTCCGCCGCAGCAAAACGCACAAGCTCAAGCGCCGCAAAACGCACGGCAAAAAAGAAGAGCTCCGACCTTCCTCCCAATCCGCCTTCCGACCGCCACGACACGGTGTTGCCCCTTCCTCCCGAAGTGACGGCCAACGCCATTGCCGTCGACGCCGCCTGTTCGGGCAATCCCGGTCCGATGGAATATCGCGGCGTAGACCTTGCCACGGGTGCCACCCTCTTCCACTACGGCCCCGTGCACGGCACGAACAACATCGGCGAATTTCTCGCCATTGTCCACGCCCTCGCCCTCCTCAAGCGGCGGGGCGAAAACAAGACCGTCTATTCCGACAGCCGCAACGCCCTCCTATGGATAAAGGCCCGCAAGTGCAAGACCACGCTCAAGCGCAACGCCCGCACCGAAGCCCTTTTCCAGCTCATTGCCCGTGCCGAAAACTGGCTCCACAACAACGACTGGAGCGACATCCCCCTCCTCAAATGGCAAACCTCCCGCTGGGGCGAAGTACCCGCCGACTTCGGAAGGAAATAAGCGGGCATTTTTACACTGATACTTAAATACTAAAGCGCGGACATCGTAGTGCATTCTACGATGTCCGCGCTTTTTCTTGGCAATGACTCAAACGAAGAGCTAAAACGACTGCATTTTCAAAAAGTCACCAAGGTGCACGTGCTTGATGCCGTCCACGCTGCTGCCGCTCGTCCATTCGTCCAAACTCACCACATATTTCGGATAGTTGTTCTTAATGTTTTGCAGATTGCCGAACTCCCGTTCTTTGGTCTTGTCGTCGGCAAGAATATAAGAAGCCTGTATGTACACCACATCCTCGCCTTTGCGTGCAACAAAATCTATTTCCTTTCCTCCGGTCTGCTGCCCCGTAAACACTTCATAGCGGAGCTGGGAAAGGTGGAGGAAGATGGCATTCTCTATCAGCTTGTGAATGTCTTTTTGCATGGAGAAGCCGAAATGGCAATTGCGCAGTCCCAAATCCTCGAAATAATATTTTTCTCCTATTTCAAAGGCATGGAGTCCGTTGGCGTCGATGCGCTTGACTTTGTTGATGAGATAGGCGTTTTGCAAAGCCTTCAGGTAGTTGATAACCTGAAGAGCGGATATGTTGACGTGCTGCGACTTTAGATAACGGCTTATGTTGTTCGCCGAGAAAAGGTTTCCCACGTTGTCGGCAGCGTAGAGAGCCAAGGTTTCAAGGAAATCCACATTTCTTATCCCCTCGCGCTTCACCACATCCTTGAGAATGATGGTGGAATAGACATTGCGGAGATATTCAAACACTATTTCGTGTTCCAGCGGAAGGTTGCTCAAATAGGGAAGTCCGCCGAAAGTTAGATAGTTGCGCAGCGACTGCGTGGAAGCTTCCGTTTTGTGGAACTCAAGGAATTCGTTGTACGACAGACTGTGGATGTGGAATTCCACATATCGGCCGGAGAGATACGTGGAAAGTTCGCTCGAAAGCATGATGGCATTGCTGCCCGTGATGAATATGTCGCAAGCATTTTGGGCTTGCAAACTCCGCAACGTGTTTTCAAAGCCAGCAATCTCTTGTACCTCATCGATAAAAAGGTAGTTGGCTGCGCCTTCCTTCAGATGCTTCCTGACATATTCGGAAAGGTCTTCGTGAGTGCGAATAAAGAAAAACTCTTCAAGCTCTTTGTTGATGCAAATGCAGTTGCAGTCGGGATTAGTCTGCTTGATGTGTTCCTGTATCTGCCGAAGAATGCAACTTTTGCCCACACGCCGCTGGCCGGTAAGAACTTTGATGATATTCTTATCGATGAAAGGCGCAATACGACTGGTGTAGCTCGGCCGGTTGGTAAGTTGTAGCATGTTCTTCGTTTATTTGTTATACTTTAAACTCTGCGCAAAGATAGGGTTTTTATTAATCATACCAAACAAAACGTCGCTGCGGAGCAGTTTTATTTGGTACGATTAATAAAACAGAGGTTTTACTTGCGCCATTGTCTCCGCATCTACCACTCTTTGAAAGTTGCTTTGCGAAGTTACGCTGCGGCTCTGAAGAATAAAGAAAAAAAGGGTTTTTCTTTATTCTTCACTCGCCTTGCAGTAACTTTGCTCCGCAAAAGCGTACTTGCTTACCTATTATTTTCAAGAAAATGGACTACAACTTCAGAGATATCGAGAAAAAGTGGCAAGAAACATGGGCCACAGAGAAGACATACCACGTGGAAGCCGACGCGGCAAAGCCCAAGTTCTACGTGCTCAACATGTTCCCCTACCCTTCCGGCGCAGGTCTCCACGTGGGACACCCGCTCGGATACATTGCCTCCGACATCTACGCCCGTTACAAGCGTCAGCAAGGCTACAACGTGCTCAACCCCATGGGCTACGACGCCTACGGCCTTCCTGCTGAGCAGTATGCCATTCAAACGGGACAGCACCCCGCCATCACCACCGAAACCAACATCAAGCGCTACCGCGAACAGCTTGACAAGATCGGCTTCTCGTTCGATTGGGACCGCGAAGTGCGCACCTGCGACCCGAAGTACTACCATTGGACGCAGTGGGCTTTCCAGCAGATGTTCAACCATTTCTACTGCAACAAATGCGGCAAGGCCCAGCCCATCAGCAAGCTTGTAGAGCACTTTGAAGCCAAAGGTACAGAAGGGCTCGACGTGGCCTGCAGCGAAGAACTCCAGTTCTCTGCCGACGAATGGAAGCAGATGAGCGACGTGGAGAAACAGCAGACGCTGATGAACTACCGCATTGCCTACCTCGGCGAAACGATGGTGAACTGGTGTCCGAAGCTCGGCACCGTGCTCGCCAACGACGAGGTGGTAGACGGCGTGAGCGAACGCGGCGGCTACCCCGTAGTGCAGAAAAAGATGAAGCAGTGGTGCCTCCGCGTGTCGGCCTATGCCCAGCGCATGCTCGACGGACTCGACACCATCGACTGGACCGACTCGCTGAAAGAGACGCAGCGCAACTGGATTGGCCGTTCGGAAGGTACGGAAATGGAATTTGCCGTGAAGGACTCCGACGTGAAGTTCACCATTTTCACCACGCGTGCCGACACCATCTTCGGCGTGACCTTCATGGTGCTCGCTCCCGAAAGCGAACTCGTGGCGCAGCTCACCACTCCCGAGCAGAAAGCCGAAGTGGACGCCTACCTCGAAGCCACGAAGAAGCGCACCGAACGCGAACGCATCGCCGACCGCCGCGTAACGGGCGTGTTCACCGGTTCGTATGC
>CAVCAV010000030.1:0-13982 GCA_963600165.1 Christensenella sp. UBA1685 | reverse complement strand
CGTATGCCGTAAACCCCTTCACGGGCGACGCCATCCCCGTGTGGACGAGCGACTACGTGCTTGCCGGCTACGGCACGGGAGCCATCATGGCCGTTCCCGCCCACGACTCGCGCGACTACGCCTTTGCCCGCCATTTCAACCTTCCCATCATTCCCCTTATCGAAGGTGCCGACGTGAGCGAAGAGAGTTTCGATGCCAAGGAAGGCACCGTGATGAACTCGCCCGCCGAAGGCAAGCAGACACTCAAGGGCTTCTCGCTCAACGGACTTACCGTGAAAGAAGCCATCGCCGCCACCAAAAAGTTTGTCACCGAAAACCATTTGGGCCGCGTGAAGGTAAACTTCCGCCTTCGCGACGCCATTTTCTCGCGCCAGCGTTATTGGGGCGAACCTTTCCCCGTATATTACAAAGACGGCATGCCGCAGATGGTTCCTGCAGAATGCCTTCCCCTTGAACTTCCCGAAGTGACGAAGTTCCTCCCCACCGAAACCGGCGAGCCTCCCCTCGGCAACGCCACCCGTTGGGCTTGGGACACCGTGGCCAACTGCGTAACCGACAACAGCCGCATCGACAACGCCACCGTTTTCCCCCTCGAACTTTCCACCATGCCGGGCTTTGCAGGTTCTTCGGCCTACTACCTGCGCTACATGGATCCCCACAACGACGCAGCGCTCGTGAGCAAGGAAGCCGACGACTACTGGCAGAACGTAGACCTCTACATCGGCGGTTCGGAACACGCCACGGGTCACCTCATGTACAGCCGTTTCTGGAACAAGTTCCTCTTCGACCTCGGCATTTCGTGCAAGGACGAGCCGTTCCAGAAGCTCATCAACCAGGGCATGATCCAGGGCCGCTCCAACTTCGTATACCGCATCAAGGACACCAACACGTTTGTAAGCCTCGGCCTGAAGGAGCAGTACGACACCACGCCCATCCACGTGGACGTGAACATTGTGCAGAACGACGTGCTCGACATTGAAGCCTTCAAGCAGTGGCGCCCCGAATATGCCACGGCAGAGTTCATATTGGAAGACGGCAAGTACGTTTGCGGCTGGGCCATTGAGAAGATGTCCAAGTCGATGTACAACGTGGTCAACCCCGACATGATTGTGGAGAAATACGGTGCCGACACGCTCCGCCTGTACGAAATGTTCCTCGGCCCCATCAACCAGAGCAAGCCTTGGGACTCCAACGGCATCGACGGCTGCTTCCGTTTCCTCCGCAAGACGTGGAACCTCTTCTATCCGAAGGGCGGCGACCTTGCCGTTACCGACAGCGAGCCTACGAAGGACAACCTCAAGACGCTCCACAAGCTCATCAAGAAAGTGAGCGAGGACATTGAAGTGTTCTCCTACAACACGAGCATCCCCGCCTTCATGATTGCCGTGGGCGAACTCGCCCAGCAGAAGTGCACCAGCCGCGCCGTGCTTGAACAGCTCGTGGCCCTTCTCGCCCCCTTCACGCCCCACATGGCTGAAGAACTCTGGCATGCCCTCGGCCACGAAGCCACGGTATGCACAGCGCCCTGGCCTGCGTTCGACGAGCAATATCTGAAAGAAGACACCCAGACGCTCTCCGTTTCGTTCAACGGCAAGACGCGCTTCACGCTCGACTTCCCCGCCGGAGCCCCGAAAGACGAAATAGAGAAAGCCGCCCTCTCTTCCGAACAGGCACAGAAGTACCTCGAAGGAAAGCAGGTGGTGAAGGTCATTGTGGTGCCCGGACGCATTGTCAACGTTGTGATTAAATAAAACACAGTCATGCCAACCCTAATAAAGACAAGCCTTTTCCAGGATGTCCGCGACTATGTGACCATCACGCTGGGCCTTTTGCTCTATGCCATAGGCTTCACGTGCTTCCAGCTGCCGTATGAAATCACCAACGGCGGACTGGCCGGTGCCGGCGCCGTCATCTTCTACGCCACGGGCTTTCCCGTGCAGTACACGTTCTTCATGGTCAACATCATCCTCTTGGCCGTGGCGGTGCGCGTGCTGGGATGGCGCTTCTGCGTGAAGACGATCTACGCCGTGTTCATGCTCACGTTCCTCATGGGCCTCACGCAGGAAGTGATGATATACCTTGCGGCCCACAACCCCGACATGTTCGCCTACATCAACCCGCGCAGCGGCCTGCCGCAGGTGGTTACGGACAACATCTTCATGTCGTGCATTCTCGGTGCGTCGATAGAAGGCGTGGGCATCGGCATGGTGTTTCTGAGCAACGGCTCGACGGGCGGCACCGACATAATTGCCGCCATCATCAACAAATACCGCGACGTGACGTTCGGCCAGATGATGATGCTTTGCGACATTGTCATCATCACCTCCTCGCTCTTCACGCCCACGGGCAGCGTGGACAAACTGCTCTACGGCTACTGCACGCTCATCATCACCAACCTTCTGCTCGACTACGTGGTTGACCGCGGCCGCCAGTCGGTACAGTTCCTCATCTTCTCGCGCAAGTTCAACGAGATAGCCGCCGCCATCTCCGCCACTCACCGTGGCGTGACGGTACTCAACGGCTGGGGCTGGTACACGAAGGAGGAACGCAAAGTGCTCGTGGTGCTTGCCAAGAAGCGCGAGAGCACCAACATCTTCCGCATCATCCAGGGCATCGACCCGCAGGCTTTCGTGTCGCAGTCGAAAGTCATCGGTGTGTTCGGCGAAGGTTTCGACCGCATCAAGGTGAAATACGACGAAAGCAAAGTAGCCGCCGACACGGCCCGCGCCGCGCAAATCAATGCCAAAACGAATCCCGGGACGCAAGCCAAGGACAGCGAAAAGCAACCGAAGTCCTGAAGCACCGTCCCCACATACGTCACACCCTTTCCGTGCGCAACCGGTGCAAGGCCCGAAGGCTCCTGTACCGGTTGCGCACGTTGCTTTTCCTACACTCTTCACTGAGTATTCTTCATTGACAATATATGTTGACTATCGTTCCCATAGGCGGACTGTGCAACCGCTTGCGCGTGGTGCTTTCCGCCCTGGCACTCTCTCACGATTACGACGGACAGATACGCATAGAATGGGGCGCCACGCCCGAGTGCAAGGCATGGTTTGAAGACCTCTTCGTTCCGCTCAACTCCGGCCGCCTCTCCATTGTGCACCGCCATTGGTGGGCCTTTCCCTCGCGCAAAGCCCATCTCCACCTTCCCCGCCTGGCACGCTACCTGCTGGGCTACACGTGCCAGCACGACGACTATGCGCCCAAAACGTCGGACGATGTGGCAAAAATGCTGCGCTCGCACAAGAAAGTGTACATATCCTCGGGCAGCACGCTCGCCGACTATCCTCCCGAATGCCTTCGCCGCCTGAAGCCGCGCATGGAACTGCAGCAGCGCATCGACAAGCTATGCCGCCAGTTCACCGAGCATATGGTAGGCGTACACGTGCGCCGCACGGACAATGCGAAGAGCATCAGCGGCAGTCCGCTCACGGCTTTCGTGAAAGCCATGCGCCGCGAAGTGGCGGCGGACTCCAGCGTACACTTCTTCCTTGCTTCAGACGACCACGAAGTGAAAGCGCAACTGCAGCGCCTCTTCCCCCACCGCATCGTCACGCAGGAGCGCCCCGTGGAGCGCCACACGCTCGCCGGCATGCACGACGCCCTCGTAGACCTCTGGTGCCTTGCCGCCACGAGCCACGTGCTCGGCTCCTACTGGAGCTCGTTCAGCGAAACGGCGGCGGAAATCGGCCACGTTCCTCTCACCGTGGTGAGAGAGGAGGCGTAGAATACAACGCGATTTTTGGAAAATAAAACGTTCCCGTTTTCTTTAAAACAACAACACTCCCCCACTCCACATGAAACTTGTATTTGCCACCAACAACGCCCACAAGCTCGAAGAGATACGTGCCATGCTGGGCAGCGAGATAGAAATTCTGAGTCTAGCGGACATCGGTTGCCACGACGACATTCCCGAAACGGCCGACACGCTCGAGGGCAATGCGCTCATCAAAGCCCGCTGGGTGAAGGAGCGCTACGGCTTCGACTGCTTTGCCGACGACACGGGCCTTGAAGTCAGCGCACTCGGCGGTGCACCGGGCGTCCACACGGCACGCTATGCCTACCCCGACCGCCACGACCCCGAAGCCAACACGCAGAAACTTCTCGAGGCTTTGAAAAATAAAAACGACCGCAGCGCACGATTCCGCACCGTTGTAGCGTTAATATACAATGGCGGGGAACACCTCTTCGAAGGCATCGTCAACGGACAGATCAGCACGGAGAAGCGCGGCACGGAAGGCTTCGGCTACGACCCCGTATTCTCTCCCGAAGACACCGGCCTCACCTTTGCCGAACTGGGCACAGAGGTGAAAAACCGCATCAGCCACCGCGCGCGTGCCGTCGGCAAGCTGGTGGATTTTCTGAAACAGAAACAATAAGACAGGCGCCTGCGATATAATAAAAAGAGCGAACGATGGAGACTTCGCCCCCCATACGCTAACGCTCTCAAAACAACGCTTGAAAGCCGTGTAGAACGCGACGTTCCAAACGTCGCCCCCATACGCGGTGCAAAGCGCAGCTCATTTGCACATTTGCACATTTGCACATTTGCACATTCGCGAAGCGTTCGCCCCCATCGTTCGTTGCATAAAACATATACAACCCACACAATGAAAAGCCTCCTCACATACCTCCTGCTTGCCGTGGCAGCCATGTGGCCCGCCATGCTCCATGCCGACGACTCTTCGCTCTGGACCTACCACCTCTCCTACCGCAATGCCCAGCGCGTCGTGAGCGCCGGCAGCAAGGTGTACGGACTTTTCAGCGGCAACCTCCTCTGCTACGACACGAGCGACGAGTCGGTCACCGAATACGACCGCCGCAACGGACTCTCCGACAAGAACGTGAGCCACATGGGCTACTCCGAGTCGCAGCACTGCCTTGTGCTCCTCTACAGCAGCCGCAACGTCGACCTCCTCTACGCCGACGGCACCGTGGTGAACATTCCGCAAATAAAGAACTTCTCCGACGTCGACATCACCGTCAACAAACTCTGCGTCAACAACGACTGGGCCACCATAGCCACCAAGGAAGGCATCGTGGCCCTCGACCTCAAGAAGCAGGAAGTGAAGGCCTACTACCGCATTATGCAAAACGTGAGCGACGCACTCGTCACGGCCGACGGCACGCTCTTCGCAGCCATCGGAAGCAACGTGTACACCGGAAAGCTTACAGACAACATCTACTCCTTCTCTGCCTGGCAAAAAGCCTACAGCCTGCTCGTCAGCCAGTTTGTGCCCTTTGCCGGAGGCTTCTACATGGTGGCACCTTTCCTCACCGGCCAGGCAGAGGGCGAAGGCGGCCTTTACTATGCCGCGAAAACGGCCGACGGGGAGTGGAATGCCGACCGCGTGAACACCGTATGGTTCGACCGCGGCACCGCCTCGGGCCACTATGCCCAGTTTGTGGGTTCGAGCAGCGTGTATGCCGCCACCGACAGCGACCCGAAAGCCATGGCGGGCGTCAACATGGGCCACTATCTCTACGACGTGGCGCGCGACACGAAGGGCAACGTGTGGATTGCCGACGGCGAAAACGGCCTGAACGCCTACACCCTCAGCTCCTCTGCCTCGGAAAGCACACTGCAGCTCAACGGCGGCACGATAGGCGGCTTCGGTCCGCTCCGCGACTATGCCTTCCGCGTAACCTACACGGGCAACCGCCTGCTCGTTTCGGGCGGACAGTTTTTCATCACGCGTCCCGGCACAGCAGAAATCTACGAGGACGGGAAATGGACGTTCCTCAACGCCACGAGCGACAGCCTCACGGACCATGTGAGCTACTACGACGTGTCGTCCATCGTACAGGACCCCGAAGATGCCGACCACCACTTCGTGAGTTTCTTCGGCGGCCTTGCCGAATTCCGCAACGGCCAGCTCGCGCACCACTACAACTCGTCGAACTCTTCGCTCAACTACGAGCAGCGCAGCGGCCTGGCGCGTCCGCAATACACCCTTGTGGACGGTCTGCAGTACGACGGAGAGGGAAACCTCTGGATGCTCAACACGCAGACGAAGGAAGTGGTGAAGGTGCTTACTCCCGAGGGAAAATGGTACGCCATCCCCGTTGAGGGCTTCAACGCCTCCACCACTCATGCGCAGACGCTCATTTTCGACGCCAAAGGCCGTGCGTGGATTACCTCGCGCCGTTCGTCGTCGGTCTCCTCAGGCCTTGCCTGCCTCGACTACGGCGACACGG
This sequence comes from Christensenella sp. UBA1685, assembly GCA_963600165.1. GTDB lineage: Bacteria > Bacteroidota > Bacteroidia > Bacteroidales > Bacteroidaceae > Alloprevotella. The sequence goes on along the minus strand of CAVCAV010000030.1, from coordinate 7,781 downwards.
TTGACGAAACCGACGACGACCAAAGCCTCTTCCGCTCCACGGCGATGAACGAGGACGGCACGCAGTGCGACATCAGCGACGTGCGCGACATCTGCTTCGACCGCAACGGCCAGCTGTGGATTGGCGCTGCCAACGGCGTGTTTGCCGTGACCGACCCCGATGAGTGGTTCAACACCAGCTTCACCATCTACCAGCCCAAGGTGCCGCGCAACGACGGCACGAACTATGCCGACTACCTGCTCACAGGCATCGACGTGACGGCCGTGGCCGTGGACGGCGGCAACCGCAAATGGCTCGGCACGCTCGGTTCGGGCGTGTATGTGGTAAACGAAGACGGTTCGGAAGTGCTTCAGCATTTCACCACGGACAATTCGCAGCTGCTTTCAGACAATGTCTACTCCATCGCCATCCATCCCACCACGGGCGAAGCGACGTTTGCCACCGACCTCGGCCTTTGTTCCTACAAGAGCCGCATCACTGAGCCGGCGGAATCGCTCGTGAAGGGCAATGTGAAAGTATACCCCAATCCCGTCCGCCCCGAATACCGCGGCAACGTGACCGTCACGGGCCTCACCGCCGGAGCGGAAGTGAAGATTCTCGGCACCTCGGGCCAGCTTGTGGCGCGCGGACGCTCCACGGGCGGTTCGTTCATCTGGGACGTGTGCGGCCCGAACGGCGAGCGCGTGGCCGCGGGCGTCTACTACATCGTGGTGGCAAACGCCAACGGCTCCACCAGCGTGGCCGCCAAGATGGTGGTGATCTGAGACGGCTTGTAGCAAAAAAGGCAAAGCACGCCGTAAGAATTCCAAGGCATGGAAATAAAATTCCAAGCCTTGGAATTTTTGTTTCAAACGATGGGGGCGAACGATGAAGCGCATTTACGAATTATTGTTGCCCTTCGATTTTTATTTTTCGCCTCACCCAACACGTTGGGCTGCGAGCCCAAATTTTCGAAACGTTTGCAGATTCAAAAACGCCCTCTTTTCGCGCGTGCGTGAAACGTGAAATACGTGAAAGAGACGTGTAGAGCGCGACGTTTTAAACGTCGCCTCCATAGGGGGCGCATATCCCGCTCAAAGCATCCTTCATTTGCACATTTGCATATTTGCACATTTGCACATTCGCAAAGCCACGCATTTGCCCACCCTCACGCTCTTTTTCCGAAAACGAATTTGTACTTTTGCACCAATATCCATAATGGGTGCAAAACGCCCGAAGCATACACACACCAACCAACCTATGAATTTCAGCAGCATGATAAAGAAAGCCGCGCCCGACGTGGTCTTCATCGCGGTCTTTCTCCTTCTGAGCACCATCTATTTCCTCACGCCCATGAGCGAAGGACTCGTGCTCGGCGGACACGACTCCGTGGCAGGCGTCGGCCTCGGCCATGAGCAGGAACAGTACCGCGCCACGCACAACGGCGAAACCACCCGCTGGAGCAATGCCATCTTCAGCGGCATGCCCACCTACCAGACCGCTCCGTCGTACGGCGCCACCGATGCCGTGTCGACCGTCGAAACGGTCTACTCGCTCGGCACCGGCCACTGGTTTCCCGCCATCAGCTACCTCTTCCTCTACATGCTCGGCTTCTACGTGCTCCTGCGCGCGTTCAACTTCAAGCCCTATCTCGCCGCCCTCGGCTCCGTCATCTGGGCGTTCTCGTCCTATTTCCTCATCATCATCGCTGCCGGCCACATCTGGAAGGTGATGACGCTGGCCTTCATTCCGCCCACCATCGGCGGCCTCGTGCTCTGCTACCGCCGCAAGTATCTGTGGGGTGGGGCAGTGACGGCGCTCTTCACGGCATTTCAAATACAGAGCAACCACTTGCAGATGACCTACTACTTCCTGTTCGTCATGTTCCTGCTCGTGGTGTGCTACGGCGTGCATGCCATCATCAGCAAGCAGTTCGGCGGCTGGCTCAAGGCCACCGGCGTGCTCATCGTGGCCGGTGTGCTCGGCGTGGCAGCCAACCTTCCCAACATCTACCACACCTATTCCTACGCCAAGGAGTCGATGCGCGGCAAGGCCGAACTCTCCGCTCCCAAGGGCGAGGGCAATGCTGCCAAAGCTACCGACGGACTGGACCGCGACTACATCACGGCATGGAGCTACGGCATCGACGAGTCGCTCACGCTGCTCATCCCCGACTACAAGGGCGGCGGCTCGACCTCCATCCTCGACCGCGAAGGCGTGGAAGAACTTCCCGGCTACGACGAGTTCTACCAACACGCCGGACAGACGCAACAGATTTTCCAGGAAAAGCAAATCCAGGCCTATCCTCCCGGCATACAGCTCTACTGGGGCGACCAGCCCTTCACCGTAGGTCCCGTCTACGTGGGCGCACTCGTGTGCTTCCTCTTCATCCTCGGCCTCTTCTACGTGAAAGGTCCCATGAAGTGGGCGCTGCTCCTGGCCACGGTGGTGAGCTTCGTGTTTGCATGGGGTAAAAACATCCCCGAACTCACCAACTTCCTCATCGACCACCTGCCGATGTACTCCAAGTTCCGCACGGTAAGTTCGGCGCTCGTCATTGCCGAGTTCACCATGCCGCTCTTGGCAGTGCTCTGCCTGGCCGAAATCATGAAGAAGCCCGAACTCTTCTCGCTCACGCAGTGGAAAGGCGCCGGCGTGCCCCTTCGCAAGCGCATCGGTCTGCCCGTTTCGCTCGTGCTCACGCTGGGTCTCTGCCTCGCCCTGTGGCTCGCTCCTTCGCTCGCCGGCAACTGCATTTCGGCTGCCGACAACGAAACGTTCCGACAGATGCAGAGCAACGGTTTCCCCGTCGACTTCGTGATGGCTTACCAAACGGCCCTCTCGTCCATGCACCAGTCCATCCTCTCTGCCGATGCGCTCCGCTCGGCCGGCATCATCGTGGTGGGCGTGCTCCTCATCTGGCTCATGGCAGCCAAGAAACTGCCCGACTGGATAGTTTGCGTGCTCCTCGCCATCGTGTGTCTCGTAGACCTCTGGCAGATTGACAAGCGCTACCTCAACGACGAGAGTTTCACCGACCCCACCGCCCAGGCTGAAAGCTTCGCCAAGACGCCCGCCGACGAAGCCATCCTGCGCGACACCACCTACTACCGCGTGGTGAACCTCGGCGGCGGCAGCCCGTTCAACGAAACGAGCAACGCCACGTCCTACTACCACCACTCCATCGGCGGTTACCATGCCGCCAAGCTCCACCGCTACCAGGACCTCATCGACCGTCAGCTCAACAACGAGATAACCCAGGCAGCCGGCGCCATCAACATGGCCAACGGCGACATGACGCAAGTGCCCATGGACAGCCTTGCTCCAGTGATGAACATGCTCAACACGAAGTACTTCATCTTCGGCAGCGGACAGACGGCCACTCCCATTCTCAACCCCGCAGCCAACGGCAACGGATGGTTCGTCACCGACCTGAAGTTCGTTAAGGACGCCGACGGCGAAATGGCTGCCCTCACGGGTCTCGACACGAAGCACAAAGCCGTGGCCGATGCCCGCTTCAAGGCACAGCTCGACGGCACGGCGCTCGACTCGGGCCGTGTGCAGCTCACTTCCTACGAGCCTAACCTGCTGAAGTACACCGTCGACACGAAGAAGGGCGGCGTGGCCGTGTTCTCCGAAATCTACTATCCCGGCTGGACAGCTACCGTCGACGGCCAGCCCGCCGAGCTCGGCCGCGTAAACTACGTGCTCCGTGCGCTGAAGATTCCCGCCGGCAAGCACGAAGTGGTGATGGAGTTCCGTCCCGCTTCGGTCAGCACCACCAACGCCATCGGCTATGCCGCACTCGCCCTCGTGCTCATCCTCTTCGTGGGTTCCCTCGTGGTGGCCGTGCGCAAAGGCAGCAAGCCGGCAGCTGAAGCTGAAGAGAACAAGTAAAGAACAGAAAGCAAACGAACATCACGGTCGGGGAGGGGCGAGGCGCTGAAAAGAGTGCCGTGCCGTCCCCGACCGGTTGGTTTTTAACTACGGGGGACGAGCTATGGGGGCGACGTTTAAAACGTCGCGCTCTACACGATTTCTAAATCGCCCATGCGAAGTCAGGAGACTTCGCCCCCATACGCTAACGCTCTCAAAACATCGCTTGAACGCCGTGTAGAGCTCGCCCCCATCGTTCGCCCCAAGCATCCTTCATTTGCACATTTGCACATTCGCACATTTGCACATTAATCCCCCCATGGCCCAGAAACTCGAACAGACACAAGCCGCCGTACAGACGCAGCAACTTCAGACGCTGCAGGTAGCCCTCGCCAAAATGGTGGAGCTGCCTGTGGAGGAACTCGCCGAGCGCGTGCGCAACGAGATGCTCGACAATGCTGCGCTGGAGGAAAAGGACGACGACTTCCCCGATGCCGACACCGACAACGGCGATGAACGCAACGAAGAAGGCGACAACAACGACACCGACGACGAGGAGCGTGACGACGAGCACGACGACGACACCGACTACGACTCCGGTCCGTCCGACGACGACTTCGGCAACGAAGCCGACGCCATGGGCGACTACTTCTCCGACGACGACGTGCCCGACTATCTGCGTCAGCGCGCCGACGCCGAGCGCGACCGCACACAGATGGACTTCTCAGGCGCCACCTCGTTCTACGACGAGCTGCGCAGCCAAATAAGGGAACACAACCTCTCGCCGCGCGAGGAAGAGCTCATGGAGTACATCATAGGTTCGCTCGACAACGACGGCTTCCTCCGCAAGGACCTCGCCACGCTCAGCGACGAACTCGCCATCTACCACAACGTGGAAGCCACACCCGAAGAACTCGAGCACGTGCTCCACACGCTGCAGGAGTTCGAGCCCCGCGGCATCGGTGCGCGCGACCTGCAGGAATGTCTGCGCATACAGCTCACCGACCCCGACCGCCATTCGCCCTACCGCAAACTGGCGCTGCAGGTGGTGGACCGCTGTTTCAAGGACTTCGCCTCGCGCCGCTGGGACGTGATTGCCACGCGGCTCCACATCGACGACGAAACGCTCGCCCACGTGAAGCACGAGCTCACCCATCTCAACCCCATGCCCGGCAGTGCGCTCAGCGACAGCGCCACTGCAAACCTTCCCACCGTTACGCCCGACTTCTTCGTGCGCCTCTCGCCCGAAGGCGAACCCATCGTAACGCTCAACAACGGCGACGTGCCCGAACTGCGCGTGAGCCGCGCTTTCCGCCAGAGCATAAAGGAATACGGCGCCCACCGCGCCAAGCTCAACCGCCAGCAGCGCGACGCCTACACCTACGCCCGCCAGAAGGTGGACGCGGCACAGTCGTTCATCAACCTCGTCACGCGCCGCCGGCAGACGCTCCTCGCCGTGATGCGCACCATCGTTGACCTCCAGTTGCCCTTCTTCGAAGACGACGACGAGCAGCAGCTGCGTCCGCTCACGCTCAAGGACGTGGCCGAGAGGGTAGGGGTGGACATCAGCACCGTCTCTCGCGTGACGAACAGCAAATACGTGCAGACACTCTACGGAACGTATCCCCTGAAGTTCTTCTTCAGCACACAGTTCACCTCGAGCGAAGGCGACGAACTCTCCTCGCGCCAGGTGCGCGCCGCACTGCGCGAGACTATTGAAAAAGAAGACAAGAGCCACCCCATGTCCGACGAAGCCCTCGCCGCCGAACTCAAGAAGCAGGGTTTCGACGTGGCCCGCCGCACCGTGGCAAAATACCGCGACATGCTCGGCTTCCCCACCGCAAGGTTGAGGAAGGGATAAAGCATCACAGATGCATTTTCGCCGCTCTGCCCTCTATGGAGGCGACGTTTAAAACGTCGCGCTCTACACGGCACAGTAAGGCGCAAGCGCATGGGGCGAAGTCTCCAGACTTCGCTTGGTCTTTTAAAAAAACATTGTTTTTTCGTGTAGAACGCGACGTTTTAAACGTCGCCTCCATAGAGGGCGCACAATGCGCTCAAAGCATCCTTCATTTGCACATTCGCATATTTGCACATCTGCACATCTGCACATTACTCCCCCCTTCCATGGAAGAAAACCCCGACAGCAAATACATGCCCAAAGAAGAAAGCCACAAACCCGAAGCGCAGCATCGCTTCTTTGTGCGCCACAATCTGCCCTCCATCCTTGAAGAGCAGTCGCTTCGCGGGCTCCATATGCTCGTGCCCGAAAGCACCATAGCGCCCGAAACCGACGTGGAGGACGAAAAGATAGAATGGCACAGCAGCGAGAAAGGCGCAAAGAGCAAAAGCTACTTCTGGATTGTGCTCACCTCGCACGTCGTGTCGCTCGTGTTCTCGCCCTTCTACCTTCCCGCCGTGGCCTTCGTGGTGCTCTTCGCCTTCAGCTACCTCAACATGCTGCCCATAAGGACGAAAGTGGTGCTCACGCTCATCGTGTATTTCTTCACCATTCTCCTTCCCCATCTCACCATCTACCTCTACCGCAAGATCAACGGATGGACGCGCCACCAGCTCGGCAAACGCGAACGCCGCTACGTGCCCTACGTGTTGAGCATCGTGAGCTACGCCGCCCTCCTCGCGCTCTTCTACCGCATACACATGCCGCGCTTCACGCTCGGCATCATCGTGGGCGCACTGGCCGTGCAGATTGTCTGCGCACTGGTCAACAGCCGCATAAAGGTGAGCACCCACGCCGCCGCCTCGGCAGGCGTGGTGGGCGCACTGCTCGCTTTCTCGCTCATCTTCAACTTCGACCCCACGTGGTGGCTCTGCCTCACCGTGCTTCTCTGCGGCATGGTGAGCACCGCACGCCTCATCCTGCGCCAACACACGCTGCGCGAGATAGGGTGGGGCGTAGTCATCGGCTTCCTCAGCGGCTTCCTCGCCATCGTTCTCGTGTAGCGCATTCTCCTATGCTGAAAAAATACACTGCCTATCTCATGCTCGAGCAGGGCCTTTCGGCCAACACGCGCGAGGCCTACCGCCACGACGTGGAAAAACTGCTCGACTTCTTCCACGACGAAGGCACCGACTTCCTCCACGCCACGCTCGACGACTTCCACCGCTTCGCCTTCGCCCTCTACGACCTCGGCATTGCACAAAGTTCCATAGGACGCATCCTTTCGGGCGTACGCTCGTTTTACCGCTTCCTCCTCCTTGAAGGCTACATCGAAGACGACCCGACCGAACTGCTCGAGTCGCCCAAACGGGCGCGCCGTTTGCCCACGGTGCTCACCGTCGACGAAGTGGACCGCATTGAAGCCGCCATCGACCTCTCCCAACCGCACGGCCAGCGCGACAAGGCCATCATAGAACTCCTCTACAGCTGCGGACTCCGCGTGAGCGAACTCTGCAACCTGCTGCTCAGCGACCTCTTTCTCGACGAAGGCTTCATCCGCGTCACGGGAAAAGGTTCGAAACAGCGCCTCGTGCCCATTTCGCCCCGTGCCGTAAAGGAACTCAACCTCTGGTTCGCCTCGCGCTGCCACATCGACATCCGCAAAGGCGAAGAAGACTACGTGTTCGTCAGCGAGCGACGGGGCAAGCACCTCTCGCGCATCACCGTGTTTCACAACCTGCGCGACTATGCCGTCCAGGCGGGCATAGACAAAACCATTTCGCCCCACACGCTGCGCCACACCTTTGCCACGCACCTCCTCGAAGGCGGCGCCAATCTCCGCGCCATTCAGGCCATGCTCGGCCACGAAAGCATTTCCACCACACAGATCTATACCAACATAGACCGCTCCTTCCTCCGCTCACAAGTGCTCGAGTGTTTCCCGAGGAACAAAAAGGACTAAAAGCCACAGGCAAAGGCGGGCTGAAAGCCCAGCACAACATAGCCCAGGGCAAGCGAAGCGACA
>CAVCAV010000029.1:0-19802 GCA_963600165.1 Christensenella sp. UBA1685 | reverse complement strand
CCCATCGTTCGCCCACAGGAATGCGCACGCCCGAAAAACTTTCACGCAACTTGTAAAAATTATCTGCGCCCCCAACGTGTTGGGCTCGTAGAAAGTTGTTTGCATCCGTTTACATTTCTCCCGCATCGCAGCCTCAGCGCCGACGCGAAGCCCTGCAGTTGTCCGCCTGGCAGCAAAAAGCGCCATAAAGAACGGCTGCAGCAACAGCATTCTCTATGGCGCTTCTGTTTTTCTACGGAAGTCTTATTTCGCCTGCTCGGGGCGGTTGCGGAATATCTGCTCAAAGATGTTCATCGATTCGGGATGGTCTTCGGCAAACTTGTCGATGTAACGCCGGCGCTTGCTTTCGAGAAGTTCGTCGGGGGCAATGAGGATGCCGGTCTCCTCCACCTCACCGAATTCGTGGTTGACAGCGGTGCCGAACACGCGCATCGTAGGGCTGAGTCCCATGTAGGCATTCACGAGAGGCGGGATGTTGTAGCCGAGCGTACGGACAGACGTGTTGAGAATGTGGTAGTCGCTCTTGAAGTCATCGCAGACGAAGAGTCGCTCAAGTTCCGCTTCGGGAGTTTCAATGCAAACGGGATCGACGGGCGTGACGAGGGCGTCTTTGTCGCCGAAATGCTTGCGGAGAAAGTAGAGTATCATGTCGCGCGCCTGTCGGTTGAACGAAGGATACATGGTCATCTTGCCGAAGAAGTACTTCACGTTGGGCAGCACAACGGTAAGTGCACCGAGGCCTTCCCAAAGGTTGTCGAGCGTAAAGATGCCTTTGCTCATGGCGTGCGAGCTCTGGTATTCGAGCGTGACGAACGAGCGGCCGAGCTCGACGGTGACGGGGAGATAGTCCTTGATGAATTCGTCGGAGAAGTGAAACATGTGGCTCGTAGCCAAAATGGGCTGTCCGTCGCTGCTGTAACTGATATCAGTGCTCGGAAGGAAACGGTAACCGCCAAGGATGAGTTCTTCCTCGGGGTCCCAAACGATGAGCTGGTAGTAAGGGTGTTCGCACGTGTCGAATTCGTCCCAGTCGAGGCTCATGCCTGTTCCGCCGCCGGCCGTACGAAAAGCTATCTCGCGCAAGCGGCCTATTTCGCGCATCACGTTGGGGGCTTGCTGGTAGGTGATGATGTATATTTCGTTTCCGGCCCGGCTCGTCGTGCGCAAACGGCGCTCGGGGGTGAGCTCGGCTTTGAGGAGTGCTTTGTCGACAGGAGGAATTATGGCTTGCATATCTATTTTTTAAGGGGAAGTTCGTAAACAATGTTCTCTACATGCTGCGCCCACTCTATCGGGCGTTTCGTGGCATCGAAGCTTTGCCAGGGAATGGGCTTGCCGATGGTCACGCGGAAGGTCTTGCCGCGGTTGAGGTACATTTCGTCAACCAGATAGAGCATGGCAAGGTTTACTTTCAGACCAAAACGCTTGCAGAGTCCGGCTATGCGGTAGAAACGGTCGGAATTGCTTCCGCTGAAATGGATGGGCACCACGTCGCGGTGGGTTTCCACACTCTTCGTAATGAAGGTCTTTGCCCACGGAATGTCGTGGATGACGCCGTGCTCGCGTCGCGAACAGAGTCCGGCGGGAAACATGATGATGTGGTCGGTGCTTGAAAAAGCGGCTTCCACAAGGCGGGGGAAGTCGCGGCTTTGCTTTCCCGTTTTGTTGATGGGCACGAAAAGCGGGGCCAGTCCGTGGAGGTTCATCAACAGGTCGTTGACGAGATATTTGATGTGCCCGTCGTAGCGATGTCCGAGTATTTTTCCGAGGGCTATGCCGTCGGGGCCGCCCAAGGGATGGTTGCTCACAAAAGTGAAGCGGCGTCCGTCGGCATCGTCGGGAAGGTTTTCCACACCCACCACGTCGAGCTTCATGCCGAGGTAGTCCACCGCGGCATCGAGCCAGGGCACACCCACAATGTCGCCGGTCTGTTCCATGAAAACGTTCAGCCAGTCCTGATGGGCAATGCGCTTGAGCCACGAACGCACGAAACGCGGCACATAGCGGGCTTTCGGACCGGCTTTGTCAGCGAGCACTTGGTCGATGTCTATTCTGAATATTTTGTCGTCGGGTGAGGTGGATGCCATATCGGATAAATAAAAAAAGGTCGCAGCGAAACCGGTCGCCATGCGCTTGCCATAAAAATGAGAATGAGAGAAATAGGCGGTTTACTTGGCACTTTTTACGGACTTTGCTACCTTTTTGCTGCACAAAAGTACGAATTAAAATTACTTTCGGCCAATTTGCTCACGAAAGATTTATACTTTTGCGCCGTTTAAACCCCAGTAGTAAACTATATGTGAAGCTATGCGTACGTTGTTGCTAATAACAGTTGAATTTGCCGCTACGGCCCATCTGATGATGAGCCTGGTGATGTTTTACCTGGCGCGCCGCAGCGTGCAGTTCCTTTCCCAGGCTTGGATCATGCTGCTCATGTGCCTGCTCTACTGCGGTGCACTGCTCTTCGTGGCTACCCACGGCACCATCCCCGCACTGGGCATTCTCCACCCCGTACTGCTCATCTACCTTCTCGTGTGCTCGTACCTCCTGAGCATCTACCCCCTCGGACTTTGCATGCCGGGCTATCTGCAATGGGGGCGAATGTGGGGATACGCCACGCCGGCGCTCGTGCTCATCTTCATCTACTGCATAGGAGCCGCAGCGGGAAGCAACCTGGCAAACGTCTACAACGGCACGGACATCCTGCAATATTTTCTTTCGGGCGACGTCGTGCTGCGCATCATAGCCCTGCTGCTCTCCGGCTACTACATCGTAAACATCTTCAGGCTTCCCCACAAGCTGGTGAAGCGCATGGAGCTTCCGAGCGACATCATCTTCTACGGCACAGTGCTCGGCCTGACGTCGCTCTTCTTTGTGGTAATCACGGTCTACTTCAACCTTACGCTGCTCACCGTATACATCCTTCTTTTCTCGCTGGTGAACATGTTTCTCTTCTTCCGCACGCTCCGGCCCACGGTAGAGGCCATCAAATATCCCAACTTCCGCTACGTGGAGAAGCGTCCGACGGAGGTGGAAATCACGCAGACCGAGACGGAGGACTTCAACGAGGCCAACCTCCACCGCTTTGAGGTGATGGAATACGTGATGCAGCACGAGAAGCCCTTCTGCGACGCCACCTTCAACCGCGACCGCCTGTGCCGCCTGGCCGGTTTCAACCGCCACATGGTGCTTCAGAGCCTGCGTTCGCAAGGTTACAACGACGTGCACGAATACATTTCCCGCTACCGCGTGGCAGAGCTGAAGCGCCTCATCACGGAGGGGAAAATCACCGACCTCAAGCAGGTGGAAGAGGTGGGGTTCCGTTCCGTCAAGACGGCTTCCGTCTGCTTTGCCCGCTACGAAGAGGGCGAACTGCAGACGTTCTTCGAAAACTTTGCCCGGCCGGGATTGGCGGGAGCGTAACGAGCGAACTTTCGGACGCAGCGCCTGGAGCAGAGCTGCCCGACTGCGCTTGCACAAACAAAGCGAACCAATACGCCAAACGGCGGAACGTACAACAAGCTGCATTGCACGTTCCGCCGTTTGGCGTATTTGTTTTTCTACAATAAGAGACGGTTTACTTATCCTCGCTCTTGTCTGAGCCGACGTCCTCGGAACCTTCGCTGAGAAGGTCGGTGCCCCAGTGGGTTGAGGCAAGACGCTCTTCGCGCTCGCGCACTTCCTTGGCTTTCTTCGCATAAATGATCATACGGAGCGACTGCGAGTAGGACACGTAGTTCCAAAGCCAGTTGAAGAGCACAATCATCTTGTTGCGCACACCGAGAATGGAACGGAGGTGTACCACGAGCCACAGCACCCAAGCCATGAATCCGCCGAACTTCATCTTGCTGAATTCCGCCACGGCACGGTTGCGGCCCACAGTGGCCATGGTGCCGAGATTCTTGTAGCGGAAAGGCTTCATCTCCTTGCCGGCCTCGAGGCGGCGAAGGTTTTTGGCCAAAAGGTTGCCCTGCTGGATGGCCACCTGAGCGAGCTGCGGATGGCCGCCCTCCCATTTGTCGTCGCCCTGGGGCATGATGCACTGGTCGCCTATGGAGAACACGCCGTCGAGTCCTTCCACGCGGTTGAAAGCGTCTACCACAATGCGGCGCCCGCGGCCCAAATGCGACGGGTCGAGGTTGCCCACGGGCTGCGCCGCTACACCGCTCACCCAAATAAACGTACGGGTGGCTATGGAACTGCCGTCCTTGAGCATTACGCGGTGGTCCTTGTAGTCGGTCACCATCTTGTTGAGCAGGACGTTCACGCCCATCGTGCGCAGATACTTCTCCACCTTGGCGGAAGAGTCGGGATTCATGGCGGCAAGGAGTCGCGGACCGGCTTCAATGAGGTAGATGTGCATAAGCGAGGTGGGAAGGTCGGGATAGTCCTTCGGAAGCACAAAGTTCTTCATTTCCGAAAGTGCGCCGGCTATTTCCACACCGGTTGCACCGCCGCCCACGATGACTACGTTAAGGAGTTCCTGACGTTCCTTGTCGGTGGCACAGGTAAGGGCGCGTTCGAAATTGTCGAGGAGCGCATTGCGCAAGCCCATGGCCTCGCTCACGTTCTTCATCGGCATGGCTTCTGCTGCCACATTGGCATTTCCGAAGAAATTGGTGGTAGCGCCGGCTGCCAGCACGAGGTAGTCGTAGTGGACTTTGCCGATGGAGGTCTGTATTATCTTGTGTTCGGGAAAGATGGAACGCACCTCTGCCATGCGGAAGAAGAAGTTCTTGCGCTTCTGGAAGATTTTGCGGAAGGGAAACGATATGCTGCTGGGCTCAATACCGGCCGAAGCTATCTGGTAAATGAGGGGAGGGAACTGGTGGTAGTTGTTGCGGTCGATAAGAACCACCTGGAAATTGCTTTTGCGCAGTTTGTTGGCCAGCTTCAGGCCGCCGAAGCCGCCGCCTACGATTACCACTCTCTTCTTTTCAGTCTGGGGAAGATTGAAACTCATGCTGTCTCGGTATATTTTGGGGTTTAGTCAAGAATCACGCTTTGCGGATTGCAAAGTTACGTTATTAATAACAAAACTATTGGAGCGCAACCTCAGCGATTGCGCTCCAATAGTTATTTTTCGTCATGAAAAAAGCCGTTTGGTAGATTCACTTTGCAAAGCCTGCGGCCAAAAACTCTGCACGTCCGTAACGTTTTGCACAAACGGACTCTTTCTTGCCCCTAATTCTTACAAAAGCACCACGCCGGCAATGCCGCAAAGCACTACCATAAAGGTGGCATTGATGCGGTATATCTTGATGCCGACAAAAGCGCTCACGGCAAGGAATACACTGACCCAAAAATGCCAGGGCGAGGTGGAAAGGGAGCCGAAGTTGCCTTCCGTCATCATCATGAGCGCTGCAGCCACAATAAGTCCGGGCACAAGCGGACGGAGCAGCACGAGCACGCAGTCGAGCACGTTGCGCGTGAGTTCGTGGTCGTTCAGTCGGCTGACGATGAACGTCCACGTGGCAGCGGCAAGGCAGAGTGCCACCACGCCCACGGAGCAAAAGCCGGCAGTGGCCCAGAAGCCGAGTTGGCCGCCGCTTGCCACATATCCGCTCAAGGTGGCAGCATTCACTCCCGTGCCGCCGGGCAATGCGCGGCAGAGGGTCATGAGGTCGGCAAGCTGTTCGGGCGTAAGCCAATGGTGCAGCGTGACGGTTTCGTGCTCAAGTACGGACATGGCAGCGGCATTGCCGCCGTAGCCGAAGAAGCCGAGCTGATAGAAACTGAGGAAGAGAAAAAGCAACGCTAACATTTCTGTTTGTTTTAAAGGAAGAAGACAGAACGGATTCAGCGCTCGTGCGACATCACGAGCACGGCATAGAGCACACCGAGCACGGTGAGTCCGGCCACTACGTAGACAGGAGAGATTCCCAGCAACACAATGGCGATGGCAGCGCCGATGGGAATCCATATGGTGCTGAGCATCAGGTTAGACTTGCGCACAATCTGCAGCAGGGGCAGGAAGAGGAGCACGACGATGGCGGGACGCGCTCCGGCAAGGAACGACTTGACCACGTGGTCGTCGCGCACGTTGTTGAACACGCCGGCAAAAAGCAGGAGTATGGCAAACGCAGGGAGCACCATGCCGAGCAATGCGGCGACGCAGCCTTTCCATTTCAGCAGAGCGTAGCCCAGGAAGGCGGCAAGGTTCACATTGAAAATGCCCGGCACGGCCTGCACAAGGGCTACCTGTCGGTCGAATTCCTCGCGCGGCATCCATTTCTGCTCATCTACGATGGCCTTCCGCAAAGGTGCCAACACGGCATAGCCGTCGCCCAGCGTGAGGCCGCCGCACTTGAAGAAAAGCAAAAAGAGGGAGGACAAACTGATTTCAGACATATTCCTGACGATTGTGGTTTACTTCAAAGAGAAAAGCATCGGCTCCGCTACGGACAGGTTCTGCTTGGCGGAGCCGACACTATATTATATAAGGAGTAGCGTCTTACTGATGCTGCTCGCGGTAAAGGTCGTTGACAGTCTTTACGGGGTTGAAAGTTTCAAGGGGAACTTCCACAAACACCGTACTCCAGTCGCTCATCGCACCGTTCCAAAGGCCGGGAAGCTCAAGTGCCTTGAGTTCCTTTCCGTCCTTGCTTTTGTGGGAAATGAAACCGGTCTGCGGGTCAACGTAAGCGGGAAGGTCGAAAGCCTCGCCCTTGTAGTTCTTCACAGCGCAGACGAGGTCAACGGGATTGAAGTGGGTGCCTTTCTCAAACATGGCCTTCTTCTCAGGGTCGGCCATATCGATCTGCGAACTTTCGAGAATCTGAAGCGAAACGGTGCCGTCGCTGTTGTAAGCGAGGAAGGGACCGCCGCCAGGTTCGCCCACGTTGCGGACCATACCGCACACGCGCATCGGACGGTTGAGCTTCTTGCGGAGATATATGGCAAGCTCGGTATCTTCGAGCAACTTCGTTTCGGGATTCTTCGTGCAGAGACGCTTTTGTACGAACTGGAGCATTTCGCGAAGCTCGTCCATCGTGTATTTGCCGCTGTCGAGTTTACGGAGATAGGCGAAGGCCTGGGCCTGAAGCGTGACGAGCACACCGGCAAGGAGCTTCTTGTAATGGACCGTGGGCTCCTTCAGACGGTCGGGCACCACGTTGTCAATGTTCTTCACGAAGACCACATCGGCTGCGATGTCGTTGAGATTTTCTATGAGCGCGCCGTGACCGCCGGGGCGGAAAAGCAGACTGCCGTCGGCCTTGCGGAAAGGAGTGTTGTCGGGATTGGCAGCAACGGTGTCGGTGCTCGATTTCTGTTCGGAGAACGACACATTGTACTTCACGCCGAACTTGCTTTCATAGGCGGGAACCTTCTCTGCTACGAGCTTCTCGAAAAGAGCACGGTGCTCGGGCGAAACGGTAAAGTGAACGTTCACCGTGCCGTCGTTCTCGCGGGCATAGAGTGCGCCTTCCACGAGATGTTCCTCAAGCGGCGTGCGCGAACCTTCGGCATATTTGTGAAACTTGAGCAGTCCCTTGGGCAGAGCACCGTAGTTAAGGCCGTCGGCACCAAGCATGGCACGAACGACGTCCTTGTAACGGCCGGCGGCAACGAGTTCGTCTATGCCGAGCGAATGGATGCGGCGGCAAGCCTCATCGAGGTCGGCGAAATAGGCGGCATCGTGGATGCGCGCAAAGAACGTCTTTTCGAAGTCGGTGCTGGGCTCGTTGTAAGCAGCGTCGGCAAACGCAAACATATTCTTGAACATGCGGCTGGCAGCTCCCGAAGCGGGAACAAACTTCACCACGCGGTGTTCGGCATGGGCGGTATAGTCGGCCCAAGCTTTGAGGTAATTCTCCGAAGCCTCGGCATCGGGAACGAGAATACCTTTCTCCACGCTTGCTGCGCCGGCCAACTTAAGGAAAGGAAAGCCGGTTTTGAAACATTCGAGCTGCTTCTCGAGCTGTGCTTCGCTGATGCCCTTCTTTTCGAGCAACGCCTTGTCTTGAGCTGTAATCATAGTCGTTGGGTATTTGGTTGTTTCGTTTAGTTTTGGTTTGTTGTGCAAATTAGAGCAAATGGGCGTAAGCCTCAATGGCCCGCTCTGCCGTTTTCAGGGCTTCGGAAAGCGGGAAGGGGAGTTCGCCGCCCGAGGCATTGAGGTGTCCGCCGCCGTTGAAGAACTCTTCCGCCATTTTGTTGCACGGAAAGTCGTCGACCGAGCGCAGCGACACGCGCACCACGTCGCGTTCGGTGTCCTCGCGGAGGGAAATGCTCAAGCGGAGGCCCTTTACCTGAAGCGGCATGTTGACCAAGCCTTCAGCATCGCCGCGAATGAAGTTGAAACGCTTCATCTCGTCGCGAGTGAGTGTGAACACCGACGCTTTGTTCTGCGCATAAAACGCCAGCTTCTCGTAGAGAATGTAGCCGGTAAGGCGCATGCGGTCCACGGAATAAACGTTGAACACGTTGCGGTATATCTTGTCTTTGTCGATGCCCTTTGTAAGGAGCATGGAAATGACTTCGTAGATTTCGGGACGGCTTGAATTGTAGGTAAAGCCACCGGTATCGGTCATCATGCCCGTATAAATGCACGTGGCACCCATCCGCGTGAGCGCTTCAAAGCCTCCGAGCTGCACGATAAGGCGGAAAACGAGTTCGCTCGTTGAGCAAGCTTCGGGGAAAGAGATGACGTGTTTGGCTATGGTGCGGTCAGGATTGAGGTGATGGTCGATAATTACCTTTTCGGCCTTTGCCCGCTCCACGGCGCCCTGCATTTCCTGCAGACGCGCCAAGCCGTTGAAATCGAGACAGAAGATGAGGTCGGCACCGTCAATGATGCGTGTGGCTTCTGCCTCGTGTCGTGCGTAATAATGTATGGCATGCGTGTTGGGAAGCCAGCGAAGGAAGTCGGGGAAGGGGTTCGGAAGCACGATGTCAACGTGTTTTCCTATGTTCTGCAGATATTCCGCCCATCCAAGCGACGAACCTACGGCGTCGCCGTCGGGTCCGCGGTGTGCGCAGATGACAATGCGTCGGCTCTGCTGGATGGTACGCATGAGGGCAAAGAGTTCCGATTCGGTAAGGAGGGGTTGCATTTCTATGTAAAGGATTATGCTGTGGGCAAGGGAGAAGTTTTTTGTTCGGCCCTTGCGAGAGTTTACGTTAGCGAAGATAAAAGGAAGCGGCGCTTATGCGCCCAACGTGCGGAGGGCGTGGATTTCCGCTTCGGGGTCGGGAGCGTTGAACACTGCCGAGCCTGCCACGAGCACGTCGGCTCCTGCTTCCACGAGTGCCGCACCGGTCTGCCGGTTCACGCCGCCGTCGATTTCAATGAGTGCTTTCGAGCCGCTGCGGTCTATGAGCTCGCGCAGACGGCGTGTCTTGTCGAGCGAATGTTCTATGAACTTCTGTCCGCCGAAACCGGGATTGACGGACATAAGCATGACGAGGTCGAGATCGCGAACGATTTCCTCGAGCACACTCACGGGGGTGTGGGGATTGAGAGTGACTCCGGCCATCATGCCTTCGGCCTTGATTTGCTGCACTACGCGATGGAGATGGGTGCAAGCCTCGTAGTGGACATTCATCACCTTGGCGCCGAGGGCTTTTACTTCCTTGATGAATTTCTCGGGCTGCACGATCATGAGGTGTACGTCGAGCGGTTTTGTGGCATGCGCTGCCATGGCTTTCATCACGGGGAAGCCGAATGAGATGTTGGGCACAAACACGCCGTCCATCACGTCGAGGTGGTACCAGTCGGCTTCGCTGCGGTTGAGCATTTCGATGTCGCGTTGCAGATTGCCGAAGTCGGCAGAAAGGAGTGAGGGGGAAATTAAAGGCATTGCTTTGGAGTTGTGATATGTTCGGTTCTTGTTGTTGTTATTTCAAAGGAAATCCGGCGCTTGTGCTCAGAAGGGGATGTCATCTTCGTCGTCAATCGTAAAGGAAGGCTTCGCGTCGCCCTTTTCCTTGCGCAGTTCGGCAATGTAGGCGAGTTCGCTGAGCGCGAAGTCCTCGTGCGACGTCCCTACGAGTTCTTTGCACGCACTCTCGGCCTGGTCGAGTTCGTCGAGCTCTACCAAAACGTGAATGCGCCGCCTTACGAGAAACTGGAAGAACTTGTAGGCCGAAGCGGGAACTTCCTCGTCGTTTTGGCGAAGCGTGTCAATTTGGTTCTTTGTGTCTTCGATGCGGTCGTTTATCCACGGAAGCGCGCGCCAGTCCTTGAGAGCAATCAGACAATTGATATAAAGCATGGAATAGTCCGGGCGGTTCTTCATCTGCAGCATGTCTATGTAGTAGAACGCCTTGCGGTAAAGTCCGAGCTTGTAGAGCGCGGTGCCTATCCACTCTGAAAGGTCGAGCAGAAGGGCATGTTCGGCTTTGTCGGACGTTCTCATGCGGATGTTGACGGCATCCCACACTTGCGAGAGGTAGTATACGGCGTCGACGTAGCACTTCTCGCGCAAGAAGCGGAAGCCTTTGGCAATGAGGAAATGCTCGTCGTAATTCTCGAAGCGCACAAGCAGGCGCTGCTGGGGAGTAAGTTCCTGCACCTTGCCTTCTGCCAATTTGTCCTTCGCATCTCCGAGCATGAAACGCATTTCGGCTTGCGTGGACTGTGTCGGCTGGAGTTCGACGGCTATGATTTGGCTTCCCGAAACGGGATGCTGGTTTTGGTCGAAGTGCGACTCGGCTTTCGGATTGAGCGTACCGCATTGAGGGATTATGTGGGTCATGCGCACATAAAGCACATCGCGTTCCTTCGAGAGGCTTTCGGCTGTAAAGAAAAGGCGGAGGGCGCAAAGGTTCTTTATGCCGGACGGATTTTCGTTGGGAGCGAACGGTTCGAAGAGCAGTTCGAGCGTAGTGTCATCGCAACCCAGGGGATTTCCTTGGGCATCTTTTGTCAGCGCTACGGCATCTTTCAGACAATAAGACTCTATGGCGGCGAGGTCTTCGGTTTCAAATACAGTACCGATGGGGGTGATGAGCCGCAGCAGCTTCAGATCGCAACCGATGAGGTAGTCCATGGTGTCGATCCACGCGCCGAGCGTGATGGGCGAGCCGCTGCCGTCGCCGAGATGGCCTTCGGGAAGAAGCGTCGTGCCGCAGTGCATTGCTTCGCACTCTTCTATCATTGCCGTCCACTGTTCGTCGCGATATTTCGCGTACTCGCGGTCCAAGCTGTTGGAACGGCGGTTATATTCGAGGCCGTTCTCTATGTATTGTTGCAAAGAACGGCATGCGCTGAAGCACTGCTCAAGGCGGTCGGTAATCATATAGGCCAATTCTTCAGGCTTCGACATGCGCGGAAGGCTGCATTCGAGATGAATGCGTACGGCCTTCGATTGCGAATCGACGTCGTAGAAGGCCATGATGCCGACATACTGGCTGTTGAAGTCGTTGCAGCTGCTGCGAAGCAGGTCGATGTCGTCAAGGGATCCGTCGTGGATATTGGGGAAAAGGATGCGGAGCATACGTGTCTTCTCCTTCTGCAAAATGAGTACGAAATGGCCGTTCTGAAAACGGAACGTATAGTCCACAAAGTCCACCTCGCTGCTTTTATGCTTGGAGTAGTCGACATTTATGCTGCGGAGCGCTTCTTCAATGCACAGTTCCGTCGCGTCGTCGTCGGGCAACGTATAGCCGCGACGGAGGGAACGTCTGACGGAAAGGCGTTCAAGGAGATTTGTCCGCCAAGCGTAGCGGCCCAAAAGGGTGAGTACTCCGACCAAGAGGACTGCCAATATGAAATAGAGGAAGAAAACAGGATCGTTCATAAACAAAAAAACGCGATTGTCTTTAGCAGCTTTGCGCAACTAAAGGTTCTGAGCTAAAGCAAAGGTAAGAAAAATGTGGTTTTCAGCCAATCGGTAAGCATTTATGATAGGTTTTGCGGCGCAAAAAGGGGCTTTTTGTGCTTTTCGGGCGAATGCTACGCACGCATTTGCATAACTTTACACCGCAAAACGATAAAAAAGGCGGAAGAAAGGCGTACGTTGCAACAGCAGCGCCCGTGGCCGTCCTTTTCTACTGTCAACAAAACATTTTCCATGAAGCATATTCCCCTTGAAGACTTTTTCCGCAATTCGGAACAGACGGCATTCCAGCTTTCGCCGGACGGAACCTACCTTTCCTACATGGCTCCGTATGCCGACCGCATGAACGTGTTCGTACGCAAGGTTTCCGACACGTCGGCACCCGCTCTCCGCCTGACAAGCGAGACGGACCGCAGCGTGGCGGGCTACATGTGGGCCGACAACGGCCGCATACTTTTTATGAAAGATACTGACGGCGACGAGAACTACCAGCTCTACGGCGTGAACACCGACGGCACGGACCTTCGCGCCTATACGGCGTTTCCCGGTGTGCGCACCACGCTCATCGACGACCTTGAAGAGCAGCCGGGCTACGTGCTCGTCGGCCTCAACCGCCGCAATGCGGAAGTGTTCGACCCCTACAGGCTGAATTTGGAAACGGGCGAACTGACGCTTCTTGCGGAAAATCCCGGCAACTACCAAGGCTGGATGACCGACCACCAGGGAAGGCTGCGTGCCGCTACGGCCATCGTGGACGGAGTGAACACGCAAGTGCTCTACCGCGACACGGAAGACGAGCCGTTCCGCCCTGTGCTGACCACGAACTTCCGCGATGTGGTGAGTTTCATGGACTTCACGCCCGACGACCGCGAGGTCTACGCCGCCACGAACCTCGGGCGCGACAAGATGGTGCTTGTGAGAATGAATCCCGCCACTTGCGAAGAACTTGAACTGCTTTATGCCGACGAGCGCTACGACATCAGCAGCATCAGCTACTCGCGCCGCCGCAAGAAGTTGCTCAGCGTTTACTGCACCGGCCACAAAGAGCCCGTGCGCCACTTCTTCGACGAGGAAGAACGCCTCTTCCGCGAACGCATACAGGCACACTTCCCCGGCGAGCGCTTGGGTATTGCCGATTCCGACAAAGCAGAGGAGCACTACCTCGTCTATGTGGGCGGCGACCGCACGCGCGGTGCCTACTGGTTCTACGACGTGGAGACGGACACCATGACGCACTTGGCCGACCTTGCCCCATGGTTGAAGAAAGAGGAGATGAACGAGATGCTTCCGGTGAAGTACACCTCGCGCGACAGCCTCGAGATAGAAGCTTACCTTACGCTGCCCTACGGCCTTGCGCTGAGCGAAGCGCGGAACTTGCCCGTAGTGGTTCATCCACACGGCGGACCGTGGGCACGCGACTGCTGGGGCTATTCGTCGGAGGTGCAGTTTTTGGCAAACCGCGGCTATGCGGTGTTCCAAATGAACTTCCGCGGCTCCACGGGCTACGGACGCCGCTTCCTTGAGGCCAGCTACAAGCAGTGGGGGCTTCGAATGCAGGACGACATCAGCGACGGTGTGAACTGGCTCATAGAAAAAGGCATCGTCGACGCACGGCGTGTGGCCATCTACGGCGGCAGCTACGGCGGCTATGCCGTTTTGGCGGGCCTGACGCTTACGCCCGAACTCTACGCCTGCGGCATCGATTATGTGGGGGTATCGAATCTGTTCACGTTCATGAAGACGATTCCGCCTTATTGGCGTCCGGTGCTCGAGATGATGTACGAGCAGGTGGGCGACCCTGAGAAGGACAAAGAGCAGCTTGCCGCCACGTCGCCGGCTCTGCATGCTGACCGCATTGTGGCTCCGTTGTTCATTGCACAGGGGGCGAAGGACCCGCGCGTGAACAAGGCGGAGAGCGACCAGATGGTGGAAGCGCTGCGCGAGCGCGGTGTGGAGGTGGAATATATGGTGAAGGAAAACGAAGGCCACGGCTTCGCCAACCAGGAGAACCGCTTCGACTTCTACCGCGCCATGGAGCGTTTCCTTGCCGCACATTTGTAAAACGAGAGTCCATATATGCGAAAGCGCCGCGAACGGTTTGTTCGCGGCGCTTTGCGTATTGTATACTTTCATGAAGGAAAGCGAGGTCGGGAGACCTCGCCCCCATCGTTCGCCCATGGCTCGCCTTTATAGCGAGCCGTTAGGGACTTACTTGCGGAACACTTTCTTGCCCTTTTGGATGAGCAGGCCTTTGTACTTGGCGGGATTGACGCGACGACCGTCGATGGTGTAGGCGGGAGCGTTCTCGTCAAATTCGCCGTCGGCCACCACGGTGTTGATGCCTTCGGGCTTCGTGCTCTTGAATGCGAGCGAGAAGTCGTCCAAGCTCCACCAGGAAGAAGCACTGGCCTTGCCGCTCACTTCAATGTCCACTTCGTCGCCTTCGTTCACGGCGAGAGGCTCGAGGGTGAGCTTGCTCCAGCCGTTCTGGTAGCCGCTGCCTTCGATGGTAGCGTTGCCCAGACCGGTGTAGTTGGCGCTTACGCTGCGGGCTTCGCCTTCAGCGGGACGTGCGGTGAGCGAAGCCACTGCGCTGAAGTTCGTGGCGCCGCGGATGAGCATGCTGAGCGTGTATTCGCCCTCGGGAAGGTCCTTCATCGTCTGCTTCATGGAAGAGGTGAAGGCTGTGTTGACGTAGCGGTCCCAATACATGTTGTTGGCCTCGCCGTCGGAAGCTTCGCCCTTGTTGGTGTCCATTCCGCTCACGGTCCAACCGTTTGTGCCGTCGCTGCAGTCGGGGTTGACAATGAAGCCCATATCGAACGAACCGCTGGTCACGTCGCCGCCGAAGATGGTGGTGGTGTGTACGCGGTAGCGGTCGCTGAAGCGGTCGAAGGAAGCGAGGTCCACGTTGTAGGTGAGCGTGTCGGCGTCGAACTGTGTGCGGTCGGTCCACTTCTGGAGTTCGGTCCACTGGCCCGTTGCGTTGTCGTAGTGCTCAAGTGTGAGCGTTTCGGTGTAGTCGCCCATGGGGTTGGCAATGGCAAGGGTGACAACGCCGTCTTCTGCTTTTTCCTTGAAGGCTATGCTGGCGCTCTTTGTGGAGGGACGCCACCACTTTGCAGCCACCTGATACTTGGAGTTGTAGGAGAAGGTGGAACGTGTGCGCTTGTAGATGTCGCCGGCGGGGGTCATCCAGCCGTCGTCGTTGATGAAGCGGCGCGACGAGGTGTCCCACTGGTAGTAAGAGTAGCGTTCCACGTAGGGAAGGCTCTCAAGCTTGTTCACAATTTCGAAGATGGCGGCACGGTTCTTCTCAAGCTGGTCCTTGTAGGCCGTGGGCCAGGTTTCAGTGGTCCATGAAGCGCCGTAGGCCCATTCGGTAATCCAGATGGGGCGCTTGGTGTTGGAGTAGAGGTCCTTCAGGCGGCTTTCCCATGCGGAGGCGCCGTTGGCTTCGTTGGGACCCCAATAGGCATGAATCACGGAGAAGTCGCAGCGGTAGCCCATGTCGTCGATATGTCCGAAGTATTCCTTGCTCCAGCTGAGGTCGGTGGGCGCAGGCGAACCGATGCGCATGGCCATGTCGTTCATGTCCTTCGTCTTCACGGTGGCGTTCCACGCACTGATGGTGCCGCCGCAAGAGCAGTTGTTGTGCTGTTCGGAGTGGTCGGGCTCGTTGAAGAGCAGGGCGTGGGTACTCGTTTCCTTGCCTTTTATTTCGGAAAGCGAGGGCCAGTAGTAGTGCTGGCGAATGGGCACGTACTCGGCGTTGGTGGTAGTTTTTCTATCTGCGCTCCAGGTGTAGAACCACGAAGCGTTAAGTTGGGTCATCTGTGAGGCAATGTTGTCGTCGCTCTTGGTAGAGCACCATCCCTTCTTGGGCGTGTACTGCCAGGGTTTGATGTGGATGGACGAGATGCGTTGGTCGAGTGCTTCGGGAAGGGTGGAAAGCTCGAGGTCGCCGTGGTCTGCCACATACACGCGGGTGTAGCCGCCGCTGTTTTCGCCCGTGCCGACAAGGGCCATGAATCCGCGTTTGAGCACGAGGCTTCGGATGCGGTTGTTGAACTTGAGTTCGTCGGAGTTGAGCGTGGTGACGTCCTTGCAGGTGAGTTCGATCTTGTCGCCGGCCATTTTCTGTTCAGAGTAGCCGGTGAGCACGGTCTCGGTGGTGCGTGCATAGGGAATGATGGCTGCGCCGTCGAGATAGATGGCCACGCGGATGTTCTTTCCGTTGGAGGCCTTCTTGCCGTTTATCTTGATGTACTGCAGGTAGTTGAATGCCTTGGAGGGCGACACGTTGTCGAGGATGACCCACGCCTTGTTGTTGGTGATGTTGATCTCGGCACCCTTTACGATAGGTGTCTCGGAGGTGAGATGGAGGTCAACGTCGTCGGCGAGTTCTATCTTTTCGCTCAGGCAGTAGATGTCCTTCTCGGGACGGCCCTGGTCGTTGGTGAAAACGGAGGTCTGTGCGGCGGCAAGCGATGCCTCAAGACCGCCTTCCACAACGGGCACCACTGTGAAGCGTGCAGTGGAGTTGTAGCTCTTGTTGTAGTAGACGCGGATGAACTGGTCGGTGCTCCAGTCTATGCCGAGCATGGCGCTGGTGTTCTTCTTCGAAACGATGGTGCGGCCCATCTGCACGTCTATCTTCCAAAGGTATTCGTTGCCGGTGCCTTTGTTGTCTTTCCACACGAGGCTCCAATTGTTGGAGGTGCTTGCGGTGAGATATTTGCCGGTGGCCTTGTTGCGAAGGTAGAAGTAGTTGGCGGTGGTGGACTTTTCGGCCACGAAGATGTAGGCGCCCTCGGAGGTGACGTGTCCGAAGTCGGAGAGTGCGGGTGTGGCGGATGCATAGGCGGCTACGGAGTCGATGCCGAGAGCCTTGTCGAAATAGTCGCTGATGATGTAGTATTGGCCGCCGTCTACAATATCGTTGGCCACAGCGGGAAGGGTGAGCGCAGCAAAAGCGGCAGCGGTCAGCAGCTTGCGGGTGCTGCGGAAGTAATGTCGTTTCATTTGTAGTTTTGTTGATATTAGAGTGTGGAAGATGGTTAGTGCGCAAGAACCGCTTTCAACGGTTTTTCGCTTTTACATGGCATCCGTTACTCATGGTGTTGGTTTTGTTTGGCAAATGTAGCAAAACTGACATTAAATCGTTGCTTTCCGTGCGTGTTTTATAGGTGGAGTGGGCAATTTGACGATTTTTTCGTGGTGTTTGCACGTTCTTTATATGTTCAAGCGGCGGTTTGGGAAGGGTTTTTCAAGGATTAAGAGGATGACTCTTTGACGAAAAATTGTCTTTCAAGGAGGACTTTTTTTCAAACAGGGCATGGCGTAAAAATTCCAAGGCAGGGAATTTAAATTCCAAGGCGGGGAATTAAAATTCCAAGGCACGGTGTAAAAACGGGAACGGCAGCTTCGGAAAATTATCTCGCAGATAATTTGAATTATCTACGAGCCCAAAACGTTGGGCGGGCAGATAATTCAAAGTTTGAACGTTTCGTATTTTCCCAAACTCGCCCGCAAGAAAGAGAAATGCGCGGGAACGCTTGGCACATCGTGCACCAAAAAGTAAATTTGTTGTCTAAAACCGCAAGGAGAAGCGCCCGCACGGCGCGGCCGAACGCAAAAGGCGGCCGCTGGACGATTACCCATTATTATATATAGGCACACCGAAACGCTTCTCCCCCACCCTCTCAATTTTTCACCATGGAAATAAACGACATCATTGCCCGACGACTCAATTTGCGGCCCAACCAGGTGGCCGCCACCATAAACCTGCTTGAAGGCGGGGCTACCATTCCCTTCATCAGCCGTTACCGCAAGGAGGCTACCGGCGGCCTCAATGAGGTGCAAGTGGCTCAGGTGAAGGACGAGAACGACAAACTGCTCGAACTCACCCACCGCCGCGAATATATCCTGCAAACCATTGAAGAGCAAGGCAAACTCACCGACGAGCTACGCCAACGCATTGCCTCCACATGGGACGCTGCCGTGCTCGAGGACATTTATCTCCCCTACAAGCCGAAGCGCAAGACGCGCGCCGAAGTGGCCCGCAAGAAAGGGCTCGAACCGCTGGCCGACAAACTGATGAAGGATCCCTTCACCGCTCCCGAACGCGCCGCCGCAGCTTTCGTGAAAGGCGAAGTGGGCAGTGCGGAAGAGGCGCTGCAGGGTGCGCGCGACATCATTGCCGAACGCATCAACGAGGACGAACGCACGCGACAGACGGTGCGCCGCTCGTTTGAACTCACAGGCACCATCCACTCGAAAGTGGTGAAGGCGAAGGAAGCCGAAGCCGGAAAGTTTCGCGACTATTTCGACTGGTCCGAACCCTTGCGCCGCTGCACGTCGCACCGTCTGCTGGCCATGCGCCGCGGCGAAGCGGAAGGCGTGCTCCGCGTGAGCATCACGCCCGCCGATGAGGACGACTGCCTCGCGCGTGTAGAACGTCCGTACGTAAAGAGGGGCAGCGCTGCAGCCAAGCAACTGGAAATGGCGGCTGCCGACGCCTACAAGAGGCTTCTACGGCCCACGATAGAAACGGAATTTGCCGCAGGCAGCAAAAGCCGCGCCGACGAGGAGGCCATCAGCGTGTTTGCCACCAACCTCAAGCAGCTGCTCCTTGCCGCTCCGCTCGGCCAGAAACGCATCATGGGCATCGACCCGGGTTTCCGCACTGGCTGTAAAGTGGTGTGCCTTGACGCACAGGGCAACTTGCTCCACAACGAGACCATCTATCCCCACGCTCCGCAAAACCAGTACGCCCGCGCCTCGTTCAAAGTAAAGACGCTCGTGGAGCAATACGCCATTGAAGCCATCGCCATAGGCAACGGCACCGCGGGACGCGAGACGGACGAAATGGTGCGTGCACTGCAGCTCGAGGGCGTCGACGTGTTTCTCGTCAGCGAAGACGGCGCTTCGGTCTACTCGGCCTCGAAAACGGCGCGCGAAGAGTTTCCCGACTACGACGTGACGGTTCGCGGCGCAGTGAGCATCGGTCGCCGCTTGGCCGACCCGTTGGCCGAACTTGTGAAGATTGACCCGAAGGCCATCGGCGTGGGGCAATACCAGCACGACGTGGACCAGGCGCAGCTGAAGAAAGCGCTCGACCAAACGGTGGAGAGTTGCGTGAACACGGTGGGCGTGAATCTCAACACGGCTTCGCGCCATCTGCTCACCTACGTGTCGGGCCTCGGTCCGGCGCTGGCGCAAAACATTGTGGACTACCGCACGCAGAACGGGCCGTTCAAGTCGCGCCGCGAACTCCTCAAGGTGCCCCGCCTCGGCGCCAAGGCGTACGAGCAGTGCGCGGGCTTCCTCCGCATTCCGGAAGCCGCAAATCCGTTGGACAACACGGCAGTGCATCCCGAGCGCTACGCACTCGTTGAACGCATGGCGAAAGACGCCGGCTGCAATGTGCCGCAACTGATTGCCTCGGCCGACACGCGCGCGGCCATCGACCTCAACCGCTACTGCACCGCCGAAGTGGGACTGCCCACCCTCACGGACATCATGGCCGAACTCGCCAAACCCGGTCGCGACCCGCGCGGCACAGCCAAGGTGTTCAGTTTCGACGAACGGCTCCACACGATTGCCGACCTGCAGGAAGGCATGGAAGTGCCCGGCGTGGTGACGAACATCACCAAGTTCGGTTGCTTCGTGGACATGGGCATCAAGACGAAAGGCCTCGTCCACGTTTCCCACATGGCCGACCATTTCGTGAAGGACCCCGCCGAAGAAGTCCACATCCAGCAAAAGGTGACGGTGAAAGTATTGGAGATCGACGAGGAGCGCGGCCGCATAGCCTTGCAGCTCGTTGGAAAAGAGAACTAAGGGTTCTTGGTTTTGGGGAATAAAACGTTCAAAACAAAGAAAGGCCTTATAACGATTCATATGGGTAGTAAAGCACCTACTTGCCATAGACGAAGATACGTAACAAATTCATTATGCGCAGCGAGCGGCCTGAAAGGCCACCACTCGTAAGCCCAGGTCACGGCACGAAGTGAC
>CAVCAV010000028.1:0-20146 GCA_963600165.1 Christensenella sp. UBA1685 | reverse complement strand
AGGCGTTTCCGTTAGGAATGGCAAACCACCGTTCCTGACGGAAACACCTTCCGCACACAGCGACTCATCACCCAAACAACCTTTATATAATGAAAAAGACCGTTCTCAGCATTTGCCTCGCCATGACCGCAGGCTGTGCATTCGCCCAAAACAACGCCTTC
This sequence comes from Christensenella sp. UBA1685, assembly GCA_963600165.1. GTDB lineage: Bacteria > Bacteroidota > Bacteroidia > Bacteroidales > Bacteroidaceae > Alloprevotella. The sequence goes on along the minus strand of CAVCAV010000028.1, from coordinate 19,985 downwards.
TACAAGGCGCAGGACAAAATGAACAAAGGCGAACTCACCGAAGCTGAAAGCATCGTAGAAGCCGCCCTGGCCAACCCCAAGACGACCAACTTCGCCAAAATGTACAACATCGCCGGACAGATAGAATACAAAATCTACACGCCCGAGCTCCAGAAAGCAGCACAGCAGTTGCCCTTCGACACGCTCGCCTTCTGCAACCACCTCGACAAGGCCATCAACTACTTCAACAAGAGCGAAGAAGCCAACCAACAGCCCGACGAGAAAGGACGCGTCAAGGCCGACAAGATGATCAGCCTTCAGAACAAGATCGCTGTCACCCAAATGCTCGACTACTACAACTACGCCGCCATGTTCATGAACGCCAACGGCAACAAGGAGAAGAGCGTGGAGTACTTCCAGAAGTACGCCGAAATGCCCAAGAGCGCCGTGTTCACACAGTCCGAGACCGACTCCATCTACGCCTCAAAGGCCGCAACCTACCAGCAGACCCGATTCAACCTCGCCTATCTCTACTATCAGCAGAAGGACTGGGACAAGACCATCGCTGCCTGCGACGAAGCCCTCAAGGACACCATGGGCACACACGACCTCTACGTCATGAAGATCGGCGCACTCGGCGAAAAGAAGGACTCTGCCGCTTGGGCAAAGACCCTCGTGGAAGCTTCCAAGCGCACAGGCTCGTCGAACTTCCAGCAGACGCTCCTCTACTACTACATGTCCAACCAGAAGATTGACGAGGCCATGAACCTCGCCAACACGCTCGTCACTGAGTCGCCCAACGACAAGACTGCATGGTTCATGAAGGGCGCCATCGAACTCAACGTGAAGAAGGACTACGCCACCGCACGCGAGAGCTTCGAAAAGGCCATCGCCATCGACCCCGACTTTGCCGACGCGCTCTTCAACCTCGGCACGGCCTACATCAACGACATCTACGACCAGCGCGTAAGCGGCAAGTTCAAATACATCGGCACCAACCGACGCATTGAAGGCAAGACTTCCGACGGTTCATACCAGAAGAACAAGGCCATCTACGACAAGGAACTCGCCACCGTGAAGAGCTACTACGAGAAGGCCAAGCCTTACCTCGAACATCTCCGCGAGCTCACCCCCAACGAACCCAAGCGCTGGGCTTCCGCTCTCCAGATGGTCTACTCCTCACTCGGCATGAAGGACAAAGCCAAAGAAATGGACGACCTCCTCGACGCCGCCAACCACGCAAACTAAAGACAACTTAGGATAACCGCATCCTAACCACACACACCAATCGACAAGTAAGACGTTGCAACGTGCTCCTTATTCATATGGGAGCCCCGCGCACGCTTACTTGTCGGTTTGTAACATTTAGGCCACAAGGCCGCACAACAAAAACAGACTATTCAAAACAGAAATGCCATGGTCAAAAGACTGATCACACTGGTGCTCTCCATCTTCATCCTGGCCGCAGCACCGGCCACAGCACAAAAGGCATTCAAAACCGTCAACACGGCGCTCAAGGACAAAAAGTACGCCGACGCAATCAAAGCCATCGCCAAGCTGCGCAAAGACACCACGCTGCAGCACTCCCCAAAGCTCGAACTCTTCACCATCGAAGCCAACAAAGGACTCAACGACGCCGAAAACACCAAACTTTACCTCAAGAAAAGCTACGACACGCTCGCCTTCTTCTCCACCACACTCGAAATAGCCAAGGCATGCATTCGCCTCGACTCCATTGAACACGCCGACGAAGAAGCGAAGAAGACAAAGAACCACAGATACGCCATAGAGAACCTACAGCAATACTTCCCCAACCTCCATGCCGGCGCGCGCTTTCTCTTCAACCGCAAGAAATACGCCGAAGCCCTGCCCTACCTCACCCTCTGCATCGAAACGCCGCGCACCACCCTCGGAGAAGAAGCACACCTCAGCACCGCAATGGAAGTGAAGAACGCGGTGCTCCACGTCAACTGCGCCTACAACGCCAAGCAGTACGCCGCCGCACGTCGCTACGAAGCCCTCGCACTCACCGACTCCGCCACACGGCCCTACACGCTTGAATGGCTCGCACTCGCAGCCGAAGCGCAGCCCGACACCGCCGTCTACCGCAAAAGGCTCACCGAGGGATGGGAAAGCTATCCCGCCCAGCTCAGTTTCTTCGTACGCCTCGCCGACCTCTACGGCAAGCGCGAAGACTTCCCCGCCATGCTCGGCATTTCCCAAAAGCAACTCACCGTCGACTCGCTCAGCCTGCCCGCACTCCTCGCCCTTTGCAACGCCACCCTTCACCTCCAGCAATACAAGGACTGCATCAGCGCCGGAAACCGACTCGCCCAAGCCGACTCCACCATCATAGACACCCATTATTATATAGGAGCATCATACGCCGCACTCGCCAACAAGGTTTCTCTCCCCGACAACATCAACTCCGCCGCCTACCGCAAAGCACTCCAAAGCCGGAAAGCCTACGCCAAAGCGGCCGAGCCCGAACTCGAAGCCTACCGCGCAGCAGCTCCCGACCAGCAAAAGCGATGGGCACCCCTCCTCTACCAAGTGTACCTCACGCTCAACAGAGGAAAGAAGTTCGCCGAAATAGACTCCATCATGCAACAATTGCAATAACCCCTCCAAGCAAACAATGAACCCACTGCTCTCACCGTTCCATACGCCCCACGGCACATTCCCCTTCCCCGACATCACCATCAACGACATCCGCGAAGCCATCACAAAAGGCATCGCAGAGGAAGACAACGAGATAAAAGCCATCTGCCAAAGCAGCGAAGCACCCACCTTCGTCAACACCGTCGTACGCCTCCAGCAATGCGGCAAACTCCTTGAGCGCGCCACCACGCTCATGTACAACCTCACCTCCGCAGAGACGTCCGACGAACTCGACGCCCTCGCCAACGAAATGTCACCCCTGCTCTCCGACCACTCCAACAACATCATGCTCAACGAAGCCCTCTTCGCACGCATAAAAGCCGTAAAGCAGCAGCCCGACGACACGCTCACCGACGAAGACCGCATGCTTCTCGACAAAACCTACGAAGGCTTCGAACGCGCTGGCGCCAACCTCCCCGCCGACAAGAAGGAGCAGTTCCGCCACATCAGCAAGGAACTCTCCGCACTCACGCTCCGCTTCTCGCAGAACGTGCTCAAAGACCTCAACAGCTACAAGCTCCACCTCACAAGCGAAGACGACCTCGCCGGACTCCCCGACATCCACCGTCAGGCAGCAGCCGAAGCCGCCAAAGAAGCCGGGCTCGACGGATGGCTCTTCACCCTCCACGCCCCAAGCTTCCGTCCATTCCTCATGTACGCCGACAACCGCGAACTCCGGCGCAAGCTCTACATGGCCTACAACACGGTGTGCACACACGACAACGAGTTCAACAACTTTGACGTGGTGAAGCGCATTGTCAACCTCCGCCGCGAGAAAGCGCAGCTCCTCGGCTACCCCACCTACGCCCATTACGCGCTCCGCCGCCGCATGGCCCAAACGCCCGAGAACGTCAACAAACTCCTCGACGAACTCATCGCCAACTACAGCCAGCCCGCCCACGACGAGGTGCAGCGCATCGCCGCCTTCGCCAAAGAGGCCGAAGGCGACACATTCACGCTCCAGCCCTGGGACTTCAGCTACTACGCACAGAAACTGAAGAAGAAACTCTACGATTTCGACCCCGACAAACTACGTCCCTACCTCGAACTCTCACAAGTGAAGCAGGGCGTCATGGGACTCGCCACCACCCTCTACGGACTCCGCTTCCAGCGCAACGCCGACATACCCGTCTACCACCCCGACGTGGAAGCCTACGAAGTGACCGACGCCGAAGGCAATTTCATGGCCGTTCTCTATCTCGACTTCTTCCCCCGAAAAAGCAAACAGGGCGGAGCATGGATGACAAGCTACCGCGACGAAGAGTGCACCGCGCCGTCATCACAGCCCGCCACACCGGCCAACACCGTACGTCCCCACGTCAGCGTAACCACCAACTTCACCAAGCCCACCGCCGACAAGCCCGCACTCCTCACCCTCGACGAAGTGCAGACCTTCCTCCACGAGTTCGGACACGCCCTGCACGGCATTTTCGCCATGACGCACTACTCCTCACTCAGCGGTACTTCCGTCTATTGGGATTTCGTAGAACTCCCCTCCCAATTCATGGAGAACTATGCAACCGAACCGGAATTTTTAAGTACATTTGCCCGACATTATCAGACAGGCGAAGCCCTGCCCGAAAACTACGTCGCACAGATACGCGCAAGCCGCAACTTCAACGCAGCCTACGCCTGCATGCGGCAAGTAAGCTTCGGCCTTCTCGACATGGCCTACTACACCCGCAAAGAGCCCTTCAACCTCGACGTGCCCGCCTTCGAGCACGAAGCCTGGCAACGCGCCCAGATGCTCCCCGAAGTAACGGGCACCTGCATGACCGTACAGTTCGGCCACATCATGTCGGGCGGTTACGCCGCAGGCTACTACAGCTACAAATGGGCAGAAGTGCTCGACGCCGATGCCTTCGACCTCTTCAAGCAGACAGGCATATTCAACACCGACACGGCACGCAAGTTCCGCACCTGCATACTTGAAAAAGGAGGAACGGAGCACCCCATGACACTCTACAAGCGCTTCCGCGGACAAGAGCCTACGCTCGACGCACTCCTCCGCCGCGACGGCATCAAGGCATAAAGCCTTCCGATAAAGGCGCGAAGGCTTAGAGTAAAAACCCAAAGTCTTAGAGTAAAAGCCCAAAGTCTTAGAGTAAAAACGCAAAGGCACTCCTATTAATATACATAAGATATGACAGCCACAGAAAAGGCCCACCTTCTCGACATACGCTACCTCCGCATGGCACGCATATGGGCCGAAAACTCCTACTGCACACGCCGCCAAGTGGGCGCACTGATTGTCAAAGACAAGATGATCATCAGCGACGGATACAACGGGACGCCCTCAGGCTTCCCCAACGTCTGCGAAGGAGAGGACGGACTCACCGTTCCCTGTGTGCTCCACGCCGAAGCCAATGCCATTACCAAAATAGCACGTTCCGGCAACAACTCCGACGGTGCCACGCTCTACGTCACCGATGCCCCCTGCATAGAATGCGCAAAGCTTATCATCCAGGCCGGCATCAAGCGCGTGCTCTTCTCAAAGGCTTACCGCCTCACCGACGGCATAGACCTTCTCAAAAAAGCCAACATCGAAGTACAGCAAATAGAGATTGAAAGCACCAAGTAATGCCTTCCCATCTCCACGCAGCGCTTTCAACGCTCCACGCACTGCCTTCTACGCTTCACACCCCACCTTCAAACACCGACCCCACAACGTACTTTCACAACCTGAATGACTAAAATAGACAAAAACCGCTTTGTCCCCCTCTTTGTCGCGCTCGGCATAGTCGTAGGCGTGCTCTTCGGCAGTTTCTTCGCCAACCATTTCGCAGGAAACCGCCTAAGCATCATCAACAACTCGAGCAACAAGGTCATAGACCTCTTCCATCTCATCGACGACCAATACGTCGACTCCGTAAACATCTCCGACCTCGTAGAAAAGTCACTGCCGCAGATTCTAAAGGAACTCGACCCCCACTCCACCTACGTATCCGCAAGCGAAGTGGAAGAGTCCATGCAGGATCTCAAAGGCAGTTTCTCCGGCATCGGCGTACAGTTCACACTCTACAAAGACACCATCCGCATTGTGCGCGTAGTGAAAGGCGGCCCGTCCGAAAGCATCGGGCTCCAGGCCGGCGACCGCATCGTAGCCGTTGACGGCAAAACCTACGTGGGCGACACCATCGACAACGAAGGCACCATGAAGCGCCTCAAGGGTCCGCACGGATCAAAAGTGAAGCTGCAGATTGTTCGCGCAGGAACAAAGAGTCCGCTCACGTTCACCGTCACCCGCGGCGATGTCCCCGTCAAAACCGTCAGTGCCGTATATATGCCCGCACCGAAAGTGGGCTACATCAGCGTGACAAGCTTTGGCGAAACCACTTACAGCGAATTTCTCGTTGCACTCGCCCAGCTCCAGAGCAAAGGCTTCGAGAACCTCATCATAGACTTGCGCGGAAATCCCGGAGGCTATATGGAAACCGCCGTACAGCTCGCCAACGAATTTCTTCCGAAGAACTCCCTCATCGTTTACACCCAGGGACGCAAGTCGCCCCGCAAGGAATACACCACCGACGGGCGCGGCGCCTATCCCGAAATGCCCCTCGTCGTGCTTCTCGACGAGACATCGGCTTCGGCAAGCGAGATATTCGCCGGAGCCATACAGGACAACGACCGCGGAACCGTCATCGGCCGCCGTTCCTTCGGCAAAGGTCTCGTTCAGGCACCGATAGAATTCCGCGACGGCTCGATGCTTCGCCTCACCACGGCACGCTACTACACCCCCTCGGGACGCTGTGTGCAGAAGCCCTATGTGCCCGGCCACGACGAAGACTACGAAGCCGACCTCATCCTTCGCGCCGAGCACGGCGAGTATTACTCTGCCGACAGCATCCGTCAGAACGGCGAGAAATACAAGACCCATCTCGGCCGCACCGTTTACGGCGGCGGCGGCATCATGCCCGACATCTTCATTCCGCGCGATACGCTCGGCTTCACCTCTTACTTTAAGGAAGCCTACCTTAGCGGACTGCTCTACCAGTATGCCTATGAGTATGTGGACCAATACCGCAGCCAGCTGAGCAAGGCCCGTACCACCGAGGACGTTACGGCATTTACCTCCAAGCATTCCCTTATCGAGGGCTTTGCCGAGTTTGCCGCCAAGGCCGGGCTCAAGCGCCGCAACCTCATGATTCAGCAGTCGCGCAAACTGCTCACGCGCTACATCACCACGACCATCATTTCCGACCTGCTCGACGAGAGCGCGTCCGCCGCTTATGCCAACAGTTTCGACGAAGGCGTAAACCGCGCCATCGCAGTGTTTGCCCAAGGCAAGGCATTCCCCTCCGCCCCCACGGCAAGAAGCAACGGCAAGACGGCTTGCTGCATTTCGCCCGACCGCACAAGAGGAAACTACAGCGCCTTCGTGCTGGCCCAACGCGGCATCGAGGCCAACGGTCTCCAGTTCATGCGCCATCTGGCCACGGCGGGCCACCGCTGCCCCACCCTCAAGAAAGAAAACTCACCGCTCGTTCTATGCACACCCAAGACGAAGAAAAGAAACGCTTGCGCAAAAGCATAAAGCACACGCTCGCTGCGCTTGGCGAAAAGCAGAAAGCGGAGTGGAGCAAGCGGATTACGGAAAAGATTGAAGCACATCCCGCCTTCAAGGAAGCACGGAATGTGCTTCTTTTCTATTCCCTTCCCGACGAGCCCTCAACCCATGCGCTCATTGCCCGTTGCGCTGCGGAGAAGCACGTGTTCCTTCCCGCCGTGGTGAGCGACACGGAAATGGAAATCCACGCCTACACCTCCGAGGCCGACCTCCGGCGCGGCGCCTACGGCATACTTGAACCCACGGGTGCCTTGTTGGAAGAAACAGAAAGAATCGACCTCATCGTGGTCCCCGGCGTGGCCTTCGACCGCCACGGCCACCGCATGGGCCACGGCAAGGGCTACTACGACCGCTTCATCGCCCGCTTCGGTGCACAACGCCCCTGTCTCATAGGCATTTGCTTTCCTCCGCAACTTCTTGAAGAAATACCATTTGCCCCGCACGACGCCGTGATGGACTGCATCATCACCGCCGACTGAACGGCACTTCTTAGCGCTTCAAGCCGCCTTCCATGCCCATTGTGCTTTGCCAATAAGGCGAAAAAAGGTATTTTTGCAATAAATAAGGTGCGCATCCGTTATATAATCGTGCCGCCTACAACAGTAATTGCGACTCACGCAATTGTTTCCCACGGAAAAGGCCGTATCACCGCCAAGCGTGGCACACCCCGCATTTTCCACGAATTTTTTCTCTGTAAAAGAACCCCGCAACCTATGTATATCAAGAAACTCCTTCTTGCCCTTTCCCTTTCCTTCCTTATATGTCTGCCTTCGATGGCGCAAAGCAGCAGCATGACCGACAAGCAGATCATGCAGTTTATGGTCACGGAAAATGCACGCGGCACGTCGCGTTCGCAAATCGTCACCAAGCTCATTGAGCGCGGTGTGACCATCGACCAGATACGCCGCGTACGCGACAAATACGAGAAGCAGAAGAGCAACAGCCTTGTCGGTGCGAAGGACATCACGGGTTCCGGCAGCAGCAAGTCGCGTCTGCGCGAGAACAACGGCGACAAGCGCCAGACCACCCAAGGCGAACTCGAGCGCAAGGCGAAAAAGGAGAAGGTGGACGAGAGCACCATGTCCGAGTCGCAGCGCCGCCGCTACCAGCGCGAGCGCAAGGAAGAGTACATGGACGAAATGGACGCCATGCTCCCCGACTCGCTCAGCAACCTTGATATCCAGGACGACGAATACGGCTTCTACGGCAAAAAGGACAAGAAGGAAGTGTTCGGCCGTAACATCTTCAACAACAAGAAACTGTCCTTCGAGCCCAACATGAACATCTCCACTCCTCAGGACTACCGCCTCGGTCCCGGCGATGCCGTATACGTGGACGTGTGGGGAGCTTCGCAGGAACGCTTTGAGAGCACGGTGTCGCCCGAAGGCACCATCGACATCGAGGGCTACGGCCCTGTGAACGTAGACGGACTTACCGTGGCACAGGCCAACAGCCGCCTGCGCTCCACCCTCGGCCAGCGCTACACTTCGTCGCAGATAAAGCTCACCGTGGGCCAGACCAAAACCATCACCGTAGACGTGATGGGCGAGGTGAAGACACCGGGTTCGTACACGCTCTCGGCTTTTGCCACCGTGTTCAACGCACTCTACATGGCCGGCGGTACAAACGAGATAGGTACCCTGCGTAACATAAAAATCTATCGCAAGGGCCGTCAGATATCCACCTGCGACATCTACGACTATATCCTCAATGGCAACATGAAAGGCAACGTGCGCCTCGCTTCGGGCGACGTCATCATAGTGGGCCCCTACGAATGCCTCGTCAACGTGACGGGTAAGGTGAAGCGCCCGATGTACTACGAAATGAAGAGCAAGGAAAGCGTAGGCACCCTCATCTCCTATGCAGGAGGCTTCACGGGCGACGCTTACCAGGGCGCCGTGCACCTCATGCGCAAGAGCGGCGGCAAACTCTCCGTCTACTCCATCGACGACTTTGAGCGCAACTCCTTCCAGCTTGCCGACGGCGACAGCGTGAGCGTAGACTCCACGCTCAACCGCTACACCAACATGGTGGAAGTGAAAGGCGCCGTGATGCGTCCCGGCATGTTCCAGATGGACGGAAGCATCACCACCGTACGCCAGCTCATCGAGGCCGCCGGCGGCCTGAGCGAGGATGCCTTCACCGCCCGCGGCATGATACACCGCCGCAAGGACGACCGCACGCTTGAGGTGGTGAACGTGGACATCAAAGGCGTGATGGACCACACCGTGGCCGACATTGCACTGAAAAACGAGGACGTGTTCTTCGTACCCTCCAAGAAAGAAATGCAAGAGGAGAAGATACTCACCATCGACGGTGAAGTATACTATCCCGGCGAATACGAATATGCCGACAACACCTCGCTCGAGACGTTCATCCTCCGCGCCGGCGGTCTGAAGGACGCCGCTTCAATGGTGAAGGTCGACGTGGTGCGCCGCGTGCGCAACAACAAAGCCACACAGAGCAGCAACGAAATAGCCAAGCAGTTCAGCTTCACGCTCAAGGACGGATTCGTCATCGACGGCACACAGGAGTTCACGCTCGAGCCCTTTGACGAAGTGTATGTGCGCCGCTCTCCGGGCTACGTGGAGCAGCAGCACGTTACGGTGTCGGGCGAAATTTCCTTCGAAGGCACCTATGCGCTTACCAACAAGGGTATGCGCCTGAGCGACCTCATCAAGAGTGCTGGCGGCCTGACGCCCGAAGCCTACGCTGCCGGTGCCCACTTGGAACGCACGCTTACGCCTGCCGAGAAAATCAAGCAGCAGAGCATGGTGAAGCTCGCCACTTCGGGCGACTCCATCGACCTCCGCAAACTCGAACTCAGCGACGTGCAGAACGTGGGTATCAACCTCGACCAGGCACTCGCCCACCCCGGCTCGAACGAGTGGGACATTGTGCTTCGCGACGGCGACCGCCTCGTCATTCCGCAGTACAACAACACGGTGACCATCAACGGCGAAGTGATGTACCCCAACACGGTGGCCTACCGCGACGGTGCCAAGCTGAGCTACTACATAGACCAGGCCGGCGGCTGGGGCCGCCGCGCCATGTCGCGCCGCGTGTTTGCCATCAACATGAACGGTACGGTGACGCGCGTACGCAATGCGAAGGACATCCAGCCCGGCTGCAACCTCGTGGTGCCTGCCAAGGCCAAGCGCAACAAGATGTCGTTCGGCGAGATACTCTCGCTCGGAACGATGACCGCCACACTCGGCACCGTGATTGCCACACTTGTGAAATAGCCCTATCGGAACGGCACGCCGGCGCATAAGCACAAGGCATAGCCCCATGCACCGCAAGCCGTCCGCCCAATGCCCAACATGCCATAACCGCAAGGCCCGCGCCTGAGGTTATGGCTTTTTTTGAGCAATAAAAAACAATTCTTCACGTTATATATCACGAGTAACGAATCCACCGTTTATCAACGTCAGAACATATTGCAATGGAAACCATATTATATTCTCTCCTCACCTTCGTCATCAGTTTTTGCGTCACGCTGGCCGGCATGCCGTTTCTTCTGCTCTTTTGCAAAAAGGCGGGACTCTACGACATCCCCAACGAGCGCAAGGTACACCACAACAACATACCGCGCATGGGCGGTGTGCTCTTTGCTCCCGCCATGGCGCTGAGCATGACGTGTGCCGTAGCCCTCATGACGCTGCTTCACCAGAACTTCCTCAACATCAGTTCCTCCACGTTTTTGCTTCTCGGTGCGCTGTTTCTCATCTTCTGCATTGGAATGATTGACGACATGATAGGGCTCGATGCCAAAATAAAGTTCATCGTGCAGTTCATCGCCTCGCTGTTCATGCCCATCTGCAACCTGTACATCAACAACCTTTACGGCTTCTTCGGCATCTACGAGATACCGCCCTACGTGGGCTATCCGCTCACCATCTTCATCTCGCTTCTCATCATCAACGCCATCAATCTCATCGACGGCATCGACGGCTTGGCTTCGGGACTGAGCGTGATAGCGCTGGGTGCCTTTACGGTTATTTTTGTGAACATGAACAATGTGGCGTTCGCCATGATGTGTACCGCCCTTTTGGGCACGGTACTCGTGTTTATGGGATTCAACCTCTTCGGCAGTGCCGAGCGGGGACTGAAGACGTTCATGGGCGATACGGGAAGCCTTATCCTGGGCTACTCCTTCGCCTACCTTTGCATCAAGTACGCCATGTTCAACCCCGCCGTGTTCCCCATCCGCCCCTGCCCCATCCTCATCTCGTTCACGCTGATACTCATCCCCGTGTTCGACCTCGTGCGCGTGGCCTTCGAGCGCCTCATTCACGGCAAGGGCATATTCACCCCCGACAAGACGCACATCCACCACCTCTTCCTCGCCACGGGCATGACGATGCACCGCGCCCTCATCTGCATCCTTGCGTTGCAACTATTCTTCGATGCCGCAAACCTTACGATGTTCTATGCGCTCGGCATCAGTTCCACGTGGATTGTACTCTTCGACATAGCGGCATATGCCGTGGTCACTGCGCTGCTCAAGCGGGCGGGGAAGAAGTGTTAGTGTAAAAAGGGAAATAAAACAAAGAATGCCGCAGCTTGGTTGGTTCAAGCTGCGGCATTCTTTGTTATGAAAAATAAATGCTTATTTGCGCAAGCGAGCTCGGGAGAGCTCGCCCCCATAGAGGGCGAAGCCGTGTAGAACGCGACGTTTTAAACGTCGCCCCCATAGAGGGCGCTTTGCGGCGAAGCTCATTTGCATATTTGCACATTTGCACATTGCGAAGCCTTACTTGCTCTTCTTGCTGTCCTTCTTCTGGTCGGAGAGCTCGATGGTGAACGACTTGTTCAAGCCGCTCTGCGTTTTGGCACGGATCCAAAGCACGCGGTCGGTGCTGAGGTTGGCTTCCTTCACGGCTTCGTCGAAGTCGGAGGTGGTGCGCATCTCGCGGTCGTTGACCTTCATGAGGATGATGCCCTTCGTGATGCCGGCTTCCTTGAACTTTCCGTCGCGCACGGCAGAAACCACGAGACCGTAGGAGAGACTGAGTTCCTTCTGTTCCGTTTCGTTGAGCGGACGAAGGGCAGCGCCCATGGCGTCGGTGTCGAGCGACTCTACGGCAGTGGTCGTACCCTGCACGTTGAGAAGCGTAAGGGTGGCCTCGTGCTGCTTCTTGTCGCGCAGGTAGGTGACCTTCACCTTGTCGCCGGGACGGTGGTTGGTGATGATTTCCTGAAGTTCGCCGAACTTGCTTATCTTCTTGCCGTCGACGGCGGTGATGACGTCGCCTTCCTTCAGTCCGGCAACTGCGGCTGCTCCGTCGGCAGTCACTTCGGCCACATACACGCCGTTGACGGTGCCGAGGTCAACGTCTTTACCCTTGTCCTTCTGCTGGTCGATGTAGGTGGACACGTCTGAACCCATCACACCGAGCAGCGCGCGCTGCACGGAACCGTACTTGCGGAGGTCTTCCACCACTTTGTTCATGATGCTGGTGGGGATGGCAAAGCCGTAACCGGCATACGATCCCGTCTGCGAATAAATCATGGCGTTTATGCCCACGAGTTCGCCCTTGGCGTTGACGAGTGCACCGCCCGAGTTGCCGGGATTGATGGCGGCGTCGGTTTGGATGAAACTCTCAATGCCGCCGGCCGAAGCGCCGAGCGAACGTGCCTTGGCGCTGACAATGCCGGCCGTCACGGTGGAAGTGAGGCTGAACGGGTTGCCCACGGCAAGTACCCATTCGCCGAGTTTGAGGTCGTCGGAGTTTGCCACGGTGATGGCCTTGAGATTGGTGGCCTCTATCTTGATGAGGGCAAGGTCGGTGGTTTTGTCCGTACCGATGATGCGTGCCTTGTATTCGCGGTTGTCGTTGAGTTTCACGGTGAGTTCGTCAGCGTCCTGCACCACGTGGTTGTTGGTGACGATGTAGCCGTCGGAAGTGAGAATCACGCCGCTGCCGGCACCGCTGCGCTTGGGCGTTTCCACCTGGCGGCGTTGTGTGCCGCCGTTGCCGCGGCCGAAGAAGTCGCCGAAGAAGTCGTCGAAGGGGTTGCTGTATTCAATGGTCTGCTGCTTGCTGTTGATGGTCACTTTGATGTAGACCACGGAGTTCACTGCATTTTCGGCAGCAGTGGTGAGGTCGATGGCTGTGGCGGGCACGGCTGCCACGGATGTGCTAGGCATGCCGAGGCCCATGGCCAGGGTGAGTGCCAAAACGGGAATGAATTTACGTTTCATTGCTTGTATCGTTTATGAATTTTCTTTCGTATAAGTTGCGGATGGAAGAACATCCACCACCGCATTTGCCGCAAACGGAATGCAAAGTATGCGCCAAAAGTGCTGCGTTAGGCCTTAATATGGCCTTTTGGGTGCACTTTTCCGTTTCGGCAGTGCAAATGTATAAAAACGGGGCATGGACGATACACGCCAATGGAAGAAAACGCCTCACAATTGCTTTCTTTTAACCATGACGAGAGGCGACTAAAAAGTTATTAGGAATAGGGCGACCGGATTTTTATATCTCTTAGAATATGGGAGGGGTGCGCGAATGTGCAAATGTGCAAATGTGCAGATGTGCAAATGAGCTTCGTCTTGAACCGCGGATGTAGGCGCAAGCGCATGGGGGCGAAGTCTCCAGACTTCGCTTGCGCGGCGTCACCGACGCTTTTTCGCGGCTGCGCCTTCTATGGAGGCGACGTTTGAAACGTCGCGTTCTACACGATGGAGTATGAGCGGCGATCCGAAGTCAGGAGACTTCGCCCCCATAGCTCGTTTAACACAAACAAACGCTTTTGCGCGAAATGCGCATCTACGCATTAACGCTGAGAATGGCGTAAAATTCTTCGCCCTTGCTTCGATTGAAAATATCGCAGCCATGAAGTGCATATTTATGCAGTTTTTTTCTCTTGAGCTATGCATATATGCGGAAACGATGCCAAATCAGCGTATATTTTTCACCTCTTGCAGAAATAAGGCAACGGTTTCGACACCGCACGGCAAGGCTGCGCGTAAAAATTCCAAGGCATCCCGAAAATTTGGGATGCCTTGGAATTCGTACAAGATGCCTTGCCGTGTGAAAAGACTGTGTTGTCGCTCAAAATAGGGTTGCTTCTCGCGCTGGTTGGAAAGCACGGAAAGAAAAAACGGAGGGGAAATATTAACTAACGAAAGGTTCGTTAACCTTCGCGCAAGCGAGATGGGGAGAGATTGCCCTTTCAAAGCGCAGCCGTTTTGTTTGTTTTGGATGTTTTATTCCATGATATGTGAACGTGTAGAGCGCGACGTTTCAAACGTCGCCTCCATAAGCGGAACGTTCGTGTAGAACGCGAAGTCGGGAGACTTCGCCCCCATGCGCTTGCGCCCCCAAGGCGCAGCCGTTTTGTTTGTTTTGAACGTTTTATTCCATGATATGTGAACGTGTAGAGCGCGACGTTTCAAACGTCGCCTCCATAAGCGGAACGTTCGTGTAGAACGCGAAGTCGGGAGACTTCGCCCCCATGCGCTTGCGCCCCCAAGGCGCAGCCGTTTTGTTTGTTTTGAACGTTTTATTCCATGATATGTGAACGTGTAGAGCGCGACGTTTAAACCTCGCCTCCATAGAGGGCGCACATCGCGCTCATGGTATCCTTCATTTGCACATTTGCACATTTGCACATTCGCACATTCGCGAAGCGAAGCGCCGCCCTAGGCATCGCCCCCCGTCATTTCCCCTTTATTTTCCCCAGCAGGTTCTGGTTGAGGCGGCGGATGTCGGCGCTTGTGCGCTGGATGAGCGCTTCGGGGATGACGCGCCACTCCTGGAAGAAGTCAGGCAGCAGCTGGAAGAGGTTCTTGCCCTCGGGCATACCCTCACAGTCGGCGTTGGCGTTAACCACCACGTTGAGCGCCTTGTGCTGCATGGCAATCTCTATGTCGCGGCCGGTGAAGAACGGGTCGCCGTCGCAGTGGGCTGCACCCTCACTGTCGCGGTGAATCACCAGCCGGCTGGCGCGGAACGTTTTCACATGACTGTTCTTGGGCAGCGTGCCCTTGAAGAGCTGCAGCGCCACCTGCGGGGCGTCGATGGCATTGAAGGGTTCCATCACCACCACGTCGAAGAGCCCGTCGCTCATGCTGGCATGGGGGGCTATGAAGGCATCGTTGCCATATTGCGAAGCGTTGGCACAGGCTATAAGGAAGGCCTTGCACTCCTCCGAGTTCGTGTCGCTCTCCAACGTGTAGGTCTGCGGTTTGTAGAGCAGTCCTTCGCGCAGCGTGTTCTCCACATAGGTGACGAGTCCGCGGCGTCCGCTTTCGGCAAACTTCTGACTCACGAAGGCGTCGAAACCCACGCCGCAGGTGCAGAAGAAGGGACGGTCGTTGATGGTGCCGTAGTCGAGCGGGGTGACGTTGGCCTCGTTGATGATGGCTATGGCCTCGCGCACGTTGAGGGGGATGTGGAGGTGGCGCGCCAGTCCGTTGCCCGAACCGCACGGCACCACGGCGAGGGCCGTAGGGGTATGTACCAGCGCACGCGCCACCTCGTTGACCGTGCCGTCGCCGCCCACGGCCACCACCACGTCCACACCGCGCTCCACCGCATCGGCGGCAAGCACGGAAGCGTGGCCGGCATACGACGTGTAGCGGACGTCCACATCGTAGAGGTCCTTGTCCGTCAGTTCTTCGGCAAGCCGGGCTATGCCGTGCTTGCGCTGGGTGCCGGATATGGGATTGACGAGATAGAGTATGCGTTTCTTCATTTTTCGGTGGTTCTATAAAAAACGAGGGCGGAAGCGGTGCGCATCGTGCACTTTTGCAGAAAAACGCATTGCGTCGCACCACGGCGGGCGGCATTCCGCATAAAAGGGCAATATTTTGGACAAAAATACAACAATTTTGCCATAGCTCGCTCCGTTGGCCGTGCTTTGTGCGCATGGTGTGCTATTTTCGGCATGCGCACGGCCCGTTCTAAACTATTTGGCTAATTTTGCCGGTTGTTCCGCAGTCGGCCCCCGTCGACTGCCGGACCGCCCCACTCCACCAGCCGAACCGCCCATGCTCAACGAACAATATCCTTCAAAACTCCTCGAACACGCCGTGCAGGAACTCACGCGCCTTCCCGGCGTGGGCCGAAAAACGGCGCTCCGCTTCGCCCTCTACCTGCTCAGCCAGAAGAAGGAGACGGTGCATGGCTTCAGCGACAGTCTCACCCACCTCTGCGACGACGTGAAGCATTGCCGCGTGTGCCACAACATTTCCGACACCGAGGTGTGCGACATCTGCGCCGACTCGCGCCGCGACCGCACCACCATCTGCGTGGTGGAAAACATCCACAGCGTGATGTCAATTGAAAACACGGGGCAGTACCGCGGCCTCTACCACGTGCTGGGCGGCGTAATCTCGCCCATGGACGGCGTGGGGCCTAACGACATAGAACTCGCTTCGCTCTTCAGCCGTATTGCCGAAGGCGAAGTGAAAGAGGTGATTCTCGCCCTCAACCCCACCATGGAGGGCGACACCACCAACTTCTACATCTCGCGCAAACTCTCCGACAGCCCCGTGCGCCTCACCGTACTGGCGCGCGGCGTGAGCATCGGCGACGACCTCGAATACACCGACGAAGTGACGCTCGGCCAGTCGCTCCTCGGACGCACCCCGCTGAGAAGGTGACGGCTATGGGGGCGAGCTCTCCCGAGCTCGCTTGAGCGAAGGAAGGCAACTTCGCTATATAACTTACCCAATTCGCCAAGCGCAGCAAGCGGCCTGAAAGGCCAGCACAACATAGCCCAGGGCAAGCGAAGCGGCGCCCTGGGTTACTGCCCCCCTTGATTGCACGCCCTGAAGGGGCAGCACAATGGCTACGCATGCGCGGCTATTATTAAAAGACATAGACATTATGTTGCCCTTTCAGGGCGCATACCCATTATAAACATCCTGACCCAGGGTGTCGCTTCGCTTGCCCTGGGCTATGTTGTATTGGCCTTTCAGGCCGTCATCGCTCACATCAACAACGCCCACATTTCCCCCACCCAAAAATATTTATCCCCCACAATATGCAAAACCTCAAAACCGCACGTTTATATTATATAGGAGTATGGTGCGCCGCCGCACTACTCGCCGCAGCCTTCGAGAGCGACGTGTTTGCCGCAGGATTCCTGCCCGCCACGCCCTCCGCATCCTATGCCGCCAGCATGGTGTGCATCCTCCTCACCCTCGGCTGCACCTGGGGCGCACTCCGCCTCTTCGCCTTCCGCCGCGTGAAGGAGCAGCTCAAGGCACACCCCGAAACCGCAGTGCGCTGGAACGCCCTGCGCACGTCCATCCTCGGCATAGCCATCCTGGCCAACCTCGCCGTCTACTACGGCACCTTCTCCTCCTCAGCACTCTACGCGCTGCTCATCACCCTCGCGGGTTTCGTCTTCTGCTGGCCCAAACACGGCGAAGTGGACTGACCCGTACGCAACCGCCCTATGAAGAATATTTCCATCATCATCGTAAGCTACAACGTAAAGCACTACATCGAACAATGCATACACTCCATCTTCCGCACCGAGGGGATGGACCTCAAAGACATTGAAGTGTTCGTCGTGGACAACCGCTCGAAAGACGGCACCGTGAGCTTCCTCCACCAGCGTTTCCCGCAGAAGACCTACCCCAACGTACACATCATTGCCAACAAGCGCAACGTAGGCTTCGGGCGCGCCAACAACCAGGCGCTCAAGCAGGCCAAAGGAAAATACATCCTCTTCCTCAACCCCGACACCGTTCTCACCGAACACACCCTGCGCCTCGCCTACGACGAAGCCGAACGCCATGCCGACCTCGGCGCGCTCGGCGTGAAAATGCTCCACACCAACGGACGCTTCGCCCCCGAGTCGCGGCGCGGAGTGCCCTCGCCCTGGACGGCTTTCTGCAAAATGAGCGGACTCAACCGGCTCTTCCCCACCTCGCGCCTCTTCGGACGCTACTACATGCACAACATCAGCAAAGAACACGTAGCCCCCATCGACATCGTGTCAGGCGCATTCATGCTCGTGCCCGCCGAAGTGCTGAAGGCTACGGGAAGCTTCGACGAGCAGTTCTTCATGTACGGCGAGGACATCGACCTTTCCTTCCGCATTCTCAAGAGCGGCCACCAGAACTACTACGCCCCCATCACCATTCTCCACTACAAAGGCGAAAGCACACGGAAGAACTCCTTCCACTACGTGCACGTGTTCTACGAAGCCATGTTCATCTTCTTCCGCAAACACTACCAGCACTACACCTTCGCCTTCTCGCTCATAGTGAAGAGCGCCATCGTGTTAAGCGCACTGCTCTCCCTCGTCGCACAGCAACTCCTCTCGCTGCGCAAGTTCCTCTACCCGCGCGCCTTCCACAAGAGCCAGCGCATGCTCTACCTCGGCCACCACGCCGACGTCGTGCAGAACATCGCAGAAGAGTACGGACTCGACATCGACTGCATCGACACCGACCAGGCCGCCATGCCCTACGGCTACTTCGAAACGCCCGGCGCAGAGAAGAACAAGTACATACAGATCGTCTACGACACCGCCGACTTCACCACCGCACGCATTCTCGACATCTTCGAGTACCACAACGCAGGAAGCGGCCACATCGGCACCTTCTGCGCCGACAACGGCACGCTCATCACCGGCAGCAACGTATACACCCTCGACTGAGGGGCTGCACATTAGGGGCAAAATGCCTCATACAAAAAGGCCTCAATGAGCCTTTGCGGTTTTCGGGAATAAAACTTTCAAAACATACAAAACGAGGCTACGCCTTCAAGCCGGTTTAAAGGCGTAGCCTTTTGTTTTGCAAGTTCCTTACAGGGCGACAAAGCGCAGCCTCGTTTTATATGTTTTGCAAGTTTTATTCTTACAGATTTTGCCCAAAAACCTTCGCCGCCACTTTCCTTTATTATAGGAACTACTTTTAGGCATCACTTCAAGTATTATTTCCTCACCAACACACACCCTCATGCGCATACGCCCCATCGAACCCGAAGACCTCGACTTCATCTACGCCATGGAGAACTCGCCCGAACTCTGGGACTGCTCCGACAGCGATGCACCCTACTCCCGCCACGCACTGCGCGAATATCTCTCCCAGCTGCGCCCCGTGGCAGAATGCGGCGAGCTGCGCATGATCATCGAAACAGGCACCGACGACGCACCGCAGTCCGCCGGACTCGTCGAACTCCTCAACATCTCCACGCTCAACAGCCGCGCCGAAATAGGCATCGCCCTCCACAAAAGCTTCCGCCACCGCCAACTCGGTTCACTCGCTCTCAACCTCATCGAGCACATCGCCCTCAACCGCCTGCGCCTGCACATGCTCTACGCCTGTGTGGCCGAAAGCAACGAAGCCGCACTCCACTTCTTCCTCGATGCCGGATACAAGCAGGTGGCCACCCTGCCGCAGTGGCATTTCTCGCACGGGAAATACGAAAGCACACACGTTGTGCAGAAAATATTGTAAAAAAACGGGCGCAACATTTGGCAGTTCCAAAGAATGTCGTAACTTTGCACTCGCAATTGAGAAACAAACCTCCACGAGGAACACATTGCAACCCAAAGGTGCGTTAGTTCAGCTGGTTAGAATACATGCCTGTCACGCATGGGGTCACGGGTTCGAGTCCCGTACGCACCGCTGTCACGACAAGTATTGCACTTTTTTTGAGGTGTGTTAGTTCAGCTGGTTAGAATACATGCCTGTCACGCATGGGGTCACGGGTTCGAGTCCCGTACGCACCGCCCAAACAATCAATATGGTACCCTGACCGAGTGGCTAGGTAGCGGTCTGCAAAACCGTGTACAGCAGTTC
>CAVCAV010000027.1:0-20160 GCA_963600165.1 Christensenella sp. UBA1685 | reverse complement strand
ACCGCAATAAAGAGTTCCAAACCTGCCCAGGCCGGTGAGGAACTCTTGTTGTATGCAGCCGCGGTGAGCCCAAACGATGGAGGCGAAGTCTCCTGACTTCGCATTTAGCGCAAGCCCTCAGCGCAAAACTCCAATTGGAACCCCGATAAACGTATAACCTTTCAAAAACGAACGATTGACGATGAAAATATTGCGCCGTGCACTCCGTGTAGTCAAATGGTGTGTGGTTTTCTTCTTTGTGAGCAGCGTGCTGGCCGTGCTCGTTTACCGCTGGGCGCCCGTGAAAGTGACGCCCCTCATGGTAATCCGTAGCGTGCAGAGCCTCTCGCGCGGCGAGTCGCCGGCTTATGCCCACGAGTGGGTACCGCTGAGCGAGATGTCGAAGTATATGCCCGTCGCCGTGCAGGCTTCCGAGGACCAGAACTTCATGTATCACCACGGCTTCGACTTCGGCGCCATAAAAGATGCTGCGTGCGAGAAAATGGCCGGCAAACGTTCGCGCGGAGCGAGCACCATCAGTCAGCAAACGGCCAAGAACGTGTTTCTCTGGCCCTCGTCGACGTGGGTGAGAAAGGGCTTTGAAGCCTACTTTACGGTGCTCATAGAACTTTTGTGGTCGAAGGAACGCATTATGGAGGTTTACCTCAACAGCATAGAGATGGGACCCGCCATTTACGGCACGGAAGCCGTGGCGCAGAAACACTTCGGCTGTTCGGCCTCGCAGCTCCGCCGGTCGGACTGCGCACTCATCGCCGCCACGCTGCCTGCGCCGCTCCGCTTCAGCTCGCTCCATCCTTCGCGCTATATGCGCAAGCGCCAGGCGCAGATAGAACATCAGATGAAGTTCATTCCGCTGATGAAGCAGGATTGAGAAACTCTGTTGTCCGATATTTCGTTTTTCTTCTTGAACGTATTATCCCGTTGCAAGTTCATTTGAAGACGAAACGAAGTAAAATATTTTGACAAACTGCAAGTTTAAAATAGAAACGAAAACGGGCAAAATTTGGTTTCTAAGCCACGTTTTTCTTCTTTCAAGGCATCTGCGAAAAATTCCAAGGCATCCCGTAATTTTGGGGTGCTTTGGAATTTTTCGTAGATGCCTTGGATTTTTTGTGCCGTGCGGGCTCGTTTTTTATGCCTTTGGGATGTTTATGCAAGGAAATATGCAAAAAGAACGTATATACGGAGATTTTGAAGCGGAAGCCGCATAATTATGCACGCTGAGGTTGCCGTATTTTCGGGCGAGCGCAGAGCCGGACGGTTTTGCGCGATTCTCGCGTGGCAGAAATGGGGAAGGAAAGACGGGAACAGGGTAGGGGAGAACCGAAAATGGGATTGGGAAAAAATTCCTTTGCGCGGCTTCGCCTTCTATGGGGGTTAGCAATGAGGGTGAACAAATGAGGCTAACGATGGGGGCGAACTCTCCCGAGCTCGCTTGCGCAAACAAAAATTCATGCCCTTTTCCGAACATTTATGTTCAATAAAAATTCATGTCCAATTCATGGCTTATTCATGACAATTCATGTTTTTCTATTTTGAACATGAATAACCATGAATGGACCATGAATTGGACATGAATTAACGTTCGTGTGATAAAGCCGTCCATGCGAAGTCGGGAGACTTCGCCCCCATCGTTCGCTTCGTTCCCATAGAGGGCTGGCTTTCGTCGGGGTTACAAATACACCTTCAGTGCGCCTTTCATGGCCGGCGTGCGGAGGAGGCTCAATGCGCGTTCCTTTATTTGCCTTACGCGCTCGCGGCTGAGGTGCATGCGTTCGCCTATTTCTTCAAGGCCGAGCTGTTTGGTGCGGATGCCGTAGAACATGCGCAGAATCTTGTTTTCGCGTTCGGGAAGCGCCGACAGCACTTTGTCCACCTCCGTCTGCAGCGACTCTTCTGCCAGCTTCGCGTCAGGCTCCGGCATGTCCTGGTTGGCCAAAAGGTCCACGAGCGAACCGTTCTCGTCGTCGGCGAGCGGCGCGTCCATCGACACGTGGCGGCCTGAGGAAAGCATGGCCGTGTGGAGCTTCTCCTTCGGAATGTCGAGCGCTTCGGAAATTTCGTCAAGCGACGGACGGCGCTCGTTCTGCTGCATGAACTTGTTGAGGAAGCGGTTCACCTTGCTCACGTTGCCGATTTGGTTGAGCGGAAGGCGCACCAGACGTGCGTTGTCCGCCAATGCCTGCAGGATGCTCTGCCTGATCCACCACACCGCGTAGGAAATGAACTTGAAGCCGCGCGTTTCGTCAAATTTCTGCGCAGCCGTAATGAGCCCCACGTTGCCCTCGTTGATGAGGTCGATGAGTCCCAGTCCCTGTCCCTGATATTGTTTGGCCACCGACACCACGAAGCGCAGGTTGGAGCGTACGAGGCGCTCCAGGGCGGCCTGGTCGCCCTGGTGGATGCGGGCGGCGAGTTCGGCCTCTTCCTCCGTCCCGATCATATCTTCTTTGGAAATTTCCTGCAGATAGAGTTCGAGCGACGAACTCTCGCGGTTGGTGATGCACTGAAGTATCTTGAGTTGGCGCATGGTGGTAGATGTTCAAGTTGGCGCCCAAATGTAGGAGTTTGGTGCCGTACGGCAAACTGTTTCGCCCCTCTTTTGTTCCGTAATGTGCTCAAAAACATAAGTTTAGACCCTTTCGCGTGCCCCGAAGGCGCCATTTCAGGCGGAAGTGTGCGCTGCAAGAGGAAAAAATGAAGCTTGGCGGTGTGCGAAAAAATGAATTGTTCAGTTCCTTGCGGTAGTTTTTGCGCGGCGAGCGGCCTGAAAGGCCACCACTCGTAAGCCCGGGTCACGGCACGAAGTGACGCGGCCTGGGTTCAACGGTACCCCTGCCTCCGCGGCCTGTAAGGCCACCACATGTGCGAAGAGAAATGTTCTTGCGGTTGATGTGGTGGGCTTTCAGCCCGCAACATTCCGACAATATATACCCAGGCCGCGTCACTCCGTGCCTTGACCCGGGCTTACGAGTGGTGGCCTTTCAGGCCGCTCGCCGCGCTTGACGAAATTGCACAAGTCGGTTTTTACACATTCCCCTCCCCGCCAATGCCGAAAGCGCAAAAATAGACGCTTGCAAGTTAGCCCGAAAGAAAAAAAAAGCATAAATTTGCCACACCAAACTACAAATCAAAACTTCTAAGTCTCATGAAAAAGACTATCCTTGTAACAGGTGGCACGGGCTTTATCGGCTCCCACACCACCGTAGAGCTGCAAAATGCAGGCTATGATGTAGTCATCATCGACAACCTCTCGAACTCCAAGGCCGACGTGGTTGACGGAATTGAAAAGATTACTGGTGTACGTCCCGCCTTTGAACAGGTAGACTGCTGCGACTATGCAGCCCTTGAAGGCGTTTTCGCCAAGCACCCCGGCATTTGCGGCATCATCCACTTCGCCGCTTCCAAGGCAGTGGGCGAGAGCGTTGAAAAGCCCCTCAAGTATTACGAAAACAACTTGCTGAGCCTCATCAACCTGCTCAAGCTCATGCCCAAGTATGACGTGAAGGGCATCATCTTCTCTTCTTCCTGCACCGTTTACGGCCAGCCCGATCCCGAAAACCTCCCCGTTACTGAAAAGGCCCCCATCAAGAAGGCCGAAAGCCCCTACGGCAACACCAAGCAAATCAACGAGGAAATCATTCAGGACTACGTGAAGAGCGGCGCCCCCATCAGCGCCATCATCCTCCGCTATTTCAACCCTATCGGTTCCCATCCCTCAGGCATCATCGGCGAAATGCCCAACGGCGTGCCCGCCAACCTCATTCCCTACCTCACCCAGACGGCTATGGGCATCCGTCCCTGCCTCAAGGTGTTCGGCGACGACTACAACACCCCCGACGGTTCCTGCATTCGCGACTACATCTACGTTGTTGACCTTGCCAAGGCTCACGTGGCAGCTATGGCCCGCATCGTAGACGGCAAGAATGCCGACCCCGTAGAAGTGTTCAACATCGGCACAGGCAACGGCGTCAGCGTGCTTGAGCTCATCAACACCTTCGAGAAGTGCACCGGCGTGAAGCTCAACTACGAGATCGCTCCCCGTCGTGCTGGCGACATCGAAAAGGTTTGGGGCAACGTCGACAAGGCCAACCAGGTGCTCGGTTGGAAAGCCGTCCACACCCTCGAAGAAGCCCTCTCCAGCGCATGGAACTGGCAGAAGAAACTCCGTGAAGAAGGCGTGATGTAAAAACCGCTCCTTCCAACGTGTACACCACAAGGTGTATGTACCGCAAGGAATCAGGAAATCGTGCGACGATGACTTCCTGATTCCTTGTTCTATATATTTGCTGGTGTTTCGCATTAAGAAACAAAAACCGGAAAAACACCCTGTGGCGGACAAGCTCTTCGAGCTTCAGATGTCGTTTGTCTGTGCAGTGCTTCCGTAAGCGAGCTTACGTTGCACCGCACGGCCAAACGGCATCAGTGCCGTCCGGCACTTGTCCGCCATAGGGCGATAAACCACGCCTACGGCGAAAACCGCTGCGCCTGGCAATGTGGGGTGTAGCAAAACCGACAAGCTGACTCTATAATTTATGGTTGATGTCAGCGGAAGGGTTTTTCCGCCGAAGGCGGGGTTTATCGCCTGTATGTTTTCTGAGTGGCGCAAGCCACTGTCGGAAAGTCTTTGTACGGCTTGTTGAGAGCTCGCTCTCATAAAGGCAGAATAAAGACATTCCGACAAGCCGAAGGCTCAGAAAACAGACAGGGGTTTTTATTCCGTTTTTGTTTATACGGCAACGAACAGGCTAAATCCGTAACCCGCCTATTCACGCAGCAAAAGCATGCACACGACTGTGCCATTTTAACCCCTCCCTCCCCCTATGCAACCCACCGAAAACAAAAACGTACTGCCGTCGCCCTGCTATGTCATGGACGAAACGTTGCTCCGCCGCAATCTGCAGCTCATCCAAAGCATTTCGCAGCGCGCCGGCGTGGAGTTCATTCTCGCATTCAAGGCTTTCGCTCTTTGGAAGACGTTCGGCATTTTCCGCCAATACATTTCCCACACCACAGCCTCCTCGCTCTACGAAGCACGCCTCGCCTTTGAAGAGTTCGGCTCCAAGGCCCACACCTATTCGCCCGCTTACGAAGACAGCACGTTCGACGACGTGGTGCGTTGCTCCAGTCACATCACGTTCAACTCCCTCAGCCAGTACCGCCGCTTCGCTTCCCGTCTTCAGCAGTTGCCTCCCAGCGAGCGCCCCGAAGCCGGACTCCGCATCAATCCCGAAGCCAGCGAAATAGAAACCGAACTCTACGACCCCTGTGCCCCCGGTTCGCGTTTCGGTGTGCTCCAAAGCCAGCTTGAGGAAGAAGGACTCCCCGAAGGCATCGTAGGATTCCACTGCCACTGCCACTGCGAAAGCTCGTCCTACGCCCTCGAACACACCCTTGCACACATAGAAGAAAAATTCGGCGCCTGGCTGCCCAGCCTCAAATGGCTCAATCTTGGCGGAGGCCATCTCGTAACCCGCAAGGACTACGACGTGGAACACCTCATAGGGCTCCTCACCGCCTTCAAAGCCAAACATCCAAATCTCCGGCTCATACTCGAACCCGGTTCCGCCTTCGCCTGGCAGACCGGTACGCTCGAGGCCAAAGTAGTCGACATCGTGGAGAACCACGGCATCAAGACCGCCATACTCAACGTCAGCTTCACCTGCCACATGCCCGACTGCCTCGAAATGCCCTACCATCCCGCCGTGCGCGGAGCCGAAACCCTCGAAAATGCCAAGGAAGAAGGCCTCCATACCGCCCCCTGCGTCTACCGCCTCGGCGGCAACAGTTGCCTGAGCGGCGACTACATGGGCTATTGGCGCTTTTCGCGTCCCCTTGAAATAGGCGACGACATCACCTTCGAGGACATGATACACTACACCACGGTGAAGACCAACATGTTCAACGGCATCCATCATCCCTCCCTCGCCCTCCGCCACACCGACGGCAGCATTGAAGTGCTCCGCAACTACACCTACGAGGATTATCGCGACCGCATGGATTGACACACCGCCTCCGCACCGCCCGCATGGCTTGGTGCGCATATAGCATCCGCAACTTAGTACTACACCCATTATATATATGTTGTATTTACCCCAAGGCATACCCGCCGCCGAAGCACTCCGCCAGGAAGGCATCGCCGTCGGCGAATATCCGCTCGGAGAAAGAGTGGGGGAGGCCGCGTGCCGTGTGCTCCTGCTCAATCTCATGCCCCAGAAAGCCGTCACCGAACTCGACTTGGCGCGGATGATGGGAAAGTCCGGCGCAGACGTGCAGGTCGTGTTCGTCAAAATAAAAGGCCAGACCTACAAGAATACCTCCATGGAGCATATGAACGCCTTCTACGTAGACTTCGAAGACGTGCAGCAAGGCCGGTGGGACGGCCTCATCGTGACCGGCGCCCCCGTGGAACAGATAGCCTTCGAAGAAGTGCGCTACTGGCCGCAGCTGTGCCGCATTATGGACTGGGCATACGCCTCCGTGAAGAGTACCTTATATATATGCTGGGGCGCACAAGCCGGACTCTACCATTTCTATGGAGTGGAAAAACATCCCCTCCCCGAAAAGCGCTTCGGCATCTTCTCCCAACGCGTCACGAAGAGCGCACTCCCGCTGCTTGCAGGCATGGAACCGCAGTTTGTCATGCCCAACAGCCGCCACACCGAGGTGTGGAAGGACGAAATAGAGCAAAAAGCCGGTCCCAAAGGCGCACACGTTGTGGCTGAAAGCCAGGAAAGCGGTGTGGGCATCGTTTGCACCGACGACTTGCGCCTCATATTCATAGTCGGACACCTTGAGTACGAACCCTTTACGCTCGACAATGAGTACAAGCGCGACCTCAGCCGCTACTTGCCCATTCACCGTCCCGAGCACTACTATGGCGCCGACGGCAAGGTGCTTTACAGCTGGAAAACCGACGCAGAGCGCTTTTATGCCAACTATCTTGCAATAATTTCCCCCAATCCACGTTAGTATCATTTGAACTATGATAGAATATATCCGCGGGAAAGTGGACGAACTCACACCGACACTTGCCGTCATCGACGCAAACGGGGTGGGTTACGCCCTGCTCATTTCCCTCAACACCTATTCCGCCGTTCAGGGAAAGACGGATGCCAAACTCTACGTCTTTGAGTCCATCCGCGAGGACGCCTACACGCTCTACGGCTTTGCCACTTGCGACGAGCGCGAGCTTTTTGCGCTGCTCACCAGTGTCTCCGGCATTGGCGGACAGACAGCACGCATGGTGCTTTCCGCATTCACTCCCGCCGACCTCACGCAAATTGTGCAGTCCGAGGACGTGCGTTCGCTCAAGTCCGTCAAAGGCATCGGGCCCAAGGCAGCCCAGCGCATCATCGTAGACCTCAAGGACAAGGTGGCCGCATTCACCCTCTCCGGCAACGCCTCGGGAGCCAACGGAGCGGCAACCTCTGTCGCCGGCATCTCGCGCGAACTCGTCGACGAAGCCGTACAGGCACTCGCCGTGCTCGGTTTTTCTCCCGCCCCCACACAAAAGGTCGTCATGCAGATAATAAAGGACGAGCCCACCATTGCTGTGGAAGGCATCATCAAGAAAGCTTTGAAAATGCTCTGACCCTTGCGCCCTGCGCGGCCGGAAAGGCATTCTTCCAAACCCTATTGCAACAAACTCATACGTTTTGAAATCTTTTGCTTCAAACATCACGTTACTTTCACTCCTCCTCGGTGGCGGCATCGGGGTAGGAGGCTACGCCATGTACCTGCAGCGCAGCGCCACCACATCGCGAACCGATGCCCCCGTGCGCGACAATGCAGCGGACAAGGCCGAAAGTGAATCTGCGGAGCAAAACTCTTCCGACACCCACACATCCCTTCCCACCCGCAGCGAGGCTCCGCTTCAGAGCCGGCTGCCCGAGGCCATGGCCGACACCGTCACGCCGCGTTTCCCCGTGAAAATGACCACGCAGCCCACAATGGATGCCAAGGACAAGGAGACCATTGACCTTAAAGACCCCGAAAACCTCAAGACCGAAGCCGTTTACGACGAAAAGACCGGACTCTACATGTACGGCACACGGCTCGGCAACTATTTCCTCGAAGCCCCCTTCCATCTCGAACCCGACGAATACATGAGATGGAGTCTTCAGCGCTCCCTCAACGCTTACTACCGCCAGAAGAACGCAGAAGAATTCAAAACCAAGGGAAAAGACAAGTTCGACTTCACCGACATGCATTTCGACCTCGGGCCCATGAACAAAATATTCGGGCCCGGCGGCGTACGCATCAAGACCCAGGGTTCTGCCGAACTGAAAATCGGTGCCAACACACGCAACACCGACAACCCCTCCCTTTCCGAGCGCAACCGCAAAGTGTTCGGCTTCGACTTCGACGAGAAAATCAATCTCAGCCTCAACGGAAAAGTAGGCGACAAAGTGAACATGGACTTCAACTACAACTCCGAAGCCACGTTCGACTTCGACACGCAAAACCTCAAACTGCGCTACGAAGGAAAGGAAGACGAGATTATCAAACTCATCGAGGCCGGCAACGTGAGCATGCCCACCAACTCCAACCTCATACGAGGTGCCTCGTCGCTCTTCGGCGTGCGCGCCGACATGCAGTTCGGAAAACTCAAACTCAGCACCGTCATCTCCCAAAAGAAGTCGAGCTCGCAAAGCGTAAGTTCCAAAGGCGGGGTACAGCTCACCAGCTACGAATTCTCTGCCGACGCCTACGACGAAAACCGCCACTTCTTCCTCTCACACTTCTTCCGCGACCGCTACGACGACAACATGAAGCAGTTGCCGACAATCACTTCCGGCGTGACGGTAAACCGTGTGGAAATATGGGTCACCAACAAAACCGGTACGACCACCGACACCCGCAACATTGTGGGCCTTACCGACCTCGGCGAGCACGACCACATTTCCAACACACGCTGGACTCAGGGAGAAGACGTCAACCCTTCCAATTCTTCCAACACCGAATACGGCATTCTGAGCGGAAGCTACACCGCCGCGCGCGACATCTCCCAAGCTTCCACCACACTTGACGGCGCTGGGCTCGTGGGAGGTATCGACTACGAAAAGCTCGAGTCAGCGCGCAAGCTTTCCTCTTCCGAATACACCCTCAACAGTGCCCTCGGTTACGTTTCCCTCAAGTCCACGCTGCAGACCGATCAGGTCCTCGCCGTGGCCTTTGAATACACCTACCGCGGAAAAGTATATCAGGTGGGAGAATTCTCCACCGACCGCAAGGACAACAAGGAAGTGCTCTTTGTGAAGTCCCTCAAAAACACCGCCTGCACGCCGCAGATGGGCAACTGGGACCTCATGATGAAGAACGTTTATTCCCTTGGGGCAACTTCTGTGCAGAAGGACAAGTTCAAACTCGACATCAAGCTTCTCAGCGACACCTCCGGAGTTTATCTCTCCTACATTCCCGAACCCGGAATTAAAAACAAGAAGATTCTCTCCCTCATGGGGCTCGACCGTTTGGACAACAACAACAAGATCGGGCCCAACGGCTATTTCGACTACGTGGAGGGCTACACCATTGACGCCCAGCAAGGACGCGTGTATTTCCCCGTAGTGGAACCCTTCGGAAAGAACCTCGCCAAAGCCATCGGTGACGACGCCGTGGCAGAAAAGTACGTATTCCAGGAACTCTACGATTCCACCCGTACCGTCGCGCGACAGATTGCCGAGAAAAACAAATACGTCATCACCGGCGAATACAAAGCCTCGCGCAACGACGAAATACAACTCGGCGCAATGAACATACCCCGCGGGTCCGTAGTCGTCACCGCGGGCGGACAAACCCTAATGGAGGGTTCCGACTATACCGTCGACTACAACTCCGGCATCGTAAAAATTCTCAACAAAAGCATCCTCGATGCAGGAACCGCTGTCAACGTAAGTCTCGAAAGCAACACCGACTACGGAATGCAGCGCAAAACCATGTTCGGACTCAACTGGGAATACGACTTCTCCAAGGATTTCCAGGTGGGCGGTACCTTCATGCACCTCGGAGAGAAGCCACTTACCACGAAAGTAAGTATGGGTAGCGAACCCCTCAACAACACGTTGTGGGGACTCAACGTGTCGTGGAAAAAGCAAAGCCAGCGTCTCACCGACTGGCTCGACAAACTCCCCTTTGTGCATTGCACCACGCCTTCGAGCATCAACTTTACGGCAGAGTTCGCACAACTCATTGCCGGAAAGAGCAAAGGTGCGCAGGGCAACGCTTCCTATATCGACGACTTCGAGAACACGAAGGGCGAAATAGACATCTCTTCCCCGCAGGAATGGATGCTCTCCAGTGTGCCCGCCATGTTCAGCGAGTCGAAACTCACCAACGACGTGCGCTACGGCTACAACCGCGCACTCCTTGCCTGGTACTACATCGACCCCCTCTTCACGCGCCGCTCGTCGGCTCTTACGCCCGGACACATCAAGAGCGACCTCAAGCAACTCTCCGACCCTGACGTGCGCGAAGTGTACAAGTCCGAACTCTTCCCCAACAAAAGCATCAACATGCGCGAGTCCAACACGCTGAATGTGCTGAACCTCGCATTTTACCCCAATGAGCGCGGACCGTACAACCTCGACCCCACGCTCGACTCCGACGGACATCTTTCCAACCCCTCGCAACGGTGGGGCGGAATGATGAGAAAACTCGACACCTCCGACTTTGAGACGGCAAACATCGAGTACATCGAATTTTGGATGCAGGACCCCTTCATCAACGCGCGTGAAAACAACACGCCGATGCCCGAGGGCGACCTTTACTTCAACCTCGGCGAAATCAGCGAGGACGTCCTCAAGGACGGACGCAAGTTCTACGAAAGCGGACTGCCCGTAGACGACGATCCCTCGCAGTACACCGAAACCATATGGGGACGTGTGCCCACGCAGAACACCGTCACTTACGCCTTCAACACCTCGAGCGGCTCGCGCGCCAAACAAGATGTGGGTTTCAACGGACTCTCTTCCGAACAGGAGAAGACTTTCCCCGCCTATCAGTCGTTCCTTCAGGCCGTGCAGTCGCGTGTGCGCCCCGAAGTCTACGACTCTATCCTCATGTCGCCTTCGGCCGACAAGTACCACTATTTCCGTGGCACCGACTACGACCAGCAGCAGCGCTCCATACTCGACCGTTACAAGTATATCAACAATCCTAACGGCAACTCCGTAGACGCTGATTCCTCGCCCGAGAAATACAGCACCGCCTACAAGACTACGCCCGACGTGGAGGACATCAATCAGGACTTCACGCTCAACGAGTACGACAAATACTATCAGTATCGCGTGCGCATTGCTCCCGATGCCATGGAGGTGGGACAGAACTACATCGTGGACAAGCGAACTTCCACGCAGAAGACGCGCGACGGCAACCAGCACGAGTTCACGTGGTATCAGTTCCGCATCCCCGTGGACCAGTTCGAGAAAAAGGAAGGCGGCATCTCCGACTTCTCGTCCATCCGCTTCATGCGAATGTTCATGACCGGCTTCGAACGCCCCGTAGTGTTGCGCTTCGCCACGCTTAACCTTGTGCACGGCGAATGGCGCGCCTATGAGCAGGCCCTTTATCAGGGCAAGTCGCCCGATACAAGCGGTACTCTCGAAGTGAGCGCCGTGAACTTTGAAGAAAACAACGAGAAGCAGCCTGTCAACTACGTCATTCCGCCCGGAATCAGCCGCGTAGTGGATCCTGGACAGGACCAAATTCTCCAGAACAACGAGCAGGCTCTCTCGCTCACCGTGCGCAATCTCTCGTCCAACGACGCCCGAGCCGTCTACAAGAACACTTCGCTCGACTTGCGCCGTTACAAGCATTTGCAGATGTTTGCACACGCCAATTCCCTCCCTGCTGAAACGGCGGTGGAGGACGGCCAGGCCGCACTCTTCATTCGTCTTGGTTCGGACTACAAGAGTAACTACTACGAATACGAGATTCCCCTCAAGGTGACGCCCGAAGGAAAATATTCCAACGGCACAGAGGGAGCACGCAACGTTTGGCCGGCCGACAACATGCTCGACATTGACCTTTCGCTCCTTACCGACCTCAAGCGCAACCGCAACAAGCAGAAAGCGCTCGGGCTGGCTTCCTACACCACGGCATATGCCGAGTACGACCCCGACAAACCTGCCAACAAGATGACGATTGTGGGCAATCCTACCCTTGGCGAGGTGCGTACCATCATGATTGGTGTGCGCAACAACTCACGCACTGTACAGAACGTGGAGGTTTGGGCCAACGAGCTCCGTCTGCAGCAGTTCACCAACAAAGGCGGTTGGGCCGCGCAGTCGCAGCTCAACATCCAGCTCTCAGACCTTGCCACCGTCAACCTTACGGGCCACATCGAGACCGACGGCTTTGGCGGCTTGGAAGAAGGAGTGAGCCAGCGTCGCGACGACAATCTCTACGAATACTCCGTCACTACGAACGTGCAGGCAGGAAAGTTCCTCCCCGAGAAGGTAAAGCTCAACGCCCCCATTTACTATTCGTTCTCGAAGAGCCGCACGTCGCCCCGTTACAATCCGCTCGACACCGACATGGAATTCAAGGAAGCGCTCGATGCTCTTTCTTCCAAGGCCGAGCGCGACTCGCTGCGCAACATCGCAGAGAAAGTGGTGGAAAACCGAAACTTCAGCGTTTCCGGCGCTCGCTTCAACATCAGCACCAAACGCCATCCCATGCCTTACGACCCGGCTAACTTCACCTTCGGTTACGCCTATTCCTCCCGTAACACTACGGGCGAGACCACGGCTTGGGAGAAGACGCAGAGCTGGAAGTGGAGTTTCAACTATGCCTATACGCCCAACTTCAAGGCTTTCGAACCTTTCAAGAAGTCGAAGAGCAAGTCGAAGTGGTTCCGCATTCTCAAGGACCAAAGTTTCAACTACGCGCCGCAGAGTCTCTCTTTCAACAGCGATATCACCCGCTC
This sequence comes from Christensenella sp. UBA1685, assembly GCA_963600165.1. Classification (GTDB taxonomy): domain Bacteria; phylum Bacteroidota; class Bacteroidia; order Bacteroidales; family Bacteroidaceae; genus Alloprevotella. The sequence continues at coordinate 7,232 of CAVCAV010000027.1, read as the reverse complement.
GTACTATGAGCTTCAGGAGCGCGACATGGAGAATCTCGACAACACGTCGCTACCCTTGACGTGGTCCAGCGACTTCCTTTGGAACCGCTCCTTCCAGTTGCGGTGGGATTTGACGAAGAACATTCACATGAACTTCTCGTCCGGTACGAATGCCGAGATAGAACAGCCCTACACCGCCGTAAACAAGGATCTCTATCCCGACCGCTACAGCGCTTGGAAGGATTCTGTGTGGCATTCCATCAAGGAACTCGGACGCCCGCTCAGCTATCAGCAGAATTTCGACTTTTCGTGGAAACTCCCCATCAACAAGATTCCCGTCTTCGACTGGCTCACTGCCGACTTCACCTACAATGCCACCTACAATTGGACACGCGGTACGGAACTCGAGGACGGAACTTCCATGGGACATACTGTGACGAACTCCCGCAGTGTGGGCGGTAACGGCCGCGCCAATTTCGAAACGCTCTACAACCATGTGCCTTTCCTCAAGAACGTGAACCGCAAGTACTCGCAGGCACCGCGCGACAAGTCGAAGGGCGAAGAGAAGCCCAAGAATGTGATGAAGGAGATTGCTCTCCGTGCCGACACCACCCAGACGCTTGTGCATAACCTGCGCACCAAGAAGGTTCGCGTCACGGCCCTTCGTGCCGACGGCACGCGCTATCCCTTGCGCTACAAGGTGACCGATGCCAACAAGTTGCTCATCCTTTCCACCGACACTGCCAAAGTGAAAGTCACCGTGGCGCCGCGCAAGCGTACCGAGGACCAGGCCTGGTTCAAGGCCCTCCAATTGGGTACGCGCTTTCTCATGATGGTGCGCAACGTCAGCGTGCAGTACAGCAACAAGTTCAACACCTCTTTACCCGGCTTCCTTCCGCAGGTTGGCGACATACTTGGCCAGCGGAGCGGGGTGGCCGGCGGTATGGCGCCGGGAGTGGACTTCGCTTTCGGTCTTACGGGTGAAAACTACATTCGCCGTGCTGCCGACAAAGGTTGGCTGCTCATGGCCGACAGCATCATAACCCCTGCCACCACCAACCTTACCGAGAGCCTGCAGATAAGAGCCACGCTCGAGCCTTTCCGCGATGTGAAGATTGACCTCAACGCTTCGCGAAACACCACGCGCAACCGCTCCATACAGTATATGTTCAGCGGAATGCCAACCACCGAGACCGGCAACTTTACCATGACCACCATCTCCTTCGGTTCGGCATTCGAGAAAACAGGTTCGGCCGACAAGGGCTACAAGAGCAAGACGTTCAACAAGTTCGTATCCTCCCTCGCCGGCTATCAGCAGCGCGTGGAACGGCTCTACGACGGCGCCGTCTATCCCTCAGGTTCCGACCTTGCAGGACAGACGTTCAATCCCGAAAACGGCACGGTGAGCCAATATTCCTCCGAGGTGATGATTCCCGCCTTCCTCAATGCCTACACTATGGGCGGCGGAAGCGGACTCGACATCTTCCCCTCGCTCTTCAAGTTGCTTCCCAACTGGAGCATCACCTATGCCGGCTTGGCCAAGTTGCCGAAGATGAAGAAGGTGTTCAAGAGTTTCAATCTCAACCATGCCTACAAGAGCGTCTACTCCGTAGGTTCGTACAACACGTTCAGTTCCTATCAGGAATATATGAACGGCTTCGGCTTCGTCAACGACGTGACGACGGGAATGCCCACGCCGAGCGGCATGTACGACATCAGCACCGTGAGCATCAACGAGAGCTTCTCGCCCCTTTTCGGTGTGGACATGACGTTTCTCAACAATCTGACGGCAAAGGTGGAGATGCGAAAAACGCGTGTGCTTACGCTCAGCATGACTTCGCAGCAGCTCACCGAAAGCCGCTCAAACGATTTCGTCGTGGGACTCGGTTACAAAATAGCAGACCTCAAGCTCTTTGCTCCCAAACGCACCGTGCGAAGCAAGGGAAAGAAGAGCAGCGACGGGAAGACGCAGACCAACTCGTCGGGCTTTGCCAACGACCTTAATCTGCGCCTCGACTTCACCTTCCGCAACCAGGCCGCCATCAACCGCGACATCCTTACGCAGCTTTCGCAGGCTACAAGCGGCAACAAGGCCGTGCAAGTCAGCTTCTCGGCCGACTACGCGCTGAGCAAACTGCTTACCCTCACCGCCTACTACGACCGACAGATGAACCGACCGCTTCTCACCTCAAGTTCCTACCCCGTCACCACGCAGGACTTCGGTATAAGCATTAAGTTCGTGCTTAACCACTAACAGTATATCCGCACCATTTTGAAATGAAAATCAATTCTGCAGAATTCCTCATAAGCAACAGTCGTGCAGACAAGTGTCCCGACAGCACGTTGCCCGAATACGCCTTCATCGGCCGAAGCAATGTGGGCAAGAGTAGCCTTATCAACATGCTCACCGGCCGCCGGGCGCTTGCCATGACCTCTTCCACTCCGGGAAAGACCATGCTCATCAACCATTTCGTCATCAACGGCGAATGGTACCTTGTGGACCTTCCCGGCTACGGCTATGCCAAGCGTGGAAAGAAGGAGATGGAGAAGCTCAAGAACCTCATTTCCCATTATGTACTCGACCGCCAGCAGCTCACCTGCCTCTTCGTGCTCATCGACTCGCGCATTCCCCCTCAGCGCATCGACCTTGAGTTCATCCGCTTCCTTGGAGAAAACGGCGTACCCTTCGGCATCATCTTCACCAAGGCCGACAAGCCCAAGTTCAACGAGCTCAAGACCAATGTGCAGCGTTTCCTCGATGCCCTCTCGGAGGAATGGGAAGAACTTCCGCCCCATTTCATCACGAGCAGCGAGAGCAAGCGCGGTCGCGAGGAGTTCCTCGACTACATCGACCAACTCAACCGTTCGCTCGCCGAGCAAGACTGAACTTTGCGCTTCCGCCGTTCGCTATCAAAAGACGGAGATGCAACTATAATTGTTCCCCACAGAAAGAGAAACCGCATTGTTCTGGACAGACCGCTTCAACAAAGTAAAGACGGTGCTCATCGGCATAGCCGTGACCATCTCCGTCGTCTCGCTCATCATTTCACACACCCTCACGCGCGACCTCTATCACGAAGAAGTGGGGAAAATGGGAGTATGGGCCGAGGCCATGCGCTCGCTCACGGCCGCCGACGAAACCACCGACCTCAACCTTGTGCTGAAAGTAATCAACAGCAACAACACCATCCCTGTTGTGGTCTTCGACTCCCACGGCGACGTGCTTGCCTCGCGCAACCTGCGTCCCGCCCCCGAGGGAAAGGATTCTGTGAAGATGGTGCGCGAAGCGGCAGAGCGGATGCGTGCCGAAGGCCAGTACATGCGAATGGACGTCACCCCCAGCGGGGCAAATGTCCGCGACTACATCTATATATATTATGAGGAGTCCATCATGCTCCGTCGCCTCACGGTCTATCCCTACGTGCAGCTCGTCGTGGTGGCCATATTCGCTCTCGTCTGCCTCTTTGCCCTTTTGGCCTCCAAGCGTGCAGAGCAAAACAGAGTGTGGGTAGGACTCTCGCGCGAGACGGCCCATCAGCTCGGCACCCCCATTTCTTCCCTCATGGCCTGGAGTGAGGTGTTGCGCGAGACGTATCCCGACGACGCCCTGCTTCCCGAAATGGACAAGGACGTACGCCGCCTTCAGCTCATAGCCGAACGTTTCTCCAAAATCGGTTCTGCGCCCGAACTCAAGGAAGAAAACCTTGTGGACGTCATAGGCCGTGTGGTCGACTACTACGACCGCCGCACCTCGCGCAAGGTTCGCTTCACGTACGAAGCACCTTCCCGTCCCGTCGTGGCGCAAATCAACGCCCCGCTCTTTGAGTGGGTCATCGAGAACCTTTGCAAAAATGCCGTCGATGCCATGCAGGGCGAAGGCCATATCGACATCCGCATCGAAGAGCAGCCGAAGGGAATAGGCATAGAGGTGAGCGACACGGGAAAAGGCATTTCGCGCAAACACTTCAAGAGCGTGTTCAAACCCGGCTTCACCACCAAGAAGCGAGGGTGGGGACTCGGCCTCTCTTTGGCCAAGCGCATCGTAGAGGAATACCACCACGGCCACATCTTCGTGAAGACCAGCGAACCCGGACGCGGCACCACGTTCCGTATAGAACTTTAGAAACATCTTACAAGCCCCATCATCATCGGCAGCCCCCTTGTCTTTTAGCAAGACAAGGGGGCTGCCGCTTTTTCTCGTATAGCTCGGGAAAGCCCATCGCATAGATTGTGGCCGTCGCGGAACTATGTCTTTTGAGCAAGCAAAATACCCGTCCTTCGCTCCCATCAGAAGTGCTTTTTGCGCCCAAATAAGCCGCCTGGATGCGCACTCCGCTTTGCAACCATTGCTAAAAAACATGCTTTTCGCCTTTTGCTTATCCGCGAAATATCGCTAATTTGCGCGGCATACGGAGAAACACCCCGTTCTTGCCCCTCCCGCAACGCACCGAAGCGTTGCAGAAACCAACCTTGGCAGCGGACCTTAACCTTACTCCCTGCCGCCCATGAAAGGCAAGTCATACCGCAAACTTAAATCCCGTCGAATCCATGAAAGTTTACAATTCGCACGAAATCAAGAACATTTCACTCCTGGGCAACGATGGCTCAGGCAAGACCACCCTCACCGAGGCGCTCCTCTTTGAGAGTGGTCAGCTCAAACGTCGCGGCCGCATCACGGCCAAAAACACCGTGAGCGACTATTTCCCCGTCGAGCAGGACTACGGTTACTCAGTCTTCTCGACGGTCTTCCATGTTGAGTGGAACAACAAGAAGCTCAACATCATCGACTGCCCGGGTTCCGACGATTTCGTGGGAGCCGCCATGACCTCCCTCAACGTTACCGACACCGCCGTGCTGCTTATCAACGGACAGTTCGGACCCGAAGTGGGCACGCAGAACCATTTCCGCTACACCGAGAAGCTCCACAAGCCCGTCATCTTCCTCGTCAACCAACTCGATGACGAGAAGTGCGACTACGAAGCCATCGTGGACGAACTCCAGGGCATCTACGGCCCCAAGGTCGTGCCCGTGCAGTATCCCGTACAGACCGGCGAAGGCTTCCATGAGCTCATCGACGTCATTCTCATGAAGAAACTCACCTGGGGACCCGACGGCGGCGAACCTACACTTGAGGACATTCCCGCCTCCGAGCTGGAAAAGGCCGACGCCATGCACAAAGCCCTCGTGGAAGCTGCTGCCGAGAACGACGAAGGCCTCATGGAAAAATTCTTCGAAACGGAACACCTCACCGAAGACGAGATGCGCGAAGGCATCCGCAAGGGCATGGTGACGAGAAGCATCTTCCCCGTGTTCTGCGTGTGCGCATCGCGCAATATGGGCGTGGGACGCCTTATGGAATTCCTCGGCAACGTGGTTCCCTTCGTAGACGAAATGCCGCCCGTCCACAATACCCGTGGCGAAGAGGTCAAGCTCGATCCCGACGGCCCCACCTCCGTCTATTTCTTCAAGACCGGCGTGGAACCCCACATCGGCGAAGTGCAGTACTTCAAGGTAATGAGCGGAACCGTGCATGAGGGCGACGACCTCACCAATGCCGACCGCGGTTCGAAGGAACGCATGGCACAGCTCTTCGTATGCTCTGGCGCCACGCGCGAAAAGGTGGAGCAACTCTCTGCAGGCGACATCGGCTGCACCGTCAAGCTCAAGGACGTACGCACCGGCAACACCCTCAACGGAAAAGGCTGCGAAAACCGTTTCAACTTCATCAAATATCCCAACCCCAAATATACGCGCGCCATTCGTGCCGTCACCGAGGCCGACACCGAGAAGATGATGGCAGCACTCAACCGCATGCGTCAGGAAGACCCCACGTGGGAAGTGGAGCAAAGCAAGGAACTTCGCCAGATACTCGTTCACGGACAGGGCGAATTCCACCTGCGCACGCTCAAGTGGCGTCTTGAAAACCTCGACAAGATTCCCGTAGAGTTTTACGAGCAGCGAATTCCCTACAGAGAGACCATCACGAAGTCTGCACGCGCTGACTATCGCCACAAGAAGCAGAGCGGCGGTGCCGGACAGTTTGGCGAAGTTCACCTCATTGTTGAACCCTACAGCGACGGCATGCCCGACCCGACGGTCTACAAGTTCGGCGGTCAGGAAATCCGTGTAGCCATCAAGGGCAAGGAGGAAATTCCTCTTGAATGGGGCGGCAAACTCGTGTTCATCAACTCTGTGGTCGGCGGCGCCATCGACGCCCGTTTCATGCCCGCCATCCTCAAGGGCGTAATGAGCCGAATGGAACAAGGCCCCCTTACCGGAAGCTATGCACGCGACGTCCGTGTAGTGGTTTACGACGGAAAGATGCACCCCGTAGATTCCAACGAACTTTCCTTCATGCTTGCCGGCCGCAATGCCTTTAGCCAGGCCTTCAAGGACGCCGGTCCGAAGATTCTCGAACCTATCTACGATGTGGAAGTCTTCGTTCCGTCCGACAAGATGGGCGACGTCATGAGCGACCTCCAGGGCCGTCGCGGCATGATTGTGGGCATGAGCAGCGAGAACGGATATGAAAAACTCCAGGCCAAAGTTCCTCTCAAGGAAATGGCAAGCTATTCCACCACGCTCAGTTCCCTTACCGGCGGCCGTGCTTCCTTCATTATGAAGTTTGCCAGCTACGAACTCGTTCCTGGCGACTTGCAGACGAAGCTCATTGCCGAGCACGAAAAGGAAACGGCAGAATAACGACAACGAGGGCGTAGCCCTTTCGTAAACCATAGTCCCCGTCCTTCCGATTGCCTGCTGGCAGTCGAGAGGACGGGGACTTTTTTGTTTGCCCCGTGTCGGCGGACGATGGGGGCGAAGTCTCCCGACTTCGCTTGGGCGGAAATGTTTGCCCTCTATGGAAGCGACGTTTAAAACGTCGCGCTCTACACGACTGTGCTTTTTTAGCACGAATTCTTATGAAAGAACCATGTAAGTACTCTATTTTCTAACATAATGTTCGGGATAGGTCAGAAATACTTATTAGCGCAAGCGAGGTCGGGATACTTTATCCCCAAAGAGGGCGTATACCACCGTGTAGAGCGCGACGTTTTAAACGTCGCTTCCATAGAGGGCGGACATTTTCGCCCAAGCGAGCTCGGGAGAGCTCGCCCCCATCGTTCGCTTCCATAGACGACGTAAATGCGGTGTGGCAATGTAAGAAAATTACGTGCGCATCCCGCCAAAATTGCAAGCCTTGAAACAAAAATTCCAAGCCTTGAAATTTTAATTCCAAGGCTTGGAATTTTTGT
>CAVCAV010000026.1:0-20340 GCA_963600165.1 Christensenella sp. UBA1685 | reverse complement strand
GTGCCGTGACCTGGGCTTACGAGTGGTGGCCTTTCAGGCCGCTCGCCGCGCAAAATTCGCACAGGAAACAACATTACTTGTTTTTTTGCGCATCACGTTTTAAAGGACAGCGATGTACCTGTTGTGCAAACGCTCCTCGCCCACCGTTGTGGCTTCGCCGTGGCCGGGAAGTACCGTCACGTCGTCGGGGAGTGCGAGGATGCGTTCGCGAAGCGTGCTCACCAGTGCGTGGCCGTCGCCGCCGGGGAGGTCGCAACGGCCTATCTCGTGGCGGAACAGGCTGTCGCCGCTGAAGAGCACCTTGTCTGCCTCGGAATAGAAGCACACTCCGCCGGGCGTATGGCCGGGAGTGGCTATCACGCGCAGCGAAATGGTGCCCACCTGGAGCACGTCGCCGTGGCGGAACGTTTCGCCGATCGGCGGCAACTCGAGCGGGGCGTCCAGACCGATGAAGTTCATCATCTGTTCGCGGGCATGAATGTAGGTGGAACGCTCGTCCTCGCAGATTTGAGGTTTCACGCCGTACTCCTTATATATATAGGAGAGTCCGAAAACGTGGTCGAAGTGGGCATGCGTGTTGAGTACGCGCACGAGATGCAGTTTGCTCGTGCTGATGGCACGGCTCACGGCCTCGCGCTCCTCTTTATAAAAAGCTCCGCAGTCGATGAGCGCCGCTTCGCCGTTGGCGTCAGCAATGAGATAGCAGTTCTCGCTGACCATGTTGCATTCAAAACGTGTGATGTTCATTCTTTTGTGTTTTTCTTCCAGTCTGTGTGCTACAACGATACGTAAACCACCTTCTTCGTTTCAAAAAATTCTTCCTTGAAGAAGTCCTTCAAATCCCACACCTGAGAAGTCTTGCTGAACGGAGCCAACTCCTCGCTCACGTCGCCGCCCTTGAGGCAAAGCAAGCCATTGGGCAACGAGTTGCGCTGTTCGTGGTGGACATTCTTGCGGATGAGTTTCACCAGGTCGGGCGCATTCATCACGGCGCGGCTCACCACGAAGTCGTAGCGTGCCTTTTCCTCCACCGCGTTGCAGTGGGCCACCGTCACGTTCTTCAGACCGATGGCCTCTGCCACGGCTGCCGCCACGCGGGTCTTCTTGCCAATGCTGTCAATCAACTTGAACGTGCACTCAGGAAAGAGGATGGCAAGGGGAATGCCGGGGAAACCGCCGCCCGTACCTATGTCAAGCAACGTCGTTCCGGGGCGGAAATTTACCACTTTGGCAATGCCCAGCGAGTGGAGCACATGGTGGAGATAGAGGTTGTCGATATCCTTGCGCGAAATGACGTTGATCTTCGCGTTCCATTCGCGGTAAAGGCCGTCGAGGGCGGCAAACTGCCGCTGCTGCTCCTCCGTGAGTGAAGGAAAATATTGAAGAATGGTTTTGATGTCTTGCATAATGAACGCAAAGGTACGAAACTTTTCGTATCTTTGCCGACTGAAACATCAGATACACATTTAAATATAAAGCAACGTGTCAGAGACTAAGTACATTTTCGTGACAGGAGGTGTGGCCTCCTCACTGGGAAAAGGAATCATTGCAGCCTCCATCGGCAAACTGCTGCAAGCACGCGGGTTCAACATCACCATCCAGAAGTTCGACCCGTACATCAACATCGACCCCGGTACGCTCAACCCCTACGAACATGGAGAATGCTACGTAACGGACGACGGACAGGAAACCGACTTGGACCTCGGACACTACGAACGCTTCACGGGCATCCAGACCACGCGCTACAACAACTTCACCACGGGACGCATCTACCAGAGCGTCATCGACAAGGAGCGCCGCGGTGACTATTTGGGCAAGACCATCCAGGTCATTCCCCACATCACCGACGAGATCAAGCGCGACATGCTCTACCTCGGCAAGAAGCACAAGTACGACTTCGTCATCACCGAAATCGGCGGCACCGTGGGCGACATTGAAAGCCAGCCATTCCTCGAGGCCATCCGTCAGCTTAAGTGGGAACTCGGACGCAACGCCGTTTGCGTGCACCTCACCTATGTGCCTTACCTCGCCGCTGCAGGCGAACTCAAGACGAAGCCCACGCAGCACTCCGTAAAGGAACTGCAGAGCATCGGTATCCAGCCCGACATCCTCGTGCTCCGTGCCGAACACGAACTCGGCGCCGGACTCCGCCGCAAGATTGCCAACTTCTGCAACGTGTCGCTCGACGCCGTGGTGCAGAGCCTCGACATGCCCACCATCTACGAAGTGCCCCTCCGCATGCAGGAGCAGGGACTCGATGCCACCATTCTCCGCAAACTCGACATGCCCGTGGGCGAAACTCCGGGACTCGGCCCCTGGCGCTCGTTCCTCGACCGCCGTCACAAGGCCACGGAAGTGATCAACATCGGCCTCGTCGGAAAATACGACCTTCAGGACGCTTACAAGAGTATCCTCGAAGCCCTCTCGCAGGCCGGCACCTACAACGACCGCAAGGTGAAGTGCCACTTCATCAACTCCGAAAAGATCAACGAGCAGAACGTGGGCGAAATGCTCGCCGGCATGGACGGCTACGTCATCTGTCCGGGCTTCGGCCAGCGCGGCATTGAAGGCAAAATTCTCGCCGCACAGTACTGCCGCGAACACGACCTTCCCACCTTCGGCATCTGCCTCGGTATGCAGATGATGGTGATTGAATACGGACGCAACGTTCTCGGCTATGCCGATGCCAACTCTTCCGAAATGGACCAGAAGACGCCCCACAACGTCATCGACATCATGGAGGACCAGAAGAACATCACCAACATGGGCGGCACCATGCGTCTCGGCGGCTACGAATGCCACCTCCGCGAAGGCAGCAAAGTGCGCGAAATCTACGGCAGCGAAGTAATCCGCGAGCGCCATCGCCACCGCTACGAGTTCAACAACGACTTCCGCGAAGAATACGAAAAGGCTGGCATGCACTGCGTCGGCACCAACCCCGACACCGACCTCGTGGAAATCGTGGAAGTGCCCACCCTCAGCTGGTATGTCGGCACACAGTTCCACCCCGAATACTCCAGCACTGTGCTCAAGCCCCATCCCCTCTTCCTCAACTTCGTCAAGGCCGCCATCGAAAAGAAAGAAGGCGCCAAGAAGAAATAAGGAAGCGGCAAAACCACACACGAAGTTTCGGATTTACGTTTCGAGAGTAATGACCAATGTGGCAAGAGTTTAATCAAGAATTAAAGAATTAGAGAATCCATCACTGAATTGTCAAGAATTTAAGGAAGCTACCGCTTGACAACGTCAAGCTTTCCCGCAATTCTTATCTTTCAGAACCAATGAAGAATTCTCCAATTCTCTAATTCTTGATAAAAAGAAGCACAAGCCAGTCGTCACTCTTGATTTAAACGTAAGTCCGAAACTTGAATATTTTTCAGTTTCCACACGCAACAACACGACATGGACAAAAACACCATCATCGGCCTCGTCCTCATTGCCGCCGTGCTCATAGGCTTCAGTTGGTACAACACCAACCAGGAAAAGAACCTCCAGACACAGCAGCCCGCACAGACTGAGCAGACGCAGCAAGCCAAAGCTGATGCCGAAGCCGGCCACAAGGCGCTTCAGGCCCAGGCCGCAGTGGACAGCACCGACATTTTCTATGCCGCCACAAAAGGCCAGGCATCGGAAGTATGTCTCCACAACAACAAGGTAAGCATAAAGCTCAACACCAAGGGCGGCGCCATCAGCGAAGTGCGTCTCAACGAGTACAAGAGCTACAAGGACTTTGAAGCCAAGCGCAACAACTCGCTGCTCCTCTACAATGCCAAGGACGCCGGACTCGACATGCTCCTTGACACCAAGGACGGCTCCATGGACCTTGCCAACTACGTATTCACCCCCGTGGGCGCCACGGACAGCACAGTCACCATGCGACTCACCGCCAACGACGGCGCCACGCTTGACCTCGAGTACAAACTCCTTCCGGACAACTATCTGGTGAACTTCACCGTGAAAGCCTCCGGCATGCAGAAGCACCTTCCCGCTTCGGCACGTACGCTCCAGCTCTCGTGGCACGACCGCGTAGCCCAGCAGGAGAAGGGTTTCTACTTCGAAAACATGTACTCCACGCTCACCTACAAGGAGCACGACAAGAGCACCGAAAAGCTTTCTGAAAACTCCACAAAGGAGAAGAAGCCCGAAGCCGCGCTCGACTGGATTGCTTTCAAAAACCAGTACTTCAGCGCCGTGCTCATGGCCGCCCAGCCGCTTGAGAAAGCCAACCTCAAGAGCGAACAGCTCGAAGAAGGCACCGGCTACCTCAAAGCCTACACGGCCGACATGGCCGCCACGTTCGACCCCTCGGGAGCACGCCCCACGAAGTTCCAGTTCTACTTCGGCCCGAACAACTACCGTCTGCTCCAGTCGATGGACAACTACAAGGTGTCGGAGTTCGACAACGACCTCCAGGGCCTCGTTTACCTCGGTTGGCCTATCGTGAAATGGATTAACCGCTTCTTCACGCTCTACGTGTTCGACTTCCTCACCCGTCTTGGTCTCCCCATGGGCATCGTGCTGCTGCTCATCACCTTGCTGCTGCGTGCCATCGTTTACGTGCCCACGCGCAAGAGCTTCATGAGCAGTGCGAAGATGCGTGTGCTCAAACCCAAAATCGACGAGATTGCCAAGAAATATCCGAAGAAGGAAGACGCCATGAAGCGTCAGCAGGAAACCATGTCGCTCTACTCGCAATATGGTGTGAGCCCCATGGGCGGTTGTCTCCCCATGCTCATTCAGATGCCTATCTGGATTGCCATGTTCAACTTCGTGCCGAACGCCATTGAACTCCGCCAACAGAGTTTCCTCTGGGCCAACGACCTCTCCACCTACGACAGCCTCATCAGCTGGGGACCGAACCTTTGGGGTATCGGCAACCACCTCAGCCTCTTCTGCCTCCTCTTCTGCGCCACCAACCTGCTCTACAGTTTCATGACCATGCGCCAGCAGCGTGAGACCATGTCGGGCGAACAGGCCGACCAGATGAAGATGATGCAGTGGATGATGATGCTCATGCCCCTCTTCTTCTTCTTCATGTTCAACAAGTACTCCGCAGGTTTGAACTACTACTACTTCATCTCGCTCCTCTTCAGCGCGCTGACCATGTGGTACCTCCGCCGCACGACGGACGACAAGAAACTTCTTGCCAAACTCGAAGCCAACTTCCAGGCCAACAAGAACAACCCCAACAAGAAGCCCAGCGGACTTGCCGCACGTCTTGAAGCGCTCCAGAAGCAACAGGAAGAAATGCTCAAGAAGCAGCAGGAAATACAACGCAACCGACAGAAGTAACCCGTCGGAACACACCATGTGCAACTATGTGAACGGGACCTCCCGCTTGTATAGTTGCACATATTCACTTTTACATAGCAACACACAAAAGAGGCGTACCTCATTTGCACATTTGCACATTTGCACATTTGCATATTTGCACATTAAGACATTTCCTCTCATGAACCTCATAAAAACCCTCCTCACGGCCACAGCACTGGCCGCAACGACAACCGTTATGGCACAAGCCCCGACCAACGCCGACTTCATCGGCAAACAGCAGCCCCAACTTACAAGCGACCGCATGACACCCGAAGCACTCTGGGCCATGGGACGCATGGGAGGCTTCAACGTGTCGCCCAACGGCAACGAAGCCGTTTATGCCGTAACCTACTACTCCGTAAAGCAAAACAAGAGCCACTCCGTGCTCTACAGAATCAATCTGAAGACCAACGACGTGCAGCAGCTCACCACCAGCAAGAAGAGTGAAGCCGGCGCCACGTATCTCCACAACGGTCAGCAGATTGCATTCCTCTCTTCCGAATCGGGTTCCAACCAACTGTGGGTGATGAACGCCGACGGCACCAACCGCAAGCAAATCAGCCACACGAAGAGCGACGTGGCAGACTTCCTCTTCTCGCCCGACGAGAAGAAGGTCATCCTCGTCATGGAAGTAGACCAGAACCACAGCATCCAGAAGAACGATGCCGACCTCCCCGAAGCCACCGGCATGGTCATCAACGACCTCATGTACAAGCATTGGGACACCTACGTGACCACTGCCCCCCACCCCTTCGTGGCCGACTTCGACGGCACTGCCGTGGGCGAAGCCAAAGACCTGCTTGAAGGCGAACCTTACGAATGTCCCATGATGCCATTCGGCGGCATTGAGCAACTTGCTTGGAGCCCCGACTCCAAGACCATTGCCTACACTTGCCGCAAGAAAGTGGGCAAAGCCTACGCCATCAGCACCGACAGCGACATTTTCCTCTACGACCTCGCTTCAGGCACTACGCGCAACCTCTGCAAACCCGCCAACTGGACGGCTCCTGCCGTAGAGGAAGACCGTTCGCTCAAAGACCAGGCCGTCAACCACCAAAGCGAAGACTGCAACATGGGCTACGACCAGAATCCGCAGTTCTCTCCCGACGGCAAATATGTGGCTTGGCTCAGCATGGAGCGCGACGGTTACGAAAGCGACCGCGCCCGTCTCTGCGTATACGACCTCAAGACCGGCAAGAAAACCTACGTCACCGAGAAGTTTGAAAGCGGCGTGAACGACTTCGTTTGGAGCAAAGACAGTAAGACGCTTTACTTCACCGGCGTTTGGCACGGCAAAACGCAGATTTACCAGACCACGCTCAAGGGCGAACACAAAGCGCTCACCGACGACGTGGCCGACTACTCGCTCCTTTCCCTCTCGCCCGACGGCAAAACGCTCTTCTGCAAACGACAGAGCATGAGCCAGGCCGACGAGGTTTACCAGCTCCCGCTCAACACGAAGAAGGCGGAAGTGATACAGATTACGCAGGAGAACAAATATTTCTACGACAACCTGGCCTTCGGCAAGGTTAGCGAACGCTGGGTGAAGACTGTTGACGGCAAGGAAGAACTCTGCTGGGTAATCTATCCGCCCCACTTCGACGCCAGCAAGAAATATCCCGTACTGCTCTTCTGCGAAGGCGGTCCGCAGTCGCCCGTCAGCCAGTTCTGGAGTTTCCGTTGGAACATGCAGATTATGGCCGCCAACGACTACATCATCGTAGCCCCCAACCGCCGCGGCCTTCCCGGTTTCGGCATGGAATGGCTCGAAGAAATCTCCGGCGACTACTCAGGCCTCTGCATGAAGGACTACCTCAGCGCCATTGACGACATCTGCAAAGAACCGTACGTCGACAAAGACCGCCTGGGTGCCGTTGGCGCAAGCTTCGGCGGCTACAGCATCTATTGGCTTGCCGGCAACCACGACAAGCGTTTCAAGGCTTTCATTGCCCACGACGGCATCTTCAACACCCAGCAGCAGTACGTGGAAACCGAAGAACTCTGGTTCCCCAACTGGGACATGGGTTCCGCTCCCTGGAAGAAAGCTACCGACGGCCAGGTGCAGAAAGTGTTCTCCACCTCTCCCCATCTCTACGTGGACCGTTGGGACACCCCCATCCTCTGCATCCACGGCCAGAAGGACTTCCGCATTGAATACACCCAAGCAGAGTCTGCCTTCACCGCCGCCCGCATGCGCGGCATAGACGCCCAGCTTCTCCTCTTCCCCAACGAGAACCACTGGGTGCTCAAACCCCAAAACGGCATTCTCTGGCAACGCACCTTCTTCCGCTTCCTTGACAAATATCTCAAGAAGTAAGTAACCGCTCAAAAAAGGCCTCTCTTTCTCTCACTCCTCTATCTTCTCTTAGGTCTCTTTGGGAGCGAGCTCGCATGAGCTCGCATGGGCAATTGTAGCTCAACCAAATTTTCCAAGATATGATGAGTAGAAAGAACATGCCCGCTAAAGGCTCCACCCGCAAAATTGAGGGTGGAAATTTAGTAAAGTTAATGGCCATTTTGGCCCTTTCGCTTGGCCTAGCATCCTGCCACGACGAAGCAGAAGACGCGCCCAAACCGGCAGCAACCATTTCCGGGCGAATCATCGAAATCAATTCGTACGGGCAGCCCATCCCCAACTTCTCGCCTGCCGACATGCACCGGGCCGGGATACAGTACACCGACTACCTGAAAGTGCAGATAGGCGGCATCTCGCTCGACTCTGTGCCCTATGTCACCTCCTACAACGAAGTGCCCATCCTCAGTCCTACCTACGTGGACTACAACGCCAAAGGCAACGACTATGGTTTCGGCATGCTCGGAGGCGACTTCCACGCGTACATCGGCGGTGAGGTTGGCGACACGTGCATCATGACCGTTCAGAAGGAAAAAGGGTACAACGACATGTACCAACTCTTGAAGTCGATTTACAGCGAGACACGCCTGCCGGGCGAAAGCGCTGAAGAATTCGCCAACTTCCGCATGGTCACGACCACCAACATGGGCCGCAATGTCCTCTACCGCTCCAGCAATCCGCTCAACTGCGCAAAGAATGCCGCGCGTTATGCCGTGGCAGACAGTTTGGCCCAGGCTGTCGGCATCAAAACAGAAATCGACTTGTCCGACACGCCCGAACAGGTGGAAACGTTTATGCAGACGGACGGATACGCTTCACACTACTGTCCGCAACTCTTCAAAAACGGCAACACCATAGCCCTCGGCATGATGGCCAACACCTTCAGCGACGCGTTCAAACAGCGCATGGCAAAAGCCGTGAGATTCATGATTGACCACGAGCCGCCCTACCTCATCCATTGCAACGAGGGCAAAGACCGCTGCGGCTTTGTAAGCATGATTTTTGAAGCGCTCGTCGGCGCCAGTCTTGAAGAAGTGCAGAACGACTACATGACAACGATGATCAACTTCTACAAGATAGCGTACAAAGACAAGTCGTACGAACTGCGCCAGAACGTTTCAATAGACCGCACAATATGGTTGCTCGACAACGAGGATGCCCTCAAGGATTATACCAAGATTCAATGGGACAACGCCTTAAAGGAACTTTCCGGAATGGACATTCAAAAATCCGCCGAAAACTACCTCAAACGATGCGGACTCTCGGACAGTGAAGTGGCACAGCTCAAAGCGATACTTACCAAATCGGGGTCGTGACATTGAAAACATTAGAATAATAACAACCCGCCCGCTACCGGCCAAGGCTTGACTTTCACGCCATAGCGGCATAAACACATCACTACTATGACAAAAACTCTTCAAAGAAAGCTGAGCGACTCCGCCGGAGCGCGCTGGACAGCCCTCGTCATCGTGAGCGTCACGATGATGTTCGGCTACTTCTTCACCGACGTAATGTCACCCCTCGAACCGCTCCTTACGGCAGCGCGCGAGGAAGGCGGACTCGGCCTCGGATGGTCGTCCGACGAATACGGATTCTTCTCCGGAGCCTACGGTTACTTCAACGTGTTCCTTCTTCTGCTCTTCATCGGCGGCATCATCCTCGACAAGTTCGGCATCCGCTTCACCGGCGTGCTCTCCACCGTGCTCATGTTCGGCGGAGCCGTCATCAAATGGTGGGCCGTTAGCAACGATTTCACCGGAACGGTAAGCGTTCCCTTCTTTGGAGAGTTCCACCAGCAAGTGGTGTATGCCGCTCTCGGCTTCGCCATCTACGGCGTAGGTTGCGAAATAGCCGGTATCACCGTCAGCAAAGTCATCGTCAAGTGGTTCACGGGCCACGAACTTGCTCTCGCCATGGGACTCCAGGTGGCACTTGCCCGTATCGGCACGGCCGGTGCACTGGCCATAGCTCTTCCCGTTGCCAAGGCTTGGGGAGGCGTCAGCGCTTCGGTAGGTCTCGGTGCTGCCATGCTTTGCGCCGGTATGGTTGCTTTCATGGTTTACTGCATAATGGACAAGAAAGAAGACGCCTCCGTGGCAGCCGTAGCCGATGGCGAGAAGGAAGAAGGATTCAAGTTCTCCGACCTCGGCACGCTCTTCGGGAACCTCGGTTTCTGGTACGTGGCCTTCCTCTGCCTCATGTTCTACGCCGGCGTATTCCCCTTCCTCAAATTTGCCACCAAGCTCATGGTGTTCAAGTTTGGCGTAGCTGAAGAACTGGCCGGACTCATCCCCGCCATGTTGCCCTTCGGCACCATCTTCCTCACGCCCTTCTTCGGCGGCATTTACGACAAGTACGGTAAGGGTGCTACGCTGATGCTCATCGGTAGCGTGCTGCTCACGTTCGTTCACGTGGTGTTCGCCCTCCCCTTCAACTCCTGGATTGTAGCCATCGTGGCCATGGTCATCCTCGGCATCGCCTTCGGCCTTGTGCCCTCGGCCATGTGGCCTTCCGTGCCCAAGATTATCCCCATGAAACTTTTGGGAACGGCCTACGCCCTCATCTTCTACATCCAGAACATCGGACTTTCCCTCGTGCCCGTATGGATTGGTAAGGTAAACCAGGCCAACACCGACGCCAAAGGAGCTATCGACTACACGGAAACGATGACCATCTTCGCCGGCTTCGGCTGCATAGCCATCCTCATTTCCGTCCTGCTGCTTATCGAAGACAAGCGCAAAAACTACGGACTCCAGAAGCCGAACAAGAAATAAACGTCTTTTGAGATAACCTTATGAAGCGCGGCAAGCCGACAAACAGGCTTGCCGCGCTTGCTTTTTGCAACGATTCACAAATTCTCTGCACCGAAATAAAGTTCAACGTCCACACCACATTCACCATTACATTTCCACAACAATATAAAAAGAATGGAAGAAATTCTTTGCCCATTGAGTCACTTGGGTTAACTTTGCGCTGAAATTTAGAGCTTTTTATGAATACTGAACTCTTAGCTCCCGACTATATATTTGAAACAAGTTGGGAGGTATGCAACAAGGTGGGAGGCATCTATACCGTCCTCTCGTCTCGTGCGAAAACGCTAAAACAGCATTGGCAGGACAAACTCGTTTTTATCGGTCCTGACCTCAAGCAGCCCACGGCAAACACAGACTTTAAAGAAGACGCCAAGCTGCTTACGAAATGGAAAAAGGCGGCATCAGAGTTGGGTTTGAATTGCAGAATCGGCCGTTGGCAAGTGCCAGGCGAACCGGTTGCTGTACTTGTTGATTTTTCTCCCTTTTTCAATATCAAGAACCAGATCTATGCAGATGCATGGGAACTGTTCCGTGTCGATTCGATACGTGCTTACGGCGACTATGACGAGGCTTCCATGTTCTCGTACGCCGCAGGACGCTTTGTCGAAGCGGTGACGAGCCTGTGCCTTAAGCCCACCGACCGCGTGGTTTATCAGGCACACGAATGGATGTCAGGTCTCGGCATGTTGTTCCTCAAGAAACACATGCCCCGCGTGGCTACCATCTTCACCACCCACGCCACAAGCATCGGACGTTCCATCTGCGGCAACAACAAGCAGCTTTACGCTTACTTCAACGGCTACAACGGCGACCAAATGGCGGAAGAACTCCACATGGAAGCCAAGCACAGCATAGAAAAGCAAAGCGCTTGGCATGCCGACTGTTTCACCACCGTAAGCAGCTTTACCGACCGCGAATGCCGTCAGCTCCTCGACAAGGAAGCCGACGTGGTGCTGCCCAACGGTTTCGAAGCCGACTTTGTGCCCCAAGGCACACAGTTCAACACCGTGCGCCGCAAAGCCCGCAAATGCATCCTCAACGTGGCAAGCACGCTGACCGGCACCACGCTTCCCGAGGACACGCTCATCGTTTCCACCAGCGGCCGCAACGACTACCGCTGCAAAGGTTTCGACGTGTTCCTTGAAGCCATGGCCCAACTTCGTGCCCAGCTCAATGCTCAGCCCGACAACGACCAGCAAGTGCTTGCACTCATCGAAGTGCCCTGCTGGCTCAAAGGTCCGCGTGCCGACTTGCAGCAGGCGCTTGCCAGCCGCAAAGGAACGAATCGTCCGCTGTCCAATCCCGTCATCACGCACGACCTCTACCATCTGAACGAAGACCGCATCGTCAACCAGATTTGGCACCTCGGTCTCCGCAATCTTCCCGAAGACAAAGTGAAGGTACTTCTCGTTCCCTGCTACCTCGAAGGCAACGACGGCATTTTCAACATGCCCTACTACCACCTTCTTGCAGCCAACGACTTGGCCCTCTATCCTTCCTACTACGAGCCTTGGGGTTACACCCCGCTCGAAAGCTGCGCCTTCCACACGCCGTGCGTCACCACCGACCTCAGCGGATTCGGACAGTGGGTAGACGAAACCATCGGTCACGAAGGAACGCTCAGCGACGGCGTTTGCGTGTTGCACCGCGACGACTCCAATTTCTTTGAAGTAGCCTCTGCCATCTGCAAGACCGTTCGTGAAATGGCCGACCTCGCTCCCCGCAAGCGCACTGCCGTACGCAATGCCGCCACGCGCCTCGCCGACAAGGCACAGTGGAGCCACTTCATCAAGTACTACTACGAAGCCTACGACTTTGCGCTTCGCCGCACGGAAGAAGCTGCTGAAGCAGAAAAGAAATAAGCGGCATTCTTCACAGTACTATCTCAAAGCAAACAAAAATCAGTTATATCTCAACGTACTCTACAATGAACGTAAAAATCAGCAACTCGAACCAGCCCACCTGGAAAGTGGTGAACGTAAAGAGCCACATTCCTGAAGCACTGAAAAAGTTGGACGAACTGGCACACAACCTTTGGTGGTCGTGGAGCCACGAAGCACAGGACCTCTTCTGCAGCCTCGACAAAGAAGCCTGGCACAAGGTAGACGGCAACCCCATCGAACTGCTCCGCAGCATCGACTACGACCGTCTGAAGGAACTCTCCAAGGATCCTGCCATCATTGCCAAGATGGACAAGGTCTACAGCGACTTCCGCAAGTACATGGACGTGAAGCCCAACGCCAAGCGCGCTTCCGTAGCCTATTTCTGCATGGAATACGGTCTCACCCACGTGCTTAAAATTTACTCAGGCGGTCTCGGCGTGCTCGCCGGCGACTACCTCAAGGAAGCTTCCGACAGCAACGTAGACATGGTGGCTGTAGGTTTCCTCTACCGCTACGGCTACTTCACGCAGACGCTCTCCATGGACGGACAGCAGATTGCCAACTACGAAGCCCAGGACTTCGACCGTCTCCCCATCGAACGCGTAGTGGACAAGGACGGCAACCAGGTAATCGTAGACGTGCCCTACCCCAACTTCATGGTTCACGCTGCTCTCTGGCGTGTCAACGTAGGCCGCATTTCCCTCTACCTTCTCGACACCGACAACGAGCTCAACTCTGAGTTCGACCGCCGCATCACCCACTCCCTCTACGGCGGCGACTGGGAAAACCGCATCAAGCAGGAATACCTCCTCGGTATCGGCGGTATGCTCGCTCTCCAGAAGCTCGGCATCAAGAAGGACATCTACCACTGCAACGAAGGCCACGCTGCTCTCTGCAACGTACAGCGCCTCGTGGACTACGTGGCAAGCGGCCTGAACTTCAACGAAGCTCTCGAACTTGTACGCGCATCTTCACTCTATACCGTTCACACTCCCGTGCCCGCCGGTCACGACTACTTCGACGAAGGTCTCTTCAACAAGTACATGAACCAGTTCCCCGCCCGTCTCGGCATCTCTTGGGACGACTTCATGGGTCTTGGCCGCACGAACCCCGACGACAAGGGCGAGAAGTTCTGCATGTCCACCTTCCTCTGCAAGACTTGCCAGGAAGTCAACGGCGTAAGCTGGCTGCACGGTCGCGTCAGCCAGCAGATGTTCAAGGGCATCTGGCCGGGTTACCTCCCCTCACCCGAACGTCTCGACCACGCTGAGCGCAGCCACGACGAATGGGAAAAGATTTACAATCCCCACCCCGAAGAAAGCCATGTGGGCTACGTCACCAACGGCGTACACTTCCCCACTTGGTGTGCTGAAGAGTGGAAAGAGGTTTACCAGAAATATCTCGGTGCCGAGTACTACCACGACCAGAGCAACGAGAAGATTTGGGAAAAGATCTACAGTGTACCCGATGAAGTTATCTGGGAAACCCGCGTGAAGCTCAAGAACAAGCTCATCGACTACATCCGTGCACGTTTCCGTGAAAACTGGCTCCGCAACCAGGGCGACCCCTCACTCGTAGTGAGCCTCTTGGACAAGATCAACCCCAACGCACTGCTTATCGGCTTTGCCCGTCGCTTCGCCACCTACAAGCGTGCCCACTTGCTCTTCTCCGACCTCGACCGTCTCTCCAAGATTGTCAACAACCCCGACTACCCCGTACAGTTCCTCTTCGCCGGCAAGGCTCACCCCGCCGACGGTGCAGGCCAGGGCTTGATCAAGAAGATTTACGACATCTCCCAGCGTCCCGAATTCATCGGTAAAATTCTCTTCCTCGACAACTACGACATGCAGCTTGCACGCCGCCTCGTTTCAGGTGTTGATATCTGGATGAACACGCCGACGCGTCCTCTCGAAGCTTCCGGTACGTCTGGCGAAAAGGCGCTGATGAACGGCGTTGTCAACCTCAGCGTGCTCGACGGTTGGTGGTACGAAGGTTACCGCGAAGGTGCCGGTTGGGCACTTACTGACCGACGCACCTATCAGAGCCAGGAACATCAGGACCGCCTCGACGCTTCCACCATCTACTCTATGCTCGAGCAGGAAATCATTCCGCTCTACTATGCACGCAACCGCAAGGGCTTCTCAGAAAACTGGGTACGCACCGTCAAGAACTCCATCGCCCGCATCGCTCCCAACTACACGATGAAGCGTCAGCTTGACGACTACTACGACCGTTTCTACAATCCCGAAGCAGCCCGCTACAGCCAGCTTGCCCAGAAGGACAACTCATTGGCAAAGCAGATTGCCGCATGGAAAGAAAGCGTTGCAGAACGTTGGGACAACATCCGCGTGGTAAGCTCCGAGCGCAGCGTAAACCTCGAGAACTGCGACCTCGTAAGCGGCAAGGACTTCACCGTGAAGCACGTTGTTGACGAACAGGGTCTCGACGACGCCATCGGCATCGACCTCGTTCTCCTTTCCGGCACGGAAGGTCAGGAAACCATCTACGAAGTGTTCCCGATGAACGTAACGAGCCACGAGGGCAACCTCTACACCTTCGAACTTACCGCCAGCGTAGACCTCGCCGGTTCCTACAAGGTGGCCTACCGCATGTATCCGAAGAACAAGCACCTCCCCTGCCGTCAGGACTTCTGCTACGTGCGTTGGTTCAACTAATCAGCAGAACTGACTGACCGTCAAAAGTCAGAAAGAAACATAGCATTCCTATTATGAGAATTTGGGAACAGGGAACAGCCTCCCGGCTCTTCGCCTGTTTCCAAGTTCTCATAATTGTATCCTATCATATATAAACAATGAAACACATCAAATACCTTTTCACCGCCGCACTTGTAGGGCTGTTGACCGCATGCGGCACCACAAGTACCGTACCCGTAACGGGACGCAAACAGCACCTTCTTGTCAGCGACGAGCAAGTGCTCAGCCTGAGCAGCCAGGAATACACCAGCTACATGAAAACCGCCAAGGCTTCCACCAACGCCACCAACACTGCGATGGTAAAACGTGTAGGCCAGCGCCTCGCCAATGCCGTAGAGCAATATCTCAAGGCCAACGGCATGAGCGATGAAGTGAAGAACTACTCCTGGGAATTCAACCTTGTGCAAGACAATTCCGCCAATGCCTTCTGCATGCCCGGCGGCAAGATTGTAGTTTACGAAGGCATCCTTCCCATCACGCAAAACGAGAGTGCACTGGCCATTGTGCTCGGCCATGAAATTGCCCACGCTGTAGCCAAACACTCAGCCGAGCAGCTCTCCAACCAGATGCGTACGCAATATGGTTCGCAGATTCTCGGCGCCGTACTCAGCGGAACGGGAGCAAGTTCAAGTGCAAGCACCGTAGCGCAGAGCGTATTCGGTCTGGGAAGCAAATTCAGCAATCTCCACTATTCGCGCAAGAACGAGAGCGAAGCTGACCACATGGGCCTCATCTTTGCCGCCATGGCAGGCTACGATCCCTCCGTTGCCGTAAGCTTCTGGCAACGCATGTCGGCAAGTTCTTCAAGCACGACTCCTGCTTTCTTGAGCGATCACCCGTCAGATGCCAAGCGCGTTTCCGACATTCAGGGATGGTTGCCCGAAGCACAGAAATACTATACGCCGCAGACTACAACCACTTCTTCCACAAAGAAGACCACTACGACGACAAAGAAGAAAACGACCACTACGAAGAAGACAACCACTTCTTCCAAGAAAAAGACGACGGGCAAGAAATAAGATAGTCGTCAGCCCAAATATAAGGCGCAGCAAGCGGCCTTTCAGGCCGCTCGCCGCGCAATATCCACACAGAAGTAATTGCGCAACTTATTTTTCTGCGGGGGATATTACTATAAAGCACGAAAAAGCCGGACAAACCTTTGCGGGTTTGTCCGGCTTTTATTGTGATGTACACACAAGCTGTGTCAATCTTCTTTCAGATGACGTACGATGCCGTGCTTTGCATCTTTGATGAAGTCGAGAATATTCTGGATTTCATCGCTCATGGGGATTTGTTCGGGAATCTTCAATACGGCATCCTCGAGGCTGAAGTTGCCCGTATAGATGATGCGGTATGTGTTGGCGATGTGGCGCAGGATGCGTTCGCTGGCGTTTACGTGCTTGAGCACTACGCTGTTCACACCGTGGTAGGCAGCGGGATTGCCGCCGAGCACTACATAAGGAGGAACGTCCTTTTGCACGCGGCAACCACTTTGTACGAGAGAGTAACGGCCTACGCGGACGTGCTGCTGAACAACCACGCCGTTGCTCTGGATGGAGCAGTCGTGAATCTCACTTTCTCCGGCCAGGCAAACGCCGATACCGACTACGCAGCGGTTGAAGACATGCACGTCGTGGCAGATGTGCACGCGGTCCATAATGAAGTTTTCGTCGCCGATGATGGTGGACTTGTCGGGGAAGGTGCTTCCTGCAATCACCACGTTCTCGCGGATGTGGTTGTTGTTGCCGATGGTCACCTTTGTGGGAGTACCTTCAACGTAGTGGAAATCCTGGGGAGTGGCACCAATTACGGCATTCTGGTAAACGGTGTTGCCGCTACCCATCGTCACGCCGTTGAGAATGCTTGCGTGGGCCTTGATGACGCAGTTGTCGCCAATGGTCACGTCGCCCTCAATATAGGCGAAAGGTCCTATTTCCACGTTCTTGCCGAGCTTTGCAGCAGGGTCTACATATGCTAATGGACTAATCATGGATATGAATTTTAAAGGTTCGTCATTTGGTTATTGTGGTGTAAAGATAAACAAATCATTTCTAATTTGCAATCTTTAGTGAACAAAAAGCCAAATGACGAACCCATGTGGTTAGTTTTGAGCGGTAGTTTGCGTTTCACGTCCTCCACCAAGAGCCTGGTAGAGCGTGATGGCAGCCTGTACCTTGTCGAACTTGTCAGAGATGAGCGTAAGCTGGGCCTGAATGAGGCTTTGCTGTGCGGTCAGGGTCTCAAGATAGCTCGTACCGGTGCTGTACTGGAAGAGTTGCTGGGTGCTTTCCAGTGCGGTGGTCAATTCGGCAACCTGCTTCTTGCAGGCTTCTTCCTGCTGGGCGGCAGCCTGATACTTGGCGAGTGCGTTGCTCACTTCCTGTCCGGCATCGAGGAGCGTCTGCTGGAAAGAGTTCTGCGCAGCTTCGTACTGAAGTTGCGACACCTTGAGGTTGGCTCTCAAGCTACCTTGTGCAAACAGGGGCTGCGTGATGCTACCGACGAGCGTAGCCAAAATCTTGCCCGGATTGACAATGGCACCGGCGCTGTTGGTCCAGCTGCCTTGTGCGGTGATGTTCAACGAGGGATAGAACTTCGACTTGGCAATGTTCACACCGTAGAAGGCATTGGCCACCTGCATCTCGGCAGCGTGTACGTCAGGACGGTTGGCAAGGAGCTGCACGGGAACGCCCGTAGCGTAGGTGCCGGGGAAAGCATCGGCGTTGAAAGCGCCGCGGCTGATGGGATGCGGAGCTTCGCAAAGCAAAGAGCAGAGCGCGTTCTCGGTCTGCGTGATGCTGTTCTTCAGCGTAGGCACGGTGGACTGCAGATTGTAGTAGTTGGCCTTGGCCTGCGAAACGGCAGCCTGCGTGGTCATGCCGCCCGTTTTCATCAGTTCCATTGCGCGTACGTTTTCAGCCCAAAGCGTTACGGTTTCCTCTGTGGTCTTGAGCTGCTCGTCGAGCATCTGAAGCGTGTAGTAGAGGTTGGCCACGTTGGCAATGATGCTGGTGCGAACGGACTGCTTGGTGGCTTTCGTCAGTTCAAGGTTCGTTTCGTACTGCTTGCGCGTGTTGCGGATGCTGCCCATGTTGCCGAGCTGCCAGCTTGCCGTGATGGGGAAAGCGTAGGTTTTGCTGGCTTTTTGGAAGTCCCAGCTTGAAAGGGTTCCTTGGGGAGAGAAGGCAAGGCTGGGGAGATAGGCCAAACGCTGGATTTTCAGCACGGCTTCAATCTGCTGAATGCTGAGGTCGGCGTTGCGGAGATTGGTGTTGTTGGCAAGCGCCGTGCGGATGAGCGACTGGAGTTGGGGGTCGGTGAACACTTCTTCCCAAGGGGTGTTGCCGTAGTTGGTTGTGTCGGCCTGCACCACGGAGTAAGCGGCAGTCGTATCGCGGTAAAGACTGTCGATGCCGTTGGTCAGACGCTCGGGCCGCTCGTAGTTCTTATAGAGCGAGCAGCTGGCGAGCATGGCAGAACAACCTATGATGATGAGAATATTCTTCTTCATTGTTATTGTTTTGGAAATGTCAGGCATGGAGCCATCGGCAAGCCGAAACTTGCCAATGACCTTAGCCTTACAGATTTCGTTTTACTTAGAATATTGTTCAATGTCGGAAGCAGCGTCCGCGTTGTCTTCGATGTCATCCCACTTGAGCGGTTTAACCTTCTCCTGGAGATACTGGAACACGACGAAGAGCACAGGCACGATGAAGAGTTGGCAAATCATACCGATGAGCATACCGCCGATGGCCGTGGTACCGAGCGAGCGGTTACCGTTGGCACCTACACCGAAGGAGAACATCAGCGGAAGCAGACCGATGATCATGGCCAAAGAGGTCATGAGGATAGGACGCAGACGGGCACCCGAACCGAGGACGGCAGCCCATGAGATGCTCATGCCCATCTTGCGGCGGTCGAGGGCGAACTCAACGATAAGGATGGCGTTCTTTGCCAACAGACCCATCAACATGATCAATGCAATCTGCACGTAGATGTTGTTGGCCGCCTCACCGAATATGGGCACTACGTTGTTGAGGGCGCCCATACCCTGGATGAAGATGAACGAGCCTGCGAGACCGAAGGGCACGGAGAGCAATACGGCGAAGGGAAGAATGTAACTTTCGTACTGGGCGGAGAGGAGCAGATAGATGAACACGAAGCAGAGAACGAACACGATGGCCGTGGTGCTGCCTGAGCTCTGCTGCTCTTCACGCGTCTGACCGGAGAATTCATAGGAATAGCCGGTGGGAAGGTTCTGTTGAGCCACTTCTTCAATGGCCTTGATGGCCTGACCTGAGGTATAGCCGCTGGCGGGGTTACCGTTGATGGCCATGGAGGTGTACATGTTGAAGCGGTTGATGTTGTCAGGACCCTTGGCGGGCTTGATGGTCATGAACTCGGTGATGGGAGCCATTTCGCTGCCGTTGCGCACCTTAATCTTGTAAAGACTTTCGAAGTTGGCGCGGTCGGCCTGTTCGCCCTGGACCATCAC
The DNA here is from genome assembly GCA_963600165.1 of Christensenella sp. UBA1685. GTDB lineage: Bacteria > Bacteroidota > Bacteroidia > Bacteroidales > Bacteroidaceae > Alloprevotella. Next base: position 769 of record CAVCAV010000026.1, on the reverse strand, counting down.
ACGGTAAATCTTACCGAAACGGTTGAAGTTGGAGGCGTAGAGACCGCCGTAGTAGCCCTGCAACGTAGTAAGGATGTCGCGGGGCGAAAGACCTGCGCGCTTACACTTGGCAGCGTCGATGTCAATCATGTATTCGGGGAACGACGGGTTGAAGGTCGTCTGGGCCGATTCGATTTCGGGACGCTTCTCAAGTTCTGCAATGAAGGACTTGGCCACGTCGTAGAACTTGTCGAGGTCGCCACCCGTACGGTCCTGAAGGTTGAGGGTGAAACCGTTCGTTGCACCGTAACCCGTAATCATAGGCGGCTGGAAGAAGAGCACCTGTGCGTCTTTGAACACGTCGCGCGAGCGGAGGTAGAGGTTGGCGAAGACCACGGTGGAACTTTCCTTCATGGAACGTTCGCTCCAGTCCTTGAGCTTGATGATGAACGAACCGTAGGAAGGTCCCTGGCCACCGATGAAGGAGTAACCGGACACGATGGTACTCGTTTCTACAGCGGGGCAAGAGCGTACGAGGCTGTCCACCTTGTCGAGGTAAGCTTCGGTGCGGTCCTGCGAGGTGCCGGGAGGCATGGTTACGACACCCATGATGGTACCCGTATCTTCACTGGGCACCATGGCCGTCGGGGTGATGTTCATCAACCAAACGAGGAGGGCGATACTGCCGGCAACGATACCGAGCGAAAGGTAAGGATGCTGGATGAAGCGGAGCACGTTCTTCTTGTACGACTTGAGCATGCGTTCAAATGTACGTTCGAAAGCGTTCTGT
>CAVCAV010000025.1:0-20844 GCA_963600165.1 Christensenella sp. UBA1685 | reverse complement strand
CTACACGATATACCATCGATCTATTAGGGCGCAAGCGCATGGGGGCGAAGTCTCCAGACTTCGCTTCGCCGCATCAGTAACTTTCCCGTGTAGAACGCGACGTTTCAAACGTCGCCTCCATAGAGGGGGAAAGCCGTGTAGAACGCGAAGTCGGGAGACTTCGCCCCCATACGCTACGCCCCATAAGCTTCACCCAAAACGCAGCCCATTTGCATATTTGCCCATTTGCACATTTAAATCTTTCCTTACTACAAAGCCATGAAAAGAAACAACCTATCCTCAGTCAAACTCCCCTTACGCGATTTCATACACCGCGTAGCGGAGCTCCTCGCCCGCCGCGGCATCATCGCGCGCCGCACCATCGTAGCTGTGCTTCGCAGGCTGAAAGAGCGCGGAATCTGGCCCGTTAAAAACCAAGAGAAACACGTAGAACTCCAAGAGAAAAACACCGAAAATCAAGAGCATAAAACCGCCGAAAGCCCAAAAACTGGCGTTTCCACCGACGATTCCGCCATACGCGAACTCACCGAACAAGCCCATGCCTACCTCGCCGACCGCTACGACGTGCGCTACAACGTGCTCGACGGACGGCCCGAAATACGCCTTAAAGCCTATGCCGCCGCCGATGTCAGCCAACTCGAGCGCGAGCGCCTCGCTGATTTCCGCCCCGTGGATGAACTCGTGCTCAACACCCTCGTGCTCCACCTCCACGCCGCCGGCATAGGCGTGTGGGACCGCGATGTCAAGCGGCTCGTCTGTTCTTTTTTGCCCGAGCAATACCATCCCCTCACCGCCTGGCTCGAACAGTTGCCCCAGTGGGACGGCACAGACCGCGTACGTCCGCTCGCGGCACGTGTGAGCGACGATGCCTTGTGGCACAGCGTGTTCCACACCTGGATGCGCGCCGCCGTGCGGCAGATGTGGTGCGCCACTGAAGTGCACCGCACCGCCTTCTGCCAAACCGACATCAGTACCCGTGGCGGCAACCAGCTCGCCCCTGTGCTCATCAGCCGTGAACAAGGTCTGCACAAAAGCACCTTTTGCCAAATGCTCCTTCCCGAAGCCTTGCGTACGTATTATACCGACAAGTTCGAACTCGCCGGACGCACCAACCACGACCTCGAGCTGTCCCGCTTCGCCCTCATCAACCTCGACGAGTTCGACCGCTATTCCCCTGCGCAGATGGTGCGCCTGAAAAACCTTATGCAGCTTTCGGAGATGAATGTGCGCCGCCCCCATGCCCGTTTCTACGAAAAACTCTGTCGCACCGCCTCGTTCATCGGCACGAGCAACACCGCCGAACTCCTGACCGACCCCACCGGTTCGCGCCGCTTCTTCTGCCAGGAAGTGACGGCACCCATCGACTGCGCCACGCCCATCGACTATCCCCAGCTCTACGCCCAGCTCCTCGCCGAAGTGCTCCGCGGTGAACCCTGTACGCTCTCGTCCGAAGAACAGGAGGCTGTAGAAGAACACAACAGGGCATATTACCGTGCCTCCGCCCTTCGCGAAGCATTCCTCGCCACGTATGAAGTGGTGGAAGACGGCGCGGAAGAGTCCGACGGCGTGTGGCTCACCGCTACGGAAATCTACACGGCCCTATCGGAGAAATATTCCCAGCGCGTGCTTTCCGGTTCGCCCTCGCAGCTCGGCCGGCAGTTGACGTTTGTGGGAGTAAGGAGAAGGCACACTGAGAAGGGGACGGAGTACTTGGTCGCTTCGCGAATGTGCAAATGTGCGAATGTGCAAATGTGCAAATGAGCTGCGCCCTCTGCGAACGATGGGGGCGAACGATGGGGGCGAGGTCTCCCGACCTCGCATGAACGAATAAGGTTACTTCTTTCAAAGAATGCTTCACTCGCGCAAGCGAGCTCGGGAGAGCTCGCCCCCATCGTTCGGCCCCCATCGTTCACTCCATCGCTCGCTTACGCACCGTTAACTACCGTTTGCATAATTTTGCTTTGTAGGATTCCCGCGCCGCCCATCATCCCCTCAGTCGCTTTGAAATATTTGATTCATTGAGCCTGATAAGTTTTGATGAAGAGTAAGGGCACGAACTTTCAAAACATTGCAAACCAAGCAAGTAGCGCAAAAGCAGAGTAGCTGCAGCGTGATAATATTTTGACAAAAGCAACATTCTATCCCCCTTCTTCCAGAAAAACGGTATGTGCAGCCGGCTCCGCTTCCATCAGCGCCGCCGCAGAGAATTCTGCACCTCGCGTGACGAAAAATTCGGCAAATGCTCAATTTTTACCCCCTCAATGCACGATTTTTCAAGTGCACATGGCAGAAATGGTCGTAATTTTGCCACTGCAAATCACTAAGAGCGCAATTTGTAAGGTGCACTTGTTAATGAACCACGACCGACACATGAAACCATTCAAGACACTCCTCACCGCCCTCCTCTTCGCCGGCACCGCCTCCGCCGTTGCCGACACCCTTCCCTTCAAGCCGTCTACCGACACCGAAGAGAACTGGTACTACATCACCTCTTACGGCTCAGGCGACGCAAGCTACTGCACGAAGAGCGTAATCTACAACACCAAGCCCAAAGCCAACGGCCGTTTGCGTTGGGGAGGAAAAAGCGTGGACGAGAATGCCATGTGGAAATTCGTCGATGCCGGCGACGGTACCTATTATATTATAAACAAGGCCAACGGCTCCTATATGTTGGCGCGCAGCGTCAGCGGCGGCACCGGCACCGTGTTCAGCATGAAGTCCAAGAGCTCCGGCTCGCGCTTCGTGTTTACCAAACAGAAAAGTTCCGCCACCTACACCTTCGCCACCGCCGATGGCAATCCCGTCTTCGCGCAAAGCGCCGGAGGTTTCGTGGTCACCTACAACACCACCGACACCGGTTCCGCCGCTTCGTGGTATTTTGTGAAGGCCACCGCCGACGAAGTGGCACAGGCCGAAGAGAAGACCCGCAGCGACAAGGAAGACTACCAGCTTGTGTGGAGCGACGAATTCAACAGCGGCAGCGTGCCCAACGCCAACGACTGGAATTTTGAACACGGTTTCGCCCGCAACCACGAGGCACAGTGGTACCAGGAGGACAACGCCACCGTTTCGGACGGCAACCTCGTGATACAGGCCCGCGCCGAGCGCCGCGAGAACCCCAACTACGAGGCCGGTTCGTCCGACTGGAAGAAAAGCCGCGAATACATCGACTACACCTCCTCCAGCATAACCACCAGCGGAAAGCACTCCATCACCTACGGCCGCGTGGAAGTACGCGCCAAGATACCCGTAGGTTCAGGTTCGTGGCCCGCCATATGGTTCCTCGGCTACGGCGGCAGCGGTGACTACCACTGGCCGCACAGCGGAGAGATCGACCTCCTCGAGTACTACAACTCCCGCACTTGGGCCAACGTTTGCTGGGGCGGAAACGGCGCATGGACCGCTTCGTGGAACTCCCGCTACACGCCCATGGACTACTGGTACAGTTCCAACTCCGCATGGAACACCCTCTACCACACGTGGCGCATGGATTGGGACTCCGAAAGCATAAAACTCTACCTCGACAACGAGCTCATCAATGCCGTAAACATCGACAACACCGTCAACACCTACGGCACCGCCGCCGGAAAGACCCCCTTCCGCGACAATTCGAACTACGTTTTGCTCAACCTTGCCATGGGCGGCGACAACGGCGGCACCATCGACGAAAGTCTGCTCCCCCTCGAATACAAGATAGACTACGTGAGAATGTACCAAAAGCCCGGCCAATGGTATGAAGCCTACGGCAAATGGTCGCAGACCGGCATCAGCGAAGCCACGGCCGAAGCCCCTTGCCGCGACTGGCTGCGCCAGGTGAACGGCGGCCACTGGACGGTGAATGCGGCCGATTTCTCCCGCGACGCCAAGGTGCAGGTCTACGACATGAGCGGCAAACTCCTCTCCGAACACGCTGTGGAAGGCGTCTCCGCACAAGTCCCCTCGCTCGACACCCTCGCAAGCGGCGTGTATGCCGTTCGCCTCACCGACGGACAGCGCACCCTCTCGTCGAAGATTGTGAAGTGAAAAAAACGGGTGGGAAACCATCCGTTATCAAAACTTTTTGCAATCTTTGCTGCGCAAAACCTTAGCCTAAGCCACAAGTGAAAAAACCTTGTGCAAAAACGTAAAGCGCGACGAGCGGCCTGAAAGGCCACAAAAGGTTGAATGTTGTTTTATAAGTAACAAAAGAACGACGAAACCAAGGAAATCCGCAATACCCCGATTCCCCCAACCGGAAATCAAACAATCAAAATAATCAATCTATAATTACTAATTAAAAATCAACGTATCATGAGAAGAACGAATTACCTCTTCATGCTCTTGTTGATGTTTTGCATGAGCGCCGTCAGCGCCAATGCCCAAAAGCGTTACCAGATGCTGGGCTTCGGCGATGAGAGCTCTGCCTGGAATTCCGAATCGGTCCAGGCCGGCGTTCCCTGCGCCCTGCAAAACGCAAGCATCGCCGACATCGACGTGTTCAACGGCAATGCAAAAGCAAGCTATGTAGGTGACGATGGCGTTTACGTGTTTGAAGTAGCCGGCGAGACCACCGGCGACGAACCCCAAACGACCTATCGTCTGAAGAACCTTGCCACCGGCAAGTATGTGGAAGACCCCAAGACAAGCGGCTCGACCACCATTTCCTTCACCGACTCCAAGGCACGTGCCTTCGAGTTCACGGTAAACGACTGCGAGACATGGCCCTCTGACGCCATCGTTCCCGGCGACGGCGAAACGCGCGACTGGCGCTGTGCCACCACCGTTACTCCCGCCCTCGAAGGCGCTGTGGTGCTCACCCGTTCAGACGTGACCGAGACCACCGCTCGTGCCAGCGTAAACCAGCTCCTTGCCAACGCCAAAGGTTCCAAGCCTTCTTTCGGCAACGCTTACGACAAGAACGTGTGGGTTATCTACGCTGTTGAAGAACTCACCGGTGCCGACTACGTAAGCCAGGTGCTCAACGAGCTCTACCCCAACGGTCAGGAAACCGTGACCAACCTCTACGACGTAGGTGACCAGCCCGGCCAGATCAGCCAGGAACTCTACGACGAACTCATCGCTGCCTACACCGCACTCGATGCACTGGGCCAGCAGGACAACCCCAACCAGGACGAATGCGTAGCCGCCTACAACCGTTGCGTGGCTTCCATCGCTGCCGCCAAGAACGGCGCAGTGCCCGTGAAGGAAGGTTACTACTACTTCCGCGTACACCAGAAGATCGACGGCAACTACCGCGAGAAGAACGCCGCTTACGACAACGGCAGCTACATCCGCTGGAGCTACAAGACCGACTGGGAACTCTCCGAGACTCCCAACCCCGAGGATGCCAAGTACATCTGGCACATCATCCCCAACACCAAGGACAACCGCGGTGGCTACTTCATCCAGAACGTACACACGAAGCGCTATGTAGGTCTCGTCAAGAAGTCCGACACCGCACTTCCCACCACCGTAGAAGCTGAAGACCCCTGGGTGATCCTTCCCCAGGACGGCAACAAGGGCTACTTCACCGTAGAAGGCGTTGACCTCCTCGAAAATCCCGTTATCGGCTGGCAGTCCACCAAGTGTACTGCTATGCACTGCCCCAACTGGACCGACATCGTTGTGCTCTGGTCCAACACCGACACCGACGGCTGCGCTTGGCAGTTCCGCTCTGTTGACGAAGACTTCGTTAAGCAGATTGAAGCCAGCACCGTTCAGTACGACCTCAACCAGAACCTCCAGACCCTCTACGACAAGGCCGACGCTGCCTACAAGGCAGGCCAGACCTACAGCATCCACGGCACCAGTGGCAAGGACGACCTCTCTGTAGGCGGCCTCGTAACTTCTGCCGACCAGATTTCCTCCAACGCTCCCGATGCCAGCGAAGGTACCGACTACGGTGCACTTCTCGACGGCAACACCAACACCTTCTTCCACTCCGACTGGCACGGTGCCTACGACGTAGAGTACCACAGCCTCGCAGTTGACCTCAAGAGCGCTTACAGCAACATCGTGCTCAAGATGTGGCGCCGTATGAACGCCGACTGGTCTGGTATCAACAACGGCAGCAACAACCCCGCTCCTAAGGTATTCATCGTTTACGGTTCCAACGTAGGCATGGGCGAAGCCACCGACTCCATCGGCGAAATCGCTTGTGACTGGTCTACTTCCGCTTACAACGCAGAACTCAACAAGACCGTTGCCAACGGCATCGGCTACTGCAACGTAGAAGCTCCCCAGGCTTACCGCTACTACACCTTCTTCATGAAGGAACGCATGAACGGCGGTACCAACAAGTTCTACAACCTCGGTGAAGTCCGCGTTTACGAAGGTCCTCAGTACTACGACAAGGACAAGTCGCTCAACGAAGCCGTTCCTGAAGAAGTGCGCAACACCCTTCTTTCCACTATGGAAACTGCCAAGGCCGAACTCGCCGCTGAGCTCGCCACCCAGGCTACCATCGACAAGCTCACCGCAGCTTACGACGACTTCATGAACAACTACCCCGATCCCACCATCATCACCAACCTCGTTGCCGAAGCCAAGGCCCAGGCCGCTGCTGCCGATGAATCCTCTACCGAAATCGGTTACTTCCAGGAAGGTGCCAAGGCAGAACTCGAAGCTGCCCTCGCTCCCATCGAAGCACAGGTGAAGGACGTGATGACCGTTGCTGAAATCCAGTCACTCAAGGCTCAGGTTCAGGCCGCTCTCGATGCCTTCAACCAGAAGCTCATTCTCCCCGAAGACGGCGCTTACGTTTACGTTCAGAGCTCCACTACTTCTACCGACACCAACCCCGCAACCGACGCATACCTCTATGCTGCCAACAACGGCGGTGCCCGTGTGAAGTGGGCCACCAGCGACAACCTCGAATACCAGCCCAACTACATCTGGAAGGTTGAGAAGAAGGACAACAAGTTCCGCTTCCGCAACGTAGGTACCGGCGAATACATGAACGATCCCAAGACCCTCAGTGCAGCTGTGACCACGAGCCAGGATGCCGACACTTGCTGGGTAAGCCTCCAGTCTGCCAAGGTAGGCGGTAGCATCAACTTCGTTCTCGCCGAAGGTCTCTATGTAAACGCTCAGCCCAACAGCCACAACGTGGTAGTTTGGAACTCTTGCAACGGTACGGACAACTCCGCATTCCGCATCCTCGCCGCCAACACCGACCTCGACGGCTATGCTTACGCTGCGACGAAGACCACTCAGGTCATCACGCTCCCCGTTACTGTAGAAGCCAAGATTTACGAAGGCGCACTCTACAGCGTGAAGGGTCAGACTTCCGACAACAAGGTATACCTCGAACCCCTCACCGGTAGCATCGAAGCAGGCACTCCGTTCGTATTCGTTCCCAACGACAAAATGGAAGAAGAAGCCATCTACTTCACCATCGATCCCGTAGCAGACCTCACCTACAGCTTCGCTGCGAAGACTGTGAACGGTCTCGTCGGCACGCTCGCTGAAACTACTGTTGCAGCAGAAATGGGTAAGATGATCAACGGTAGCATTGCCCTCACCACTCTTGGCGAAACCGTAGCTGCCAACACCGGTTACTTCGGCGCAGTGCCCGAAATCAGCGAAAGCGAAGCTACCGACGTTTACGTTGTAACGGAAGGCAAGCTCACCGCCATCGGCAACGCTGTGGTTAACCGCACCGTCAACGCCGACGTCTACACCCTCAGCGGTGTGAAGATCCGTGCCAATGTCAGCGGCGCTGCTGCTACGAACGGCCTCCCCGCAGGCATCTACGTAGTAGGTGGCAAGAAGGTCATCGTAAAGTGATCTGAACGCTGAAAAGCATTCCTTTGCATCTCTCATCTCTTGGCCGTTTCCCGAGCCGCTCACGCGGCGGGAAACGATAATCTCAGGCGCACACCTTCGGGTGTGCGCCTTTTTTGGTGCCTTGCGGTGTGGGAGGGGAATAAAACGTTCAAAACGAATAAAACGGCTGCGCCTTGCGGTGTGGATGTGGAATAGAACGTTCAAAACAGATAAAACGGCTGCGCCTTGGAGTTGACGTGAAGGCGCAGCCGTTTTATTTGTTTTGAATGTTTTGGTTTAAAAAGGGCCGATTGTTTTTGTAGTTCTACCCATAAAATCTTGTTCGTTCAAAGGGAAAATGACCGTGCCGGCTTTGTTTGCCATAGTAAAAAACTTACCTTTGTCAGTTTAACCAATATGAGCGACATTATGGAATATCTGCTCCATTACGTTTGGCAGCACCGGATTTATGCCAACCCCCTTGCCACCCCCGACGGCCGCAGCGTGGAGGTGGTGGACCCCGGTGTGCACAACCTCGGCTCCGGGCCCGACTTCTTCAACGCCAAAGTGCGCATCGACGGCACGCTATGGGCCGGCAACGTGGAAATCCATCTGCGTTCGTCCGACTGGTTCCGCCACCACCACGAGACCGATGCCGCCTACAACAACGTGGTGCTCCACGTAGCCTCCGACATCGACGGCGAAGTCACCACCAAGGACGGCAAGCATCCTCCTCAAGTGTGCATCGGCATACCCCGCCAGCTCTACGAGAACTACCGCGATCTGCTCAACGAAGAGACCTATCCGCCCTGTTACCGCGTCATTCCCTCCGTAGCTGCGGTCAACGTGAGGAGTTGGCTCGGCCGCCTCACCGTGGAACGCCTTGAGACAAAGACCGAGCGCATCCGCAACTATCTGGAGCGCACCGGCGGCGACTGGGAGCGCGCCTTCTTCATCACCCTCGCCCGCAACTTCGGTTTCGGCACCAACGCCGAACCCTTCGAGCGCTGGGCCTTCAGCATAGAACCCTCCGCCGTGGGCAAGCACCGCGACGACGTGCTCCAGGTGGAAGCCTTCTTCATGGGACAGGCCGGACTGCTCACCGACGACCTCGTGCGCCTCGAACGGCGCGACAGTTACTACATGCAGCTCAAGGAAGAGTATGCCTTTCTTCGCCACAAGTTCGGGCTCACGCCCATGACGCCCGAGTCGTGGAAGTTCGGACGGCTCCGTCCGCAAAACTTCCCCCACGTGCGTCTCTCGCAGTTGGCGCGCCTTTACCACGAGGGCAAAGCCGACTTCTCGCGATTGCTCGAAGCCCGCGACGCCGACGCCCTGCGTTCCCTTTTCCGCGTAGGCGTCACGCCCTACTGGCAGACCCACTACGCCTTCGGCGAAGAGAGCACACAGTCCGCCAAAGTGCTTCAGCAAAGTTCGCTCAATCTGTTGCTCATCAACACCGTCTCGCCCCTCCTCTTCGCCTATGGCCGCCAGCAGATGGACGAGGACCTCGCCGAGCGTGCCTTCGACATCCTCGAGAACGTGCCCAGCGAGCGCAACTACATCACCCGTTGCTGGGAGCGCGCCGGCATCCGCAGCCAGTCTGCCGCCGACAGCCAGGCGCTCATACAGCTCCGCACGTTCTACTGCGACAGGAAGGACTGCTTGCGCTGCCGGTTCGGGGCGGAGTATCTGAGGCAGAAGCGGAGTTGAGCGAACGATGGAGCGAACGATGGGGGCGAGCTCTCCCGAGCTCGCTTGCGCGAAATAAGCATTATTGAAAAGTTACCTTGCTCGTTAAAGCGAAGTCAGGAGACTTCGCCCTCATAATCTCACCTTGAGGACGTGTAGAGCGCGACGTTTTAAACGTCGCCTCCATAGAGGGCGCACATCACGCGCAAGGCATCTTTCATTCGCACATTCGCACATTCGCGAAGCGACCATTTGCACATTCTTGAACATCCATGACCTACGAATATACCCTACGCATGAAGGTGCGCGACTATGAGTGCGACCTTCAGGGCATTGTGAACAATGCCAATTACCAACATTACACCGAACACACGCGCCACGAGTTTCTGCTCTCCCGCGGCGTGAGTTTTGCCGCCCTCCACGAGCGCGGCATCGATGCCGTGGTGGCCCGCATGCAGATGCAGTTCAAAACCCCGCTGCGCAGCGGCGACGAGTTCGAGTCGTGCCTCTCGTGGAAAAAGGAAGGCATCAAATACGTCTTCACACAGGACATCTACCGCCTTCCCGACCGCAAATGTGCACTGAAGTCCACCGTTGAGGCCGTATGCCTCGTTAACGGACGCTTGGGCGACAGCGACGAACTCGCCTCCATTCTCGAAGCTTCGCGCTAAGAAACGCCGCGTAGTTTCTTCTTCTTCATTCTCTCTCCATTCCGTTTCCCCTTGAAAACCCTTCACCGATGAATTTCGACCAGGAAAATTTCTGTGCCATCACCCTTACCCGCCTTCCCGGCCTTACCCAAATGCAGGCCCAGCAGACCATCCGCCACTACGGCACCGCCGAAGCCGCCATGGACGACCGCGGACAGTGTGACGCCAAACTCGCCGCTGCCTTTGCCGACGAAAGCGGACTCGCCATGGCCATGAAACGGGCGGAACAGGAGATAGCCTTTTGCGAGAAAGAAGGGGTCAACGTCTATCCCGTCAGCCATCCCGCCTATCCCGTGCGGCTGCTCGAATGCAGCGACGCCCCTGCAGTGCTCTACTACCGCGGAACGGCTGACCTCAACAGCCGCCATATCCTCGCCGTGGTAGGTACGCGCAAGATTACCGACTACGGCAAGCGCATCTGCCGCCACCTGATGGACGATATGGGCCGCCTGATGCCCGACTGCCTGGTGGTGAGCGGACTGGCCTACGGCGTGGATGTACACACCCACCGCGGGGCTTTGGAAAACGGACTGGAAACGGTGGCCGTGATGGCCACGGGCCACGACAGCGTATATCCGCGGCCGCACGAGCACGATGCGGTGGAAATAGCGAAGCAAGGCGGACTGCTCACCGAATATCTTTCGGGCACGAAGCTCGACAAGGGCAACTTCGTGCGGCGCAACCGCATTGTGGCGGGTATGTCGAGTGCCACCGTCGTGGTGGAGAGTGCGTCGCACGGCGGTGCACTCATCACGGCAGGCCTTGCCAGCACTTACGGACGCGAGGTGATGGCTTTCCCAGGGCGTGCCGGCGACAAGTATTCCGTAGGTTGCAACAACCTTATCCGCTACGGCAATGCGCGTCTGGTGACGTCGGCACAGGATGTGCTCGACATCCTCGGTTGGGAGTCGGCTCCCGTGGTGCGGAAGAAAGAACCGCAGCTCTTTCCCGAGTCGGCCTTCTCGCCCGAGGCACAGGCCATCGTGGACGTGCTCACGGGCACCGACGGCCTTTCGCAAAACCGCATCATAGAACTTACGGGCATGGAGCCGCAGCTGGTGGCGTCCACGCTCTCCGTACTGCTTATCGACGGCACGCTGTGCCGGTTGCAAGGCGCCAACAAATTCGGGTTGGCATGAGAAAAAAGAATCGGGTTCCGGCTGTCCTTGGGGACAGCGGAACCCGATTCTTTTTTGATGTGCAAATGTGCAAATGTGCGAATGTGGAAATGTGCAAATGAAGGATGCATTTGTGCGCAGCTCATTTGCACATTTGTATATTTGCACATTTGCGAAGCCTTACTTCACCGGCTTCACAGTGAAGGAGAACGTGTAGTCGGCGTAGGGCATGAGGAAGGGTTTGGAGGGCACGGCACCCCATGCGTTCACGCAGCCGAGACCCATCTGACGGAGGTCGATGCAGACGTTCGTCACGTCGGAGGGCGTGAGGAGCGAACTGTGGGTGGGCTGCTTGTCGGCTCCGCCGTCGAGCTGGTCGATGGTGTAGTGGAGCGCAGAGGCCGAGAAGGGAGAGGCAGCGGTGATTTCTATGCCGCGGCCTTCGGCATCGGTCAGTTTCCACGTGCGAAGGTCCGTCTTCGTACCCGTTTCCTGCGGACGCACATAGGGATAGAACTGCTCCGTCACCGTCTGGCGGTAGAGGCCGAGGGGAGTGGCAGCCTGGCGGTCGGCGTAGTTCTCGATAGGACCGCGGCCGTAGTAGGAAAGCTGTTCAAACTTCGAAGGCATGGGCCATTGCATGCCGAAGCGGAAGAGGCCGGGCGTCTTTGCCGTGTCCGCCTTCAGCGCCTCGGTCACGTGGAGCGAACCGTCGTGCGCCACGTCGTAGGTCAGCGTGAGTTCGCCCTTCGGACTTTCCATGCGGTAGGAAGCCTTCACCAGTGCACGGCCTTTCTTTACGTCGGAAGTCAACGCCGTGAGCGCCATTTCGGGACGTTTCCACACGCCCATCTTCTTCTGCAGTTCTGCTCCGTAGTCGTTGTCGGTCGGTGCGCGCCAGAAGTTCGGCGTCAGTTCCGCTCCGTCGTTGAGCAACGCTGTGCCGTCCACGTTGTAGGTGCAGAGATGTCCCGTCTGCACGTCCCAGGCGAGCTGCACGTTGTCGTTCGAGAGTGTGAGGCGGCGAGCGTCGCGCTTCGCCTTCAGTTTTCCTTTGCCCAAAGCATTCATGTCTGCCAGACCCTTGTCGACGAGCGAGTCGGGACGGGTGAGCACCAACTGTTCCGAAGCCAGCACCTCGCCTTTGCGCAGCAGGCCCGTGTCCGCCTTCAGTTCGTAGCGCACGTTGAGCAGCCATTCGTTCGTCTTGTCGTCCGTCCATCCTGTAGGAATGGGCAGCACCATCCGCTGGCTTTGCTGCGGAAGGGCGCGCAGCTTCTCCACGCTGCCTTCAGCCTTCTTCTCGCCGTTGCAGAGCACTTCCCAGCAGAGGCGGAAACGGTCGAGCGAGGTGAAGAAGTTTTCGTTGTAGACGTCCACCTCGCCCTTCTTCAGGTCGACGGGACGCGTCCACACGTTCTGGTAGAAATGTTTCACTTCCCACGTGTGCGGATTGGGCTTGTGCTCGGGATTGAGCAGTCCGTTGCAGTTGAAGTTGAGGCTACCCGTGCGGGCTTCCGTCCAGTCGCCGTCGTAGGCATAGAAGGAGCGTCCCTCTTCGTTCTTCCAGCGCAGCGCCTGGTCCGCCCAGTCCCAGATGAAACCGCCTTGGTATTTCGGATATTTGCGCACCATGTCCCAGTAGCGTGAGAACTCGCCGCCCGAGTTGCCCATGGCGTGGGCATATTCGCACATGATGAACGGGCGCAGCTGCGTGGAGTCCTGGCAGTAGCGTTCGCTCCATTCGAAGGAGGGGTACATGGGACAGTATACGTCCGACTTGCCCGTGAGGTGAGCCTGCTCGTACTGCACGGGGCGGCTCGGGTCGGTACGTTTGATCCAGTCGTAGGCCGCTTCGAAGTTCGGGCCGTAGCCCGCTTCGTTGCCCAGGCTCCAGAAGATGACGGCGGGATGGTTGAAGCAGCGCGTCACGTTCCGCTGGTTGCGCTCGAGATGCGTCCAGGCATAGGCCGAATCTTTGGCCAGCGTTTTCTCGTCGTAACCCATGCCGTGGCTTTCCACGTCGGCCTCCGCCACCATGTAAAGGCCGTAGCGGTCGCAGAGTTCGTACCAGTAGGGGTCGTCGGGGTAGTGGCAGGTGCGCACGGCGTTGATGTTGAGCTGCTTCATGAGTTTCACGTCGCTCTCCATCTCTTCATGGCTCACCACGTAGCCGCCGGAAGTGCTCATCTCGTGGCGGTTCACACCCTTGATGAGCACGGGCTGACCGTTGACGAGCACCTGCGAGTTTTTGATTTCTATGGAACGGAAACCTACGTTCTGGCGCACCGTCTCCACGTCGTGCTTGCCGTCGCTGACGGTGGCGTAGAGCGTGTAGAGGTTCGGCGTTTCGGCCGTCCAGAGTTCGGGCTTGCTCACGTTGAGCACGGCCGAAGCGTGGGCCGAGAATGTTTTCTTTCCTGTGGCGTTCGTGGCAACGCCCTCCGCCACGGTAGCTCCTTTGGCATCCTTCAGCGCGAGGCGCACCTGGGCGCGGCCTTTGAGGTCGAGTTCCACACGGAGCGAAGCCTTGTCCGCCTCAAGCACCGGAGTGAGCTGCAGGTTGGAAAGTCGCACGGCGGAAGGTTCGGCAAAGAGATACGTGTCGCGTGCAAGGCCCGAGAGACGGATGAAGTCCTGGTCCTCCACATACGAGCCGTCGCACCAGCGCAGCACTTTCATGCACACGAGGTTCTTCTCGCCGGGGCGGAGGAAGTCCGTCACGTCGAACTCCTGTTCAAGTTTGCTGTCCTCGCCGTAGCCCACGAACTTTCCGTTCACCCAAAGGTAGACGCACGAAGTGGCGCTGCCGATGTGGAGCACGGTGCGTTCGCCTTTCCACGAAGCCGGCACGTCCACCCAGCGGCGGTACGAACCGATGTGGTTCTTGTCCTTCGGCACGAGGGGCGGCGTGTTTTCCGTCCACGAGCCCCAGGCGTAGCCCGCACTCGGATAGACGGGTTGGCCGTAGCCGTTGAGTTCCCACATGCCGGGCACGGGCATGGTGCCCCACTGCGAGTCGTCGAAGGAGGTGGCGACGAAACCGGTGTCGGAAACGTTCTTCTCGTCGTCGTTGATGCGTTCCTCGAAACGGAACTTCCACGTGCCGTTGAGCGAGAGGTAGTAGGGCGAGAGGGTAGGGGTGTTCTTTTCCGCTTCGGCTTCGGAGCGGAAGGGGAAGAAGTCGGCATGAATGGGCAGCCGGTTCACGGCATTGACGTTGGGGTCTTTCCATTCGTTCCAGGTCTGCGCCGTGGCGGGCAGCGAAGCGGCCAGGCCGAGCAGCGCGGTGAAGAGGTGATGGTTCATAAAAGGAAATGTAAATGTCGGATGAATGAATGTTGAGGGCAAAGTTGGCATTTTCCCGTCGTTGCGGAGCGGGAATAATTGTTCATGGTTGACAAAATTTCGGCTTTACGCACAGAATGGCTACCTTTGCAGCCGAAAATCCGCTTGCAGACCTATTGCCTACAAGCGGATTTGTCACCTATGGAAGTTTAGCTACAAAAAACCTCCATAAGGCCGCGCAAGCGAGCTCGGGAGAGCTCGCCTCCATAGCGGCGCACTTCCTTTTCCCATTTTCACACAAAAACTTTCGCGCACCATGCGTACCAAAGACTTGACGAACGGAAGCATTGTAGGCAACATCCTCGTATTCTCCCTTCCCTACATGCTCGCCTATTTTCTGCAGATACTTTACGGCCTTGCCGACCTTTTCGTGGTAGGACAGTATGGCAACGTGAACGACACCACGGCCGTCTCCAACGGCGGACAGATCATGTACATGGTCACCGTGATGGTCATCGGCCTCGCCATGGGAAGCACCGTGTGCATAGCCCGTGCCGTGGGAGCCGGCGACAAAGAACGCGTGGGACGGACCATCGGCAACACGTTCACCCTTTTCCTCCTCCTCTCCCTTGTGCTCACCGGCGTGCTCCTCCTGCTTCGCAATTATATCGTGGGCTGGGTGGCCACGCCCGCCGCTGCCGTGGACGGCGCATTGGCCTATCTCGTCATCTGCTTCCTCGGCGTACCCTTCATCGCCCTCTACAACGTCATTGCCAGCGTGTTTCGCGGCATGGGCGACTCGCGCACGCCCATGTACCTCGTGGCCGTGGCCTGCGTGGTGAACATTGTGCTCGACTACGTGTTCATCGGCCAGTTCTCCATGGGACCTGCCGGCGCAGCCCTCGGCACCACCCTTTCGCAAGCCTTCAGCGTGGTAGTAGCCGCCGTGGCCATCTACCGCCACCGCACGGCCCTTCATCTCCGCCGCGACAGTTTCCGCCTTCATGGCCGCACTGTGCGGGCCATACTTCAGGTAGGCGTCCCCGTGTCGCTTCAGGACGGATTTATCCAGGTCAGCTTCGTGGTCATCATGGTCATTGCCAACATGCGCGGCCTTACCGACGCTGCTGCCGTGGGCATCGTGGAGAAACTCATCGGGCTGCTCTTCATCGTGCCCTCTTCCATGCTTTCCACGGTGAGTGCCGTGTCGGCGCAGTGCATAGGAGCCGGGAAAACCGACCGCGCACGCCTCACGCTGAAGTGGGCGTTGTGCATCACCGTGGGCGTAGGCCTCGTGGCCGCCACGCTCTGCCAGTTTATCCCCCACTATGCCGTGCGCATATTCTCCGACGATGCTGAAGTGGTGCGTTCCGGCGCCGACTATCTGCGTTCCTATTCGTGGGACTGCGTGCTGGCGGGCGTCCATTTCTGCTTCAGCGGCTTCTTCACGGCCTGCAACCGCTCGCTCGTGGCTTTCACCCACAACGTGCTCTCCATCGTCTGCGCCCGACTCCCCCTCTGCTACGTCCTTTCCATGGCCTACCCCCACACGCTCTTCCCCATGGGCTTCGCCTCTCCTGCCGGCTCGCTCCTTTCCGTGCTGGTCTGCGTGGGTGTGTATGCGTGGTTGAGACGGAAGGGCAACTTCGTGGCGGGGTGAGAGGTGAGGGAAACGAGCAAAACGGCGGTAGCCAGCGACGCCTGCAGGTTAGGTATTTCCATAAGCGGCGTCCTTTCCCGCGTATGGGGGCGACGATTAAATCGTCGCTTTCTACAAGACGGCTGTGTCTTCCTTTTCGTGTAGAGCGCGACGATTTAATCGTCGCCTCCATATGCGGTGCACATCGTTGCACATGACATAAAAAAGAAACGGGGTCGCACAGCTCCCTGTGCGGCCCCAATTTCGGACAAGAACATAACAATCTAGTATTCTACTTAACTCGGTGCAAAGGTACGGGCTTTTGCAAGCCTCCCCAATACCCTAATATGGGTATATTGAGTGCTAGCGTTCGCCCCCATCGCTCGCCAACTGCAAACGAACCTTTCGTTCGTTAATTTCCTACCCTCCATTTTTGCCCTCAGAAAACTCGAAATAGAAAATCCAGCGCAGCTTTTCGGGCTCCAAACCGCACCTACGTTCCACACCAAGGCATCCCGTAAAAATTCCAAGGCATCCCAAAAAATCTTGCTGCCTTGGAATTTTTGCGCGATGCCTTCCTCTTTTTCCGAAAAACGGGTCGTTTATGCAGCCGTATACCGCAAAGTGTGGGAATATACGCGCTTTTGGGGCGGAATGTGCATAATATGCACTCCGTGGCGGGCGTATTTCCACGCAGATGTCCGGCAGAAAAATCTGCGCCATTCTCAGTGTTAAAAAACGGGCCGCAAGTTTGCATTTCCCTTGCAGAAGCGCCCGTTTCCCTCCGTCCATATTGCCAATAATTATTAAACGCACTCCGTTTCCCCTATAATCACGATATCACATTGCAGCCTTAATAGCTAACTTTGTGCGGGTTTATGGCAGCATGGCTCCAAATCCACCGACACAAAAAGCCCGACTGCGCACAAGACGTTGCGCCACAAATAGCATTCGAGAACACAAAATATCCTTTTTACTAATTTCAAATTCTGACCTAATGAAACGGTTTTATCAAATCCTTTCATTGATTCTGCTTGCAATTTGCGGAATCACGCCAGCCGTGGCTCAGGACTACGAACAGGGAGACCTCCTCACCGACATGAACGACATTGTCGGCAAGGAAGTGCTCATCTGGAGTCCGGGCGGTGTGCGGTGGGACCACCCCACAGGCTACCTCAACGGCACGTCATCCTTTACCTCCCGCATCGGTGACGAAAACATCTACACCTTCGAACTTGTTGAAGGCGAAACCGTAGAAGGCCACGCCCTCTACCGCCTCAAGCAAGTAAGCACCGGCCTCTACTTCAAAGACGGCGGCGCCATCTACGAAGACAGCGAAGACACGCCCGTGGAGATGACTTCCAACGTCAGCGAAGCCTTCAAGTTCACTTCACTCCCCTTCGTGGAAGACGGCGAAGACCTCCGCTCCAAAGCCGTGGCCGGAAACCCCACCCAGGACCTCTCCGTTGAAGGCTTCGTGTTTGCCCGCAACGAATTTGTAAGTCCTACCGACCCTACCTACTTCGGCGGTCTCGACACACCCTTCTGGTCGCCCTACACCGACACCAACGTGTGGGTAATCTACGCCCTCAACCGCCTTTCAGGCTACGACAAACTCTACTCTTACGTAGACTACTACTTCCCCAACGGCATTGACGCTTACACCCACGGCGTGAACCCCGGCGAATACGACGAAAGCGTATGGCAGGCCACCAACACCGTGTATGAGCAGGCCAACAACATGCTCAACGAAACGTCCGGCACCTACACCTCCGCCGAGTACGACGCCATGTGCGCCCAGCTCAAGGAAGCTGCCCTCAAGCTTCAGGACGCCGTGATTCCCGTGAAGGCCGGCTACTACTTCATCCACGACAGCCGCGGTACCATCAACTACCTCTACACCCGCACCCTCGACGGCAACGAACTCATCGGTTCAGGCAGCTACACGCAGCCCGAAACCCTCGGTGCCGACGACGCCAAGTACATCTGGTACGTTGAGCCCGGAAGCAAAGACGGACTCTTCACCATCAAGAACTACTACACCGAAAGCTACATCACCGGCCAGAAGACCGGCAACCGCTTCAACCTCGGCCAGAAAGCCGAAATAGGTGTGGCCAACGAAGGCAAGGTAAGCACTCCTTCCTTCCTCCTCTATGTGCCCCAGGACAACGCCAGCGACCACAGCCAGCAGCTCAACACCTCCAACGGTTACATCGTAAGCTGGAACAGCCAGCCCTCCGACGCCGGCAACTGCTTCCACTTCGAGAGCGTTTCGGCCTCCGACATCGAAGCCCTTGAAGCCCTCGTCCGCCAGCAGGCCCTCAACGAACGCCTGCAGACGGTCTACACCACCGCCAAGCAGACCAAGGCACTCAACGACGGTTCCTACGGACTCGTTTCCTCCGCAGCAAGCTTCTCTTCCAACGCCGCTTGCCCCAGCGAAGGTTCGCTCGCCGGACTCCTCGACGACAACACGTCCACCTATTTCCACACCGACTGGACCGGCACCAACAACCCCGCCGCCTACCACTACCTCCAGGCCGACCTCGGCACCGCTGTAAAGGGCGTTCGCATGACCTACTCGCAGCGCTACCGCTCTGCCGCCACCCGTGGCAACTCGCCTTCAAAGATTGAAGCCTACGCCACCAACGACCCCGACGGCGACTGGACCGACCTCGGCACCTTCGACATGACCTACACGCAGCCCGTCGTTTACGTCAACTCCACCAAGACCGACACCCTCGACAACGCTGCAGGCGAACTCTCCGTCGACTTCGAAGGCACTGCCTACCGTTACTTCCGTTTCGAAGTGATGGAAGTGACTGCCGGCGATGCCGCTGAAAAAACCTCCGAAGGCTATCCCTTCTGGTACCTCTCCGAACTCCGTCTGTTCTCCACCGAAGAAGGCGGCACCACCAACTACGACGTAGTGCCCGAAGCCGTACGCAGCGAATTTGAAGCACAGCTCGCCGCCGCTGAGGCTGCCATCGCAGCCGGCAACGCCACCGCAGAAGGCATCGACGCCCTCCAGGCCGCCCTCGACGCCGTAGTGGCCGCCATGCCCGATCCCTCACGCATCACCGAGCTCGTCAACACCGCCCGCGAAACCGCCAAGAACGCAGCCGTAGGCGAAACCGCCGGCTACTACACCCAGAGCGGTCTCGACGCCCTCAACGCTGCCATCACCACCGCCGAAAATGCCACCAAGCCCGGCATGACTCTCGACGAGGTGAACAACGTGGTCAACACCCTCCAGGCTGCCATCGACGCCTTCGGCAAGACCCTCATCCTCCCCGAAGCAGGCCAGTTCTACCACCTCCGCAGCGCTTCCGAAAGCAAGGCCTACGGCAACGCCAACGGTTACAACTCGAAGGAAGCCGCCGTTTACTCCAGCACCAACGCCGAGAGCGGCGCACTCCGCTTCACCCAGAAGAGAAACGCTTCCGACATCACCGCCGGTGAACTCGTCGACTCCATCGACCTCACCCACCAGCTCAAGTACCTCTGGTACGTAGAGAAGAGCGGCGAGGGCAAAATCGTGCTCCGCAACGTAGGCACCGGTATGTACCTTGCCAACACCGTGACGAAGAACAACGCCGCCGCACCCCAGAGCACCGAGCCCGTAGAGCTCAACGTGGTGTTCAACAAGGCAGGCGCATTCTCCATCGAAATCGGTGACGGCTTCTACCTCAACGCACAGGGCGGCGGCGCCGTAGTGGCATGGTCAAGTGCCACCGACGACAACGGCTCATGGAGCTTCGAAACGGCCAACAAGGACAACTTCTCCGACCCCGACTACTACTGGGCAGTAACTCCCGGCCAGTATCAGATTCTCACCCTCCCCGTCAGCATCGACGCCCATGCCTCCTACGACGGCACCGTCTACAAGCTCGTGGGCCAGAGCGACGACCGCAAGCTCGTCCTCGCCAAGGAAACCGGCACCGTTGAAGCCGGCACACCGTTTATCTTCAAGGCCAACGACGAAGTGCAGGACGACAACGGCCGTCCCTGGGCTTACTTCGAAACCGCTGAAGGCGACCTCAGCTCCCTCGACGGACTCTTCACCTATTGCCTCACGCCGAAGAGCGCAAACGGCCTCACCGGTACCCTCGCACAGACCGACACCTGCGGTGTAGACCGTGCTTACTTCGACAACGGCGCGCTCCGTCTCACCAAGAGCAGCAAGGTGGCCATCGGTGCCAACAGCGGTTACTTCAACGGCTCTCACGCCACCGGCGTAAGCGCTGAAGGAGCCGACGCCACCATCGACATCCCCGCTGGCGGCGACATCACCGGCATCGGCCAGAACGTTGTGGTACTTCCCGAAACCGTCAGCGTATACAGCCTCAACGGCACGCTCCTCCGCAAGAACGTACGTTCGGCAAGCGCCGTCAACGGCCTCCCCGCCGGCATCTACGTAGTAGGCGGCCAGAAGGTCATCGTGAAATAACACGCTCCGCGCAGCCCCTCCGCTGCACGTGAACCGATAGAATAAAAGAACCGCACAGGTCCCCCCCAACGGGCCTGTAGCGGTTCTTTTTGCGTTTGGGGGATATTGGGGATACGTAAAGAACAAGAAGTGGAGATATGCGGCGAGCGGGCTGAAAGCCCAGCACAACATAGCCCAGGGCAAGCGAAGCGACACCCTGGG
>CAVCAV010000024.1:16049-21086 GCA_963600165.1 Christensenella sp. UBA1685 | reverse complement strand
TTGGAATCTCGCAAATTCAAAGTCATTATAGTCTTGAACTTAGCAACGGTAGATGCTCCGGGAGAGCCTCAAGCCGTGGAATGAACAACAGGTAAGTTATCCATGCCTTTTTTGTGTCAGTACGAATATTAACCGATACAAGAAACACCCATGAATAAGAAAATAATCATACCGCTTGTCATCATTTTGGTGCTGGGAATCGTTGCAATTGCAAATATTTTAGGAGGAGGGAGCAAGGTATCTCTTGACTGGAATGCCGTTGCACCGCAAAGGGAAGCAGTCGATTCAATAGAACTTAATGTATATGTAGAGAACTCAGGGAGCATGGACGGCTACATGTGCCCGGGATCCAATCTGAAGGACGCAGTTTTTGATTATGTGAGCGATTTGAAGAAAGAGAGTTCCTCCATGTCGCTATTCTACATCAATAGCCAAATTATACCATGCCATCAGTCGCTCGAAAACTACATTCGTGATTTGACGCCCGCTTCCTTTGCACAGGCCGGAGGCAGCCGTGCCAACACCGATTTGCGCCAAATCATAAATATGGTTTTAAAGCGACACAAGAAGAACACAGTAACGGTCTTCGTTTCCGACTGTATATTGGACATATCAGGCAATGCGACAGGCTACTTTGGCAATTGCCAGGTTTCCATCAAGAATTCTTTTATCGCCGCATTGGACAGAAATCCGGATTTGGGTATAGAGATAATGAAACTCCAGTCTAAGTTCAACGGCTATTGGTATTGCGGGACGAACAAGGAGTTGCTTACCGACGTGAAACGGCCTTACTACATTTGGGTGATTGGCGACAAACATATATTGGCAAAAATCAACAAAGAAGTTCCTTTCGACAAAATCATCGGAGGTATAGACAGTTATTGTGCATACTCCAATCCAGACGCCATCCCGTTTGACATAGAGAAGAAAAGGTATGTCGTCAACCATACAGGCGTTATATCGGTTGAGGTTTTGGCAGATTTGTCCTGCTCTCTTCAGAGCGAGAGTGTATTGACAGATTGCAACAATTACTCTACGGCAAATCCGGCACAAGTAAATGTCGTTTCAGCAGAACGCATCACGAGTGCGGGAAGCAAATTCAGCCACGTTGTGACGGTAGAGTTGGATACGCCCCAAGCGTTGAGTTCAGGAACCATCACTGTCAATTTCCCCAAGATAGCTTCATGGGTAAGCCGCACAAATGACGACTCCGGCAAAAACGTAAAGAACAACATTGACAAAACAACAGGCATTCTCTATTTAGTAAGGGGAGTGTCGGAAGCTTACAAATCAGCTCCTTACGGAGAAATATCATTCAAAATCAAAAAGTAATAAACACATGGGCGAATTTTTCGGAAGCATTTATTGTTGGCTTGAAGATTTCTTCGGACTGGAATTGGCCAACTACCTTTGGGGTGAGTCTGCCCCCCTACAAGACAGCAACATGTTCATTGGCATAGGTTTAACCATGCTGGTTTTGTCGTTGGCGGTAGTCGTTTGCTACTACTACGTGGTTAATCATCCCCGGCTCAACAACTGGTGGGGATGGCTCATCTTCTTGGGTGTGAATGCCATCCTCAATTTTCTTGTCGGTTGGCAGTGGGTACTGAAGGATTATTATGCAGACAAAATGGTCGTAATAAGCAAGACTACCGGAAAGCAAGAATCCTTGCCCATTGACCCGTCGGATATACTGGCTTTTGGAGTCACCAATATGATAGACGCAACGATTGCGTTCATTCTCATCTCATATATAGTAAAATGGTGGAGCACCAACTGCTCACGGGCTCCATTCTAAAAAGAACAATTATGGCAAAATTATACGTTTTCGGTATCGGAGGGACTGGGGCTCGTGTGCTTCGGTCATTCACCATGTTGCTGGCTGCAGGTGTCGGGGTCAAAGCCGATGATATTGTTCCCATTATCATAGACCCGGACGCTTCCAATGCGGACCTTACCCGTACGGTACAATTGATGAACAACTATCGTTCGGTGCGTTCCAACCTCTCTTTTTCACAAGAGGTAAGCACGGAGTTTTTCCGGAAAGACTTAATGCAGATACTGCCCAACTATACCTTGACGATACAAGACACAGACGACAAGACGTTCAAGCAATTCATCGACTTGTCTTCCATGGACAAGCCGACGCAGGCTCTCATGCGCATCTTGTTTTCGGAAAAGAACTTGCAGTCCTCAATGAACGTCGGTTTCAAGGGAAATCCGAACATCGGAAGTGTGGTGCTGAACCAGATTGTTGAAACAGAAGGTTTCTCGACCTTTGCCAACAGTTTCGCTCCGGGCGACAAAATATTCATTATCAGTTCAATATTTGGCGGAACAGGTGCAAGCGGGTTCCCTCTTCTCCTCAAAACATTGCGGACCAACAACGTTATGCCTAATCATGACTTGATAAACAATGCAGAAATCGGTGCAATTACGATGTTGCCCTATTTCAAGTTGAAGCCCATCGATAAAGGCGGGATAGACTCTTCCACATTCATTTCAAAGACGAAGTCTGCCTTGGCTTACTATGAGAACAATATCAGCCGGAACAGAACCATCAATGCATTGTATTACATGGCAGACGATGTGTCAAACATTTATGAGAACCATGAAGGAGGAGAAACCCAAAAGAACGATGCCCACCTTGTAGAGTTTCTGGCTGCAACGGCGATTGTTGACTTTTGCAACAAGGAGCATCCTGTGACAGTCAACAAAGAACTTGGACTTCAGGAATTGGCGGAAAGTGTCACTTTCGATTCATTTTACGAGGAGCAGCAGCGATTGTTATTCGAGCCGTTAACCAAGTTCATTATGATGGGCAACTGCCTGACCGACAAGTTTGACTATTACAGTTCCAAGTCGTTCAATGCAAACAATGACAACTTCAAAGACATATACGGCACCTCTTTCATGTCGGCATTGACAACAATGTGCGAGGATTTCAAGCGATGGCTTGGCGAGATGAAGGGGAACAAGCGCTCGCTTGACCTTTTCAATCTCAACACCCCAAACAGGCCTTTCGAGGTAGTTACAAACCGGAAGCCCAAGAAGGTTCTCAGCACAAAGTCCGACTACGATTTGGTGACAGACCGTTTAAACTCTGCCGTAAAAAAATGCCATAGCAAGGGAGAGGGAGACAAATTGCTTGAGATGTACTCTTTGGGTCTCAAAAAGTTGATAAAGGAAAAGTTTAATTCATAGAAACAACAGTATGTCAAAAATATTCAGGCTTTACAGAGGAGGCTCGGCAACATTCAAAGGATGGAACGAGAGTCCTTCATTCCCATACAATTCCAATGCACGCGAAACCATTGCAGACCCAGACGGTGCAAGTGCCAGGAATGAGATAACGTCTATCCCTTCGCCGTTTGCGAGAATCGACCTCGTGAAGACGGCCTTTAGGGAAGTATGCCGTCGCGCAAACGGCAATTTAAAGGAACTGGACGGCAAGACCATCTTTCACAAGATGGTGTCGGACACGCTTGATGTTGGAGAAATCTTCTTCAACATAGACAAACTCTCCGACAGCGTAGAGCTTATCACTTGCGACTGCTCCATGGCTTTGCAAAAAATGAGAGAGGACGGCAACCGAAGCCATTACTACGTGGCAGACTCACTTGAAAAATTTTTTCAGTCGGATGCCAGGACCTATAATTTCGACAGGATGCAAAACATCTACTTGTTGAATTATAAAAATGGCCCGGACGTTCTGAATGTCATAGGAGCCACTTCGCCGGCAACCTTGTTTTTCAGTGGTGCAAACAAGTTGGAATATGTCAATGACATTTATTTCTCGAACGATGACAGACCGTTTGACGAGGATTACCAACCTTTATACAAACGCGACTTCGAATATTTGAAGGCTTGGTGGACTTTATACAGGACGACCCCCAATTTTTCTTCGTTGTTCCCTGAGGTTGAAGAATACCTGAATCTTACGTTCCGTGCAATAACAGACAACAGCAAGAAAAACGAGCTTACGGCCATAACAGCCCAAGCACTTGACAATTTTTCAACGATTAGTGTGAAGAACAACAATCAGGTGAACCAGGTTGAGGTGCTGGGAATCAACTTGCTAAAGAAGAAGTATGGCCTTTCCAATACGGCAAGTGAGTTTACCATCAAACCCACAATTGGCACTGAAAGCGATTTGCCCCTGGTGTTGCCTGTGGAGTCGGGCAACAAGTATGCAAGCTTGAATTATGTCAACGGTGCTTGGGGCAAAAACAACAAAGCTCCTTACGCAGACAGCATTGGCGTGGCGGAACGTAAATTGCCTTATGACGGATCGCAGCATGCCTATCTCACAATCAGTGATTTTCTGGAGGACAGCATTGTCAGAGTAAAGCACAAATTGAATTCAAAGTGCTATTTTGACGGCAACATCAGCGGAGACGAAGAGCAGGTGTCTTACTTGCTGCCCATCAAGTCGCAATATTTTGAGTATTTCGACGTCGAAACGCTCAGGTCAACTATGCCCGACGGGAAGCCGGCACTTGAAATGGGCGTTGTGGCAGGAGGCTCCGTTGACTTGACCTTGAGAATACCTATCGTAGGAAACGGCAACGTCAGTTACATAGAGTACCAGCGCTTGTATTACAACGAAAGACAGCCCGCCATTAGCGCCAACAGCAACGAGGGCGGAATGGTAGATTTGGATTTCACCGGTTTCGTCATGCCCGGTGTAAGATTCCAGCACGAATCTGACGCTTATTATACGGTATCGTGTGTCACTCCGTTCTCCACCCAGGCGAAGTTGCAATTCTACAAGGACGGCGTAACGCTGAAAGACATCCCCATGGACTGCCGTAACCAGCAACGCGGCGTTTACGGATATAAGGCGGAAACATATACGTTGTGTCAAACGAATTTCGACTTTGTCCGAGTAGTATGCGCCAACGGGCAAGGAGGCATATTCGTTCCCTTGTTCCAAGTCCAGCAAAATCTTGACACGTTTGAATTTGCCGTAGATTTGGGTACGTCCAACACACACATCGAAATGAAAAAAGCTGGAGACAACAGTTCTGCACCTTT
>CAVCAV010000024.1:0-16039 GCA_963600165.1 Christensenella sp. UBA1685 | reverse complement strand
CAATCGGAAGGTATCGTCAGCAGCTTTTTTGTCCCCACTTTCCTTGATGCTGACGGAGAGCAAATTCAGCTGGACCTCAGCAATGAAAACGATGTTGTCAATGCAGATTTTATTCCGGCAGCGATTGGTGCAGCAGAAGACTTCTCATTCCCGACCCGTACAGCCCTTTCCTGCGCCAAGTGTATCAACTGGAATGATGCCTTGCGAGTGTTCGGATTGCTGAACTTTTGCATGACCTACGACAAGAAAAGACCATTGGCATACAATTCTGCGCATATGGTCAATATCAAGTGGAGCAACGACAGTAATTCGCAGGCAGCAATGCAACTCTACATAGAGAATCTGCTGTTGATTATCCGCAATAAGGTTGCCGTGAACAACGGCAACATACAACAGACCAAAATAACCTGGTTCTATCCAAACAGTATGTCAACACGCCGTTTGACCCAACTTCGAACGGCGTGGAATGCTGCATATGCAAAATTATTCTCGGAAAACGGCAGTACCGTTGACGAGTCGGAGTCGGAAGCTCCTATTCAATACTATTTCCGCAGATATGCTACAGCAACCAACCTTGTCAACATTGACATTGGTGGCGGTACCACAGACATTGCCTTTTCTGAAGGAGGAAACGTGAAATACATCACCTCTTTCAGATTTGCCGCAAATTCTTTGTTTGAGGATTCATTCTCGGAAATCAATCCCAACAACGGCATCATAGACTGGTTTAAAAACGACATGCTGGAGTTGCTGAAGACCAAGACGAATTCGGACTTGGTAAATATCTTCAACGACAACATTGACAGTCCGGCCAATATGGCTTCTTTCCTGTTTTCGTTGAAAGACAACTCAGCGACAAAGGGTATAGCAAGCAACAAGATAGATTTCAATGTTGTCCTGCAGAATGACGATAAATTCAAGATAGTGTTTATCCTGTTCTACACGGCCATCATTTATCATGTAGCACAGATTGTCAAGGCCAAGGGGCTGAATGTCCCCCGGCATATTGCTTTCAGCGGCAATGGCAGTAAGATTGTAAATGTGTTGACCTCCGACACAAAAATCTTGTCGGCCTATACAAAAGCCATATTCGAGAAAGTATTGGGCAGACCTTATACTACCGATCTTGGTATTCTTGGGCTCGACAGAGCGTCCAATCCGAAAGAGGCAACCTGCAAGGGAGGATTGTTGCCCATAGCGCAGCAAACAGTTCCGGAAAAACTCATCCTGAAGAACTCTTTCGGCTCTTTGGCCAGCGACGCAGATACCTACTCTTCATTGGAAAAAGATTCAAGGCAAAAGATTGTTGAATCTGTAGAGCAATTTTTCCGTTTTGCCCTTACCGAAATGCCTTCTTCCTTCAATTTTGATGACAACTTCGGAGTGTCTGCCGACTCAATTGCGTTGGCAAAAGAAGAGTGCATGAAAGACCTTGATACATATCTTGACAAGGGAATAGACATCTCGGCTCGCGAGTCTGGAAATAATGCCAACAAGATAGAAGAGGCCCTGGTGTTCTACCCAATAAAAGGCATTATGCAGGAATTGTCAACCAAATTATACGTATTCTACAAAAACGCATAACATGAACGCAAAATTCATATTTTCGGCATTGATTTTCATGTCGTTACTTTTCTTCGGATGCAACAATGCACCCGAATCCGGAGGTAATAATACATCCAAAGAACAATATGACAACCCAAGTGGCAGCTTAGCTTCGTTGCCTGATTCTGTCAAGCAGCGCCTTGAGGCCCAGGATTCTTTGTCTAAAGAATTGGTGTCTCAAGTGGAAATGTTGACAAACGAATTAAAATCAGCGAAGACTGAGGTAAGTGAGTTGAAATCATCATTGGAAGAAAAGAATCGTCAAAGTATGCTTTGGACGATTTTACCTATTGCAATAAGTGTTATTGCATTTGGAATAAGTCTTATCGCATTGAGATTGCTTATTCGCAACCATTATATAAAGGAAGCTGATTATGGAAAATATTTCAAAATCGGCTTAGAAAAACATGGATTGCTGGAAACAAAGGACGCATTCAAGAAATCTCAAGAACGTGCCCCTCTTCAATTGCAAAGCAGTTCGTCTGTTGACGAGAAGATTTGCAATCTCGAGAGCAGGCTTACTAGCCTGGAATCTGCAATTGAAACGAAAGAAAAGACGACCTCCGGAAACAACAATGGAAAGGGACAGAAGTCTTCCTATAGTTCAAACGCTAAAAAGGATGCACCTTTTTCAAAACGTCTATATGCAAAATCCATAGCAAGTTCGTATTTAAAAGAAATAGCAGAGACTAAAGAAGAGACGTGTGCCTTTGTGATAGAACTGGAAAATGAAAATAGAGGCTATTTTGACATTGCCTCTTTCAATCAGGCGAAACAATTGAACGGGTTAGATGAGTGTATTGATTACTCCGGCAATTGTAAAATTGACGAGGCCAATAATTACACATTAAAGGAAAAAGGCATATGCATATGCGAAAAGCAGCACGGCCTTTGGAAAGTAGTTGAAAAATTAAAAATAACCATATCTAAATAAGCGCATGTCTATCGTTGTACCACTTATAGTTATCGCCATCATTCTATTGCAAGTACATTTCTTTCGCAAGAATGTAAACAGGATGAATGAATACAGCAATATATTTGCGTTAGCAGAGACTTGGGGAATCAAACATAACTCCGAGACAGGTTTTGTTTCCGGTATCATTGGAAACGGTAATGCCGTTTTTGAGTCAATCAAAGATTCTATAAACAAATATTTGGGAAGCAATTCCGGGTCGGTGATTGACTTTCAACTGCTTAAAGACGCGGTGGACCGCCATTGCGACTCTGTTGAAAATGATGTAAACACCCTCACCCCCATTCCGCTTTATTGCGGACTGGCAGGAACTATGGCCGGCGTGATTGTCGGTCTGACTTCACTTTTGTACACAGGGAGCATTACCGCATTGCTATCTTCCGGGGCAGGAAATTTTGGTGCAGCTGCAAACGGCGTCAACGATTTGCTTTCCGGAGTAGCGTGGGCTATGCTGGCAAGTATCTGTGGCATAATTTTTACCACATGGGGCTCTATACTTTTCAAGAGCCGTAAAATCAAGGGCGAAGGCGGCAAGAATACTTTCCTTGCTTGGCTTCAGGCCAAACTGTTGCCGGAATTGCCTTCTGACACATCAGACGCCTTGAACAAGTTGGTGAAGAATCTCAACAGATTCAATGACACATTCGCCAGCAACACCACGAATCTACGGGGTGCGTTACAGGAAGTGAATAAATCTTACTGCATCCAAGCCGACATTATAAAAGCTGTCCATGACATGGATGTTATGAAGATGGCCAAAGCCAATGTCAACGTATTGAAAGAACTCAAAGAATGTACCGACAAGCTGGAACAATTCAACGAGTATCTGAACGACATTCATGGTTACACGGATGCTATCCACAAGTTTACCACCCAGTTTGAGAGTGAATCAGAGCGTCTCCATGTGCTGGAGGAAATACGCAACTTCTTCAGCAAGCATAAGGGTGTTATCGCAAAAGATACCGCAGACGCTGACCATGCATTGAGACAAGCGCTACGAACACTTAAAGAAAATGCGGCTACCAATTCATCTGATTTGAACAAAACGCTTACAGAACAGGCAGAGAGCTTCAAGGACATCATTAAGCAACAAAAAGAAGAATTTGAAAAAGTAAACAAGGACATACAAACGAAGTTTAGCGCAGAGATAAACCGACTTCCACAACTTGAGAAAAAATTGTCAGAGATTTCTTCCATTCCTTCAAAATTGGACAAACTAATTGATAGGATAGAAGCCTCAAATACTGCATTGGCTTCAAGTGTCATTGGAGCGTTAAAGCAAACATCAAAGCAATCAACAGAAATTGTTTCTACCGGCGGAACCAAGGATTACGGCTTTGCAGCAGGAGGCTTCCCATCTTGGATGAAGTGGACAATTGTTGCATCCGCCATTATCATAGCTGCTGCTTGCGTCACAAACACGGTGTATAATGTGATGCACACAAGCCGCGAAGCCATGACCGAGCTTGAGCTTGTGGAACCAG
Organism: Christensenella sp. UBA1685; assembly: GCA_963600165.1. Classification (GTDB taxonomy): domain Bacteria; phylum Bacteroidota; class Bacteroidia; order Bacteroidales; family Bacteroidaceae; genus Alloprevotella. The sequence continues at coordinate 11,977 of CAVCAV010000024.1, read as the reverse complement.
AGCAAGTTGATACTACAACAGTTGCACCTATGATAAATGACACAATGAGAAATGACACTGTCAGCAATAAATAGAAACTATGCAACATAAAAAAGAATCGTTCTTTTGGACAAGCTACTCCGACCTGATGACAAGCCTTTTTTTCATCATGTTGACCCTCTTTGTACTTGTCATCGTGTTGCTTCACAAGAGAATGGAAGCAACCGAGAATCAATTGCAAGCGATTAAGGAAGTAGAAGCTTCGACAAAAGAACTCGACAGGTCTGACTATTACGCTTTTAAGAAAGAATACAAGAAGTACGTGTTGGACGTGCGTTGCTATTTTGATGAGTTGAAATCAGACTTGACCGATTTACAGACAGACACAGAAAAGCTGAAAGCGGCTGGCGTTGAATTGCAAAGCTTTTTGAAACGGAATTCTACAAACCAATATTTGTTGATTATCGAAGGACAGGCTTCGCGCAATTCAATAAGGCAAACGGACCAAAATTACCGTTTGAGCTTTCAGCGTGCACTCACACTAATGAAATTTTGGAAAGACGTATGTCACATCGACTTCGGCACCAATTGTGAGATACAAATAGCCGGTAGCGGAGACGGACGCTACAACTTTGGATTTACCGACGGCGAAGGAAATGCCAAGTTTCGTGAATTGGACAACACTTTGATGAGAGAGCGTGGCAGAAACGAGCACGAAAACCAAAGGTTTGTAATTCATATCATACCCAAAAACATCATAGAAAATGCGCAAAATTAAATATATAGCATTTATCTTGGGGTTTCTGACAATTGTCTCGTGTGCGCACAAGTCCGGGCATAACCGAAAAGAACGTACCCCGCACAATCGTGAGGTATCAGAGGAAGCCCAACCTAAGGAGACACCAAGCCTCATTGCCAAGAAGTCATCGAGCAAAACGGTGCTTGAAGGATCGGAAATATTCAGAAAGTACAGCAGTGCGGTATTTATGGTATACACTACAGACGGAAGTAATGTATATCAAGGTTCAGGCTTCTTTATCGGCGAGAATGGTCTTGCGGTAAGCAATTATCACGTATTCCAAGGTACTGGAATTGGAGCGGAAGCAATAAAGATGCCGAACGATGATACTGCCTACAAAGTCTCTGAGATATACCAACGAAGTGAAGACGAAGATTTTATCATATTTCGTATAGACTACAACAACGACAACTATATACCAATCGCTTCAAAAAGGCCCGAAGTCGGACAACGCGTTTTTGCGATAGGAAGTCCAAGAGGTTTGGAAAATACCTTCTCTTCGGGTGAAATCTCTCAATGGAGGGGAGATAATTTGATGCAAATCAGTGCTTTGATAGACCACGGAAGCAGTGGAGGTGCACTGATAAACGAATACGGAGAAGCCGTTGGCATAACATCAGGTACATTTGCCGACGGCTCACAGGCGAATCTCAATTATGCATGGAGCATTGACGTAATAAAGCCATATGTAAAAATTGAGTAGGGACCGAAATGTTACCCGAAAGTCTCTACAGGGAACTGCGCGGATATTTTGCTGTGGGCAGATATCCGCGCAATTTTCTACGTTTTTTTTGACCTATAGGTCAGAGATTGATAGCCGAAAACAAGGAAGCAAAAACTGTATTGGAAGATATGTTTCTATAGTACACAACAAACAAATTCCCCTTTATGAAGACAATCAAAAACACAAGTTCATTTTCTGTTCTCGGAGTAGAATTCAAGAACATACGCGAGGTCATCTTCTGTTCTATCAATGGCAATGCGAAGGAGGGCGTTTATATCGGTAGGGACAGTAAGGGGTATCCTTGTTTTGACGCGGAGGACTATGCCTCGGAAGACCGGTGCTATTGGAATTTTGTTTTCGCCAAATCGCAGGAGGAGCTGGATGCCAGGCTTGCAGAATTGAAGAGACGTCAAGCTGAATGTAACTACTGCAAGTTTTCCGAAGCATTGGCCCCGATGGTTTATTGGGAAGGCGACAGTTTTTATGATGTGAAGGCGACAGATGATATAAGCGTGGTGTTGTAAATAGCCCCCATACGCTGCGCTGGGGGCGCAAGCGCATGGGGGCGAAGTCTCCCGACTTCGCTTCGCCGCACGAGCAACTTCTTTTGCCGTGTAGAACGCGACGTTTCAAACGTCGCCTCCATGGAGGGCACAAGCCGTGTAGAGCATGCAAGCCGTGTAGAGCGCGAAGTCGGGAGACTTCGCCCCCATCGTTCGTCCCCATCGTTCGTCCACATCGTTCGTCCACATGCGCTTGCGCCCCCCAGGCGACAGTAGTCTTAGAGCCTGATTTCCTCCATGTTTTCGAGGTCGAAATAAGCGATCTGGTTGTTTTCCCGCGCAAGGGCTTCGGCCTCTTCGCGCGTGGTGCAGATTACGGTGGCGTCGTAGTAATACTGGTTGTTGTCCGAGTTGAGCCAACCGCCGTAGGCGTTAACCTCGCTGTGGGCTGTCACGTAGTCAATCACGCGGGCCAGACCCTCTGCGCCAAAACTGTTTTGCGTGGCGGCGAGCGAAACGGCATAACCCTTCGTGACGGGTTCGAGCGTGACGGCATCTACAGTAAATCCGTCGGCATTGTCGGCTGCAATCTGTGCAAGGAGTGTCGACAGCGTGGCCTTGCCCAGCGGTTTGTTGGAGTATTCGCCGAGTTTCACCTCGCGCACGGGAACGTACGACTTGTAGCTTACCGTAAAACGTCCGTAGAAAGGCACGTCCTTCATGTCTGCCGTCTCAAACGTTTCCACCGCCTCGTCTGCCAGTTTCTTGGTCGCAGAAAGCGTTTGGTCGTTGTCAGCATACCATCCGTCGAGGCCCGCCAGCTTTTGGTTCAGGGCTTTGAAAACGGAGTCGGTCGTAATGCCCGCCTCGTTTGCAGCGGTCTTCACGCTGATGTTTTCGGCATAGAAGTGCAGTTCTGCCTGTCCTTCATGACCTACATTCTCCGAAGAGCAACTTGCGGCAAAGAAGCCGCTCACCAACAGGGTCATCAAGACCCACATGAACTTCAATCGTTTCGTTTCTTTCATATTCTTATTGGATTTTTGTTGTCGTGTTTAGCATTGCGTCTTAGCCATGCATTTATCGGTTAAGCGAGAATTTAACCGGTGACATTGCGTCACCGGTTAGAAGTCACCTTATTTAGCCAGGGCTTGAGTTTTGCAACAATCAGTAGTATCAACACACTTGAAGCCGCTTAAGCGAGTGCGATGGAGAGAGCCGCTATTTTACATTGAGCGGAACGCCGGCGCGGAGGGAGGCTTTGGCGGTGCTTTCGGTGGCGGGTTGGTAGGGATAGATAAAGAGGAGGTTGCGCTGGGAGAAGCAGCGTTCCACCTGTTCGGGAAGGCGGTCCATGTAGCTGTGGCGGGAGATGGTGCCGCGGCGGGCCATGACGAAGATCACCATGTGTTCGAGGTGCACTTCGTGGGCAAGGGGAAGGAAGTCGTTCCACGAGTTGAATTCATGGTAATAGGCCCGTACGCCCCGCTTCGTGCTTTCCCAGTAGAGCTGGAGGGCTTCGAGTGTGCGCGGCGAACTGTATACTTCCACGGGGCAGCTCATCTGCTGCGCAAGGAGCGACACGCGCTGTGCCCAGTGGGCAAATCCGCTTTCATACTGTGCTTTTGGGGTGACGAGGAGGTGCAGACGGCGCACCGTGTTGAGGGGAATGACGCTGCGGAAGATGATGAGCTGGCGCTCAATGGAGGCCAGAAGGTCCACGCCGAGTTTGCCGTAGAACGACTCGGAGATGCGCTGCTTCTGGTGCAGACCTACCACGAGGTCCGATATGGCGGATTCCTTCACCGTGTGGCTGATGCCGCTCACCACGTTCACCGACCAGCGGCTGAACGTTTGTATTTCCACGTTGGCTGCGGCGGCCATCTTTTCCACGCGGTGGAGCTGCATGAGGCCCTGCTGGCGTGCCGAGGGGTCGCCTTCAAGCACCACGTTGAGCGCCAGGGGCGGCACCATGGAGCGCGGCGTGCGGAGCATGAGCGTGAGGTTGACGAGGGGCACCACGGTGTCGGGGTTGCTGATGGCTATGAGCAGGCGGTCGGGGGCGTTGTCGTCCTCGGCCGTATCGGTAGAAAGTTCTGTCTGTTTGAGGAGGAGTTTGCGCGAGGTGTTTTCGGTGACGAACGAGCTGACCACGCAGGTGACGAGAATGAGAATCATGGCGCCGTTGAGCACGTCCTCGCCCAACAGGCGGCTGCCGTCGGGGAGCACGATGCCGTGGCCCACGAGCACCACGGCGAGCGTGGCGGCGGCGCGTGCACCGGTGAGGCCGAACATGAGCGTGCCTTCCTCTTTGCTGAGGCCGAACATACGCTGGGTGGCAAAGGCGGCGAGCCATTTGCTCACGATGCCCACGCCCACCATCACGGCGGCCACGAGGAGGCCGTTGTCGTGCTTAAAGAGTGCTCCCACGTTGATTATCATGCCCACGCCGATGAGAAAATAGGGAATGAAGAGCGCATTGCCCACAAACTCGATGTGGCTCATGAGCGGCGAAGTGGGCGGGATGAGGCGGTTGAGCACGATGCCCACGAGGAAGGCGCCGAGAATGCCTTCCATACCCACGAGTTCCATGAGGCCGGCGCCGAGGAAGACGAGGGTGAGCACAAATACGTATTGCGCCACGCTGTCGTCGTAGCGGCGAAAGAACCAGCGGCCCAAAAGGGGAAAGAGGTAGACGATGACCAAGCCGAGAACCACCACCTTCAGCACGAGCCACACCCAGTAGAGTCCGTCCACGTGGTCCTTGAACACGCCGCCCACCACGGCAAGCACGAGGAGCGTGAGGGTGTCGGCCACGATGGTGCCGCCCACGGCGATGCTCACGCTCTGCAGCCTTGAAAGGCCGTAGCGGAGCACGAGGGGATAGGAAATGAGGGTGTGGGAGGCATACATGGCGGCCATGAGCACGGCGGCGGCTGCGCTGAATCCGAGCACGAAACTGTTTGCCATGTAGCCTATCACCATAGGTATGGCAAAACTGAGAAGGCCCAGTGTGGCGGCCTTGCCTTTGATGCGCTGCACGTCCTGCAGGTTCATCTCGAGCGAGGCGAGAAACATGATGTAGTAGAGGCCCACCTTTCCGAAGAGTTCGAAGCTCCCGTCGCGGTCGAGCACATGGAGTCCGTGCGGGCCGATGAGAATGCCCGCAAATATCATGCCCACGATAGAAGGTATGCGCAGGCGCTCAAGCAGCATCGGTGCGAAGAGTATGATGCCAAGCACCGTGAAGAATATCCAGGTAGGGTCTGTAACGATCGGCAAGTGGCTTGGGGGTGTTTATGGGTGGAAAGAAAAAGGCTTTTTGACTCGTTTGCGTGGCATCCGCCGGCCTGGCGGATGCAAGCGGACGGCCGGCAATGTGGTCCAAAAGCAAAATTGCAAAAAATCTTGCAGTTATTGCAGTTTCGGATTTCGGTTTTTAACGGTTGGCGTTGTGTCGGCGTGTTGTGTGGGGGCGGGTATAACAGAAGTCCAAATCCGAAATGCGAAAGTTGTGGCAACATGGTAGGCGACAAACCGCCACAACTATACCCAAAGAGGCAGTTGTGGCGGCTTGTCAATGTACTTAACATGGGCAACACCCGTCAGCCTTTTTTCTTTGTGCTGAAACGGTAGATGACGTGGAGCATGAAGAAGCGGCCCACACATTTGCCGTCAGCCCAGTAGCGGCGGGTGGCGGTCTGCTCTACATTGTTGTCCGAACGTTGGTTGAGGATGTCGGAACACTCGAGCTGCAGGGCCAGCGACTTGTTGCGGAGGAACGACTTGGTGAGGCTGGCGTTCCACACGGTGCGGAAGTTGTTGAACTGGCGTGCGGTGGAGGTGATGTAGTGGCGCATGCTGACGTTTGACTTGAAGTCAAAGTCGAGCGGTGCTTTCCACGTGACGTTTGCGCCGTAGTAGGCCACGGCGAGTTCGCTGCCCGAAAGGTTCTTGAGGTCGCTCTTGAAGCGCGAATAGTTGACGTTGGCGTTCACGCCGAAATACACCTTGCCGTAGTTGACGTTCACGTTTCCCGAAAGGTAAGCCGTGTGTTGCTTGTCGTTGCGGAGGAGCGGGTCGCCCGAAGTGGCCACGGAATAGTTGGGCACGTTGGAGAAGTTGTAGCCGGCGTTGAGGCTGAAATTGGCGCGCTTTTTCTTTCCCAAAGCACTGGAAAAGCTGAGGGATGAATTATAGTCCCAAGCCCCGTTGACGTTGACGGACTGTGAGGTGGTCACGCCCGTGGCCTTGTCGTAAGTGGCCCGCGTGGCGGTGGTGTTGTTCGTCTTGCTGTAGGCGGTCTGTAAGGAGAACACGCGGCCGCTGCGCAGCGTGATGTCGTAGGAGAAACTTGCGCGGTGGCTGGATATGGTGCCGAAGGCTGCGCTTCCGAGCGTGATGTTCAAGGGGTCGGAAAGGTCGGGGATGTCCACGTAGTTGTTGATGCCGGCGGGATTGCGTGAGAACATATAGCCGAAGTTGAAGCGCCCGATGCTGTCGGTGGTGTAGCGGAACTGCGAGTTGAGCAGGTAGCTCGTGGCGTTGCGGCGGGGATGGAGCGGCGTGTAGTCGCCCTTGGCATAGTCGAGCTCGTCGTGGAGAAACTTCACGAGGTTCTGCACGGAAGCGTAGATGTGCTTCTTGTTGTACTGGAGCTGCAGTTCGGCCCAATGGTTGCGCGAGAGTTTGTCGGAGTTGAGCGTGATTTCGGCATCGCGGGCAATCTGTCGCCAGTCGGCCGTGGCGGGAAGTGTGCCGAAGGTTTTGAGATATTCGTCGTAGTCGGCAAAGAGGTCGCCCACGCGTTCCAGACGGAATCCGTAGTTGTCGGTTTTCGTGCGGGTGTATTCAAAGCCGTAGGTGAAACGCACCGTGTTGAAGAAGGGAACGGGCACATTGAGGTCGAGGAAATTCTGGCTGTAAAGGTTTCGGCTGCCTTTGTCGCTGAAGCGGTTGTAGAGCGGATCCATCTGCGCGGCGGTGGGCTGGTAATAGCTGTAGGCCGTGAGGTTGTTGCTGCTGCACGACTCGTTGGTGTTCATGGTGTAGCCGCGGGCGGAAAGGCGCAGGTTCTTTTGCGTAAGTTTCTGCGTCAGATAGTAGTTGGCGTATACGGTGTTCTGGTGCTGCGAGTAGCCGTTCGTGCTACGTGTGAAGTTGACGGTTTCGCCTTCGGGAAATCCCGTGGCGAGGTGGGCGAGTACGGAATCAAGCGGCGACTCGTAGGCTTTTTCCACGTCGTCAGTCCACGTGCCGTTGTGCGAGGTGCCGCGCTCAGTCTGCTTTTGGTGGCTGTAGCCGGCAGAGACCTGCGCATAGAATCCTTTCCATGCGTTCCACACTACGGTGGCATTGGGACGGAGAATCTTTTCGTCGTTTTTCAAGTACGAACGTGAGAGGGTGAATTTGCTCGTGTTGTCGTCGAGATAGGTTTCCGCGCCGGAGCGCTGGAAGTCGTTGTGGCCGCGGAAGTCGTAGTCGAAGCCATATTCCAGACGGAAGTAGCCTGTCTGCCCTTCCTTCTTTTTGTTGTGCCACATGCCGGAGAAGCCGGGCATGAAGTAGCGGGTGTCGCCCGAACTGGAACCTGCGCCGCCGTTGTCGCTCCAGTCGCCGTAGTCGCTGGCAGACTGGTACTGCCCCGTGTTGGTGTAGCCGCCGTAGACGGAGATGCGCATTTCTTGGGTAAAAGTGTTGGCGAAAAGGCGGTAGCGGTAGCGGTCGTCGGTGCCGTAGCCGAGGTCGGCATTGCCGGTCCATGTGCCGAGATATTCCTTGCGGAGGATGACGTCGACCACCTGCTCCTTCTGTCCGTCGTCGATGCCGGTGATGCGGTGCTGGTCGGTGTCGCCCTCGTAGGCTTTGACGCTTTTGATGATGTAGGCGGGGAGGTTGTCGAGCGCTTTCGTGGTGTCGCCGCGCTTGAAGTCGTAGCCGTTGACGAGCAGACGGGTGACGGCGCGGCCTTTGAAGTAGAGCCGACCGTTGCGCAGTTCGAGGCCGGGCATGCGGTTTATCATGTCGCGAAGCATGTCGCCCTTGGTGGCTCCAAGCGCGTCCATGTCGTAAATGAGGGTGTCTTTTTTGGTGACGAACACGAGGCGCGTGGCCGTAACGGTGGCCTCGTTGAGCGAATAGCGCGACGAGTCGGTTTGCTCAGTGGCAACTCGTGTGGTGTCGGTCTTCTGTGCTGCGGCTTGCAGCGGGAAGGCGAAGAGCGGCAATAGGGCGAAAGGCAGACAGAAGTGTTTCATGGGAATAGCGGGGGGGTAAGGTTTTCATCTGTATATGGCTTTAAGAAACATTTCACCGCGAAGCCTTGGGGCGGAGCGTGACGAGGGGTACGAGCATTTCTTCGAGCGAAACGCCTCCGTGTTGGAAGGTGTCGCGGTAGTACTGCACGTAGTAGTTGTAGTTGTTGGGATAGGCGAAGAAGCGTGCTCCGGTGGCAAAGATATAACTTGTGCTCAAATTGGGTGCAGGGAGCTGCAGGTTTTTGGGCTGTCGCACTTCATATACCTCCTTGGCGTTGTAGGAAAGGTTTTTGCCGAGCTTGTAGCGCAGGTTGGTGTTGACGTTGCGGTCGCCAACGACTTTGGTGGGCGTGTCTACGCGTATGCTGCCGTGGTCGGTGGTTATGATGATGTCGTAGTCGAGCGATGCCAGACGCGAGAAGAGCTCCTTCACGGGCGAATGGCGGAACCACGAGAGGGTGATGCTGCGGTAGGCACTTTCGTTGCCGGCGAGCTCGCGCACCATGCGGCTTTCGGTGCGGGCATGGCTGAGAATGTCGATGAAGTTGACCACGAGCACGTTGAGGGGCGACTGGGAGAGGGAGGCAAACTGCGAGAGCATTTTGTCGGCGGCTTCAGAGTCGTTGAGCTTGTGGTAGGTAAAGGTTTCGCGGCGGCGGAAGCGTTCCATCTGCCGGCGGATGAGCATTTCCTCGTTGAGGTTCTTGCCCTCGTCTTCGTCCTCGTCGACCCACAATTCGGGATACATCTGGCGAATCTGCAGGGGCATGAGTCCGGCAAAAATGGCGTTGCGGGCATATTGCGTGGCGGTGGGGAGGATGCTGAAATAGAGGTTTTCGTCGATGTCGAAGTCGTCGGCGAGTTCCTGCGAAAGCACGCGCCACTGGTCGTAGCGGAAATTGTCGAGCACAAGGAAGAACACTTTCCGCCCGGCGTTGAGACGGGGAAAGACGCAGCGCTTGAAGAGGTCGGGACTGATGAGGGGGCGGTCGTCGGGGTTGTTGACCCACGTCTCGTAGTTTTTACTGATGAACTTGGCAAAGTTGAGGTTGGCCTCTTCCTTCTGCATGCGGAGCATGTCGTCCATTTGCGAGTCGGCTTCGGAGAGTTCGAGTTCCCAGTAGACAAGACGGCGGTATAGTTCCTTCCATTCGTCGGGGGTGAGACTTTCGCTCATCTGCATGCCGAGGCGCGAGAACTCCTGGCGGTAGCCGGTCTGCGTCACTTCCTGCACAATTTCGCGCTGATGGATGTTTTTCTTGAGGGTGAGGAGAATCTGGCTGGGATTGACGGGCTTGATGAGGTAGTCGGCTATTTTGGAACCGATGGCCTGGTCCATGATGTCCTCTTCCTCGTTTTTCGTCACCATGACCACGGGCACGTTGGGCACGATGTCCTTGAGCCGCTGAAGCGTTTCGAGTCCGGAGAGGCCGGGCATGTTTTCGTCAAGAAGAATGAGGTCGTAGTTCTTCTCCCGGCACAGGTCAATGGCGTCGGGTCCGTTGGAGGCGGTGTCTACTTCGTAGTCTTTCTTCTCGAGGAAAAGGATGTGGGCTTTGAGCATTTCTATCTCGTCGTCCACCCAAAGAAGGCGTGCTGGCATGGTGGTGGGAAATAAAAGGGAGGTAAAGAACAAAACGTTCAAAACGAATAAAACTTCGCTTTGCATCTTCGCTAAAGCGAGCTCGGGAGAGCTCGCCCCCATAGAGGGCGCAGCCTCGTTTTATTTGTTTTGAACGTTTTATTGTCTAAAAAAGTTGTTGTCGTAAGTTCATCACAAGCTATAGCCCCAGAGCTTGAGCACATCGCCCCAGTTTTCTTCCACGAGGCGGCGTGTGCGTTCGGCGTATTGGTACTTGTTTTTCTTGTATTTTTTCTTCGACTCCACGTACTGTGCGATGGCGGTCTTGGCTTCGTCCCATCCGGGAATGCCGAGGGTGCTGTAAATCTTTTCCGTCATGCCCAGAGCGTCGGCCTCGAAGTCCTCGAACTTCACTTCGATGAGGTTGCCCTCGGGAATGAGCTTCTTGTCGGCCTGGTACTGGTCGTGGAGCTTCTTGTAGACGCTGAGGATGTTCGTCTCGATGGCTTCGTCGCTCATCTCCTCGAGCTTGAGGGGCTGTATGGTGTTGGTGAAGAACGAACGGGTGCTCTCAAACACGGTGTAGGGATTGCGCATGAGATAGATGAACTTGGCGTTGGGGAACATCTTCACGAGTTCCTTCACGCGGCCGGTGTGGGGCGGGTTCTTGGAGAGGAACTGCGTGCCGCCGGTGTTCCAGAGCGAAATCTTGATGAGTTTGCGGAAAGCCTCTTCCCATGCGGAGAGTTCCGTGGGGGTGATGTCGTTGAACGTGAGGTACTTGTCGCAATACTCCTGGATGTATTTGGGAAAGAACCAGAAGTTGTAGTATGTGTAGGGACACATGTTGGAGAGCGCGAACTCTTCTTCCTGCGGGAGGTCTACGGCCAGTTCCATGTTGTCGGTGGGACGGTGGTCGGGCATGAGCCACGACATGTTCTTCTTGAAGAACGGCTGTCCGAACATCATGAGGTGGGGGAAGACGGTCTGGTAGGTGGTGCAGTAGCCGAAGTGCTTGTCGCACGAGAGCACGTTGTGCACGAAGGTGGTGCCCGAACGCCAGTGGCCGAGGATGAACACGGGGTCGTGCTGGAGGGGTTGGTCGGCGAGCTGCTTGCGGTAGCGCTTTTCCTGGATGGGGGCGAGCACGGAGAGGAGTCGGCAAACGGCCTTCGTCAGGCGGTACTTGCCTTTCCACGGTCCGTCGACGTCGCGTCCGCGGGTGATTTCCTTGAATGTGCGCCAGTCGGCACCGACGAGCGTGTTTATCGGAAGTTTGCTGAATTCGATGAGTCCCATTTGTAAGTTTTGAAAAATATAAAATGATGGATTATGCCACAAAAGTACGATTTTCAGTTGGATTTTAGGGACGTTGCGTGCAAGCGCACTAAAGAAATTACTCGTAACTTAGCCGCGTGAAACGTAAAGAGCACACCGCTATGACCGAAATAGTAAATAAATATCCTGTCGGGATACAGACTTTTGAAAAAATCCGCGAAGGCAAATATCTCTACATCGACAAGACGAGATACATTGTCGACTTCCGCGAAAAACAGATGAGCTACGTGTTTCTGAGCCGCCCGCGGCGGTTCGGCAAGTCGCTCTTTGCCTCTACGCTTCAAGCCTATTTCGAAGGTCGGAAGGAACTCTTTGAAGGACTCGCCATATCCGACTATGAGAAGGATTGGGTGAAGCACCCCGTGCTCCACTTCGACATGAGCGGAGCCAAGCACTTCGACGCAGAAAGCCTTGAACAATACATCGGCACCGAACTTGAGCCTTACGAACAGACTTACGGTTGTGCCAACGGAAAACATACAGAGTCCAACTTAAGACTGATAGAACTGGTCAGAAGTGCCTACGAGCAGACGGGCCAAAAGGTGGTGGTCATCATTGACGAATATGATGCGCCGTTGCTCGACGTCGTTCACGAAAAGGAGAACCTCGGCACCTTGCGCCGCATCATGCAGAACTTCTACAGTCCGCTCAAGAAGCTTGACCCTTACCTCGAGTTCACATTTCTCACAGGCATCACGAAGTTCTCGCAGCTCAGCATCTTCAGCGAACTCAACAATCTTGAGAACATCAGCATGCTCGACCAGTACTCCGCCATTTGCGGCATCAGCAAGACGG
>CAVCAV010000023.1:0-21193 GCA_963600165.1 Christensenella sp. UBA1685 | reverse complement strand
GCGCTGTCTATCTTGCCCTCCGTCACCTCAAACCGCGTCTTCACGTCCTCGCCCGTCGTCAGCAGGAACGTGCCTTTCAGGTAGGCGTTGTCGGCATAGAGGCCGTTGCCCTGAGGCTGGCGGTCGGCAGGGAACGTGTCGTCCTTGATGCCGTCGAGGTTGCCGAGCCGAGCCCTGAGGCAGTCGTCGAAGGTCTTCCCCTTCACGCCGTCCATCACGTCCACCCTCGGCTGGCCGTCTTCGGTGGCGCTGATGAGCACCATGTTCTGGCGGTCGGCGTTCGCCGTGTTGCCCATCAGCACCGTCTCGTCGCCGGCCTTGGGGGCCACGCCGCCAAACTCGCTCTTTGCCACCACGATGCCGTCCGCCGTCGCGTCGGCCACCTCCACCCAGTAGCTCCGCAAGTCATTGCCCGTGAACGTCTGGCAACGCACAAGGTCGTGCGCCGCGTACATGCAGTCCTGCTCAAAGGTGATGAGGTAGTAGTCGTCCTGCTCCTCCACCGCCTTTATCTTGCCGTTTGCCGCGCTCACACAAATCTGGCCGCCCACGCTCCGCACTTTGTTTATCAGCAGCTCGAACACGGTCATCACCTGCCGCACCGTCAGTTTGTCCACCACCAGGTGCGACAGCTTCTCTTCGTCAAGCCATATCTTCCAGCCACTGTCGGCAATTCCGCTGCCCGTGTAGTTCGCACTGCTCAGCAGTTCTCTCACCACGAGGCTCAGCAGCTCTGCGTTGCCCTGTCCGTCTATCGTGCCGTTCCCGTCGCCAAAGGCCACGCCTTGTTCAAAGGTGATGCGCCCCTTCGCGCGGTCGTTCCGCTTCTTGCTCAGAAATTCCTGCTGGCTTCGTCTGGCGGAGTACAGGTTGTTGTCCGTCGCTTGCGTCGTGTCCCACGAGCGTATCAGGTCGGGCAGTTCCACCGTGTTGGCCTTCACTTCGTTCCTCACGTCGCTGATTTCATTGCTCAGCCGGCTTTGGCTCGTCTGCGACAGCACGTCGCTAATCTCGATGTCGGCTTCCGTCGGCCGCACCAGTTTCTGATCTACCACGGTAATGCGGCTCTTGCGATAGCCATCCGCAAAGTACACGTCGCTCTCCAACCGCACTTTCTGTCCAATGCCAAGGCTCACGCCGCGCCGCTGCAAATCCACATAGTCCGTCGAACATTTGTACACGCTCTGGTCCAGGCAGTGCTCGGCCATATATTTGTCCACGGCCGAGGCAAATTCTTTCTCGGCGATGGGGTAATACTCGTCCGGCATGCGCACGTTCCATAGGATGTAGGTGTCGCCCACCGCCGGTATCAGCACACCGCCGGGCAACTGGGTGTCATCGTCATAGGGCCATATCGTAATCAGCTCGAATTCGCGGGTCGTACTGTTGAAGTTCACCTCAAAGTAGTGCTCGTTGTCCTCATCGTTGCCCAACCCGGCAAGTTGCCCCGTCTGGAAGGTCACGCGTTTCACCAGCTCGGCTATCTCGTAGCTGTTTGGGTCAAAGTTCATCCCGCTGTCCTTGAAGTAGTAGATGTCGAACGGATCGCCGTCGTCGCCCGTCTTCGTTTCCTTGCGCACAGCGCTTACGATGCCCGTGCGCCGGGGATAGATGTCTGCAAACGCACTCTGCTCGTAGTGTTCCACGATGCCCTGCTCCGTCCGTTGCTCCACGTAGGTCGTTCGGCTTGGCAACTGTAGTCGGCTGTAGCCATACTTCTCGGCATCAATGTTGCGGGTGCTGCCTATCGGGAACAAACGGGTGAAGAATTTCACGTTGTCTGCCGTGTCGCGCTCCAGGCTCAGCAGGCCGTTGCCGTAATCCAGTGTCACCTCGTCGCCACGCTCGCAGCGGCACACGTTCACCGTCATGCCTTCCACCCACCATTCGGTTTCTGCCTCGTCGGCTATTTTTTGCAATGCGTCTGAACAGTACACGCCCTCCGAGTAGTCGATCACCAGGTTGCCGGTCTCTTCCACCTGACCCACCTTCCAGTCCGTAATATTGCCCATCCAGCGGTTCAGATTCTTCACCACCAGGGCCACGTGCTCACGGGCCGTCGCGGTGTAGGCAAACAGGGGGCTGCCCTCCGTGTTCAGCATCAGGGCTTGCTTCATCAGGCTTGCCGCACCATAGAGCTTCAGTGAGTAACTCCATTTCCGCTTTCCCGTCTGTTTGGGGCGGTAGGCTTCCATACACCAGTATTTCTTGCCCTCCCATATCGTCCAGTCGTTCACCTCCAGGCTCACACTTTCGGGACTGTCCAGCGACACGCTCAGGTAATCGTCACCGCCCACTTCTTCGTGGTGGGTGCTGCTCTCGTCGGGCACAAGCACCGCCCGCAAGGCGTTTTTCTTGTCATATATCTTCAGTTCCATGGGCTTTGTTCGGTGTTCAAAGGGGGGTTGAACAAGGTTCAATTAGTATTGGGGCTTGGGTTCGCGGAATTTCAGGCGCATACGGCTGCACACGCCACCATCGCCCAGCGGGGTCAGTTGTTCCGTTTCCGACACGCCGAGGTAGCGCAGGGTAAACGTGCGGTCTATCTCCGGCACGCGCAGTTGCAGCCACCCCTTGTTGCCCGTCACCAACGTGCTGAAAAACTTCCCATAGTTCACAAAGTATTCCGCCGTCGTCGCCGCCCACAGGCAGAAGTACAGTTCCACATCCCGCGCCTGCAAGTGCAGCTCTATCTCTTCGGGCAGTTCCTCGCCGTCCTTGTCAGGATTGTCCACTACGGTCAGCTCTTTCGTACTGCTCGGCTTCAGCAGGGCTTCGTAGTTCGTCCACTCGCCGGCTTTCTTTTCCGTCAGGAAGGCGCCCCATTCCGTCGCGGCGTCCTTGTTGTTGATGTATAGCAGCCCTTTCGTTATCTCCATCGTCGTCTATCGGGTTTTGATGCCGTCTCTACGCAGAGTCGACAAGTCATTTCTCATTTCTTGCATATCCTTGCGCATCAGCGTCAGCGTCTCGCTGCAGTCGCCCGTATGGCTTTCTATGCGCTTCAGGTGTCCCAGCGCGGTCTGCAGGCTCACGGCCACATTCTCCACGTTGGTGTCTATGCTCGTCTCATGAATCAGCATGGAGGTATACAAGCCCTCCAACTTCGTGATGCTCTCCTGCGAGGCCGTCGTGTACGCACCGCTCTTGCCCGTCTGGGTCGTGCTGTCAGCAGCCCAAAGGTCTATGCCCTTCTCCTTGGCCATCTGTTTGTATTTATCCATCAGCGAGTTGAACGTGCCTTGCTGGCTCAGCGCATTATCCGTCATCTCGTCAAGGATGCGCACGTAGTTCGAGAACTTCTCCTCGTCTGTCAGGTCGTCGCGTTTCATCACGTTGAGCATCTCTTCCTGGGCTTGCTCCAAGTAGGGCGCCAGCGTCACCGTGTAAATCATCTGCTCCGCCAGCGTCTCCAGCATCTCTGTCAGCGAGTCCACAAAGGCTTCACCGGCATCGCTCCCGTTCTTGAAGGCGTCCACCAGCGCATCGCTCAGCGTCTGACCAAGGTCGCCAAAGATGTCCTCGAAGTAGTCTTTCACCTCGTCCCAAGCTTCCTCGGCTTCGTCATACAGGTCTATCATGTACTGCAGGGCTTCCTTGTCGTTGTCCGCAAACTCCCGGCTGTTCAGTATGCTCTCGGCCAACTTGCGGTTCAGGTTGCCCGCACTGTCTATCAACTCGGGGTACACATCCAAAATGGACGAATAGACATCCTTGCCCTTGCCCCACCCAAACAAGCCGGTCTTCTTGTGCCCGGTCTTTATCTCAATGTCGGCAAGCCCGGCATAGGCTTCTTTCACCTTCGAGTAGTCCAGGTTCTTCACAATGTCCCAAACGGCATTCCCCGTCTCTTTCCAGGCAAAGGCTTTTTGTTGGGCCGCGGTGCCGGCTATCTCATTCTTCAGGTCGGCATACGCTTCTTTCATCACCTTCACGGCGTTCGTGGCCTTGCCGTAGGTGTCCGTGCCGAATATCGTCTGGGCTTTCTCGTATTCCAGGTTCTGCTCCATCAGCAGCAGGTTGTATTCTCGCTGTTGGGCTATCACCTCTTGCATAATCTTCTCCAGCGCCTCCTTGTGTCGGGCGCTGGCCTCAAAGGCTTTCGTCAGGTAGCTCAGGGCTTCGCCGGCTATGGCTTGTATGCCGCCAAGCAAACCACCCTCGGCAAAGCCCTTGCTGATGTTGCTGATGCTCGACATCGTGTCCTGTAGCGTACTCATCGCTTCGGCCATACCGTCGTTGCCCGCGGCGGCAAACATCTCGCTCAGTTTCCCGGCCAGGTCACCCACTATGTCGGCCGACGCGGCAGCGCTCTCGCCAAGGTTCTTCACCTTTTGCTCCAGCCCCTTCTCGTCGCCTTCTTCGCCCTTCTTGAACAGGTCTTTCACCGCGTCGGCAAGCGACCGGAAGGGGTTCTTGCTCACCACCTCCTTCTTCAGCTTGTCCAGCTGATCCGTCAGCGCCTTCAACTTCTCTGGGCTCTTCTCAAGGGTCTTCAGGTCTTCGGGCGAAAAGCCCAAGTCCACTACCTCCTTCTGCGTCACTTTACGCACCGTCTTGCCCTTCGTGTCCTTCACCTCGGCCGTGCCCTCGCTGTCTTTCGTCGCACGCAGGTAGTCCATCAGCAGCTTGATGCGGTCTATTATCTTCTGGATCTCTCCCACACTCTTCTCCGACGTGTCGGCAAACAGGTCCACCAGCGCCTTGTTCTCCTTGCTCAGCTCCGTCAACTCCGCATCGTCCACAGCCTTCAGGGACTGTTTCTCCTGCTTCGCTAGCTCGGCCAGAGCGCGCTGTTTCGCGTCCTCGCTCACCGGAGCACCGTTCGCGTCCGTTGCCCTCTCAATGTTACCCCTGTCCTTCGCATACTTCTCACGGATGCTCGCACGCTGGGCTTCATAGTCCTGATATTTGTCAAGCAAATCCTTATAGAGTTTGGCCTCAGAGTCCTGCTTGTATTTAACCGCGGCGACTTCATATTGCGTCAGATAGTTCTTTTGGTCGGCGCCCAAATCGTCATAGGAAACGGTCGGTCGTTTAAGCCCCTGCTTTTTCCAATCAGGATGTGCCTGTTCAAATGAGAGGTCGGAGATGTTCTGCAATTCGTCAATCCATTCCTGCTGGCGCAATCTATTGGCTTCTATCAGTTTGTCGTAATTGAGATTGATGATTCCAAGTTCCTTCTCAAAACCTTCCTCCAAACCGTCTATCTCGGCTTGCCTCAAATCAAATGCTGTCTGTTTTTCGCTCGCTTTCTGTTTTTGCCTGGCGGCTTCGGCCTGCCGTCCTTTTTCTTCTTGCTCGGCAGCTTTAATGTTGGACTTTTCGGCCTCCGTCAGGCCTGTTGTTTTCTTAGTGGTGGTTTTCTTTTTGGAGGTATCTCCGCCAGCCGCCTCATAACTGGCTTTCGCCTTCTTTTCGTCGTCACGTGCTTTTTTAAGAGCTGCGAGGTAGGAGGCTTCATCGGGATACAGTGAGCGGTCGTTGCGGTTCTTGATGATTTTCGCCACTTCCTTTTGGGCTTTCGTCCAAGCAGTCTTGGCGTCTTTCATATAGTCCTTGGAAGCGTTTTCCTGTATGGTCTTGATACGTGCCGTTGCGGATTTGATACGGCTTTGCAGTTCTTCGATGCTCACGGGCACGACCTCGTCGGTGAGATTGACCAGCTTCTTCCCTTCGCTTTGGGCTTTTTGGATGGAGTTCTTGTAGCAGTTGATCGTTTTTTGTGTCGTTTCCTTATCCAGGGTATTCAACTTGGCTATGAACTTGTTGTGGTTATCCGTGCGCACTTGTTGCACATCTTTCCATACCGTCCCCTCGCTAGCTTTGATCATCTCGCTGATTGCGTCTTCGTAAGTCTGGAACCATCCGCGGGCCTCTTTCACCTCTTTTTTGTATTTCTTGTCCAACGACTTGTACAAGCTGACGTCTTCTTTTGACATGAAGTACTCGCCTTTTTTACGACGTGTCTTGCGCAATTCGAGATACTTCTTCAATTCGCTTACGCGCTGTTGGTCGCTTTTCAGATTGGCCTCTCCTTTGAGATTGCGCTCTTCACGCAATTCTTCATTATATTCCCGCCGAGCCTCAGTCAGCTTGTTGATAAGCTCTTCCTCCGTCTCGTATTTCTCAAACACGCTCGGCATGAGCGTCTTCAATTTTTCAAGCGCGGCCTGTTTGTCCTGCTCGGCAGCTGTCTCGTCCGTAATGGTAGTGATGCATTCCTCTATAGCCTCCTTCTTGTCGTTGATGGCATCGGCCTGCTCTTTCTCGCGCTCTGTCACGCGGGCGGTCTCATCTTCTACGGCACTGCATTTCTCGTAATAGATTGCCAAGGCCGATGCGGCAGACAATATCACAGTGGCGAGCAACACATAGGGGTTCGCATTGGCCGTAATGTTGAAGGCTTGTTGAGCAGCTGTGGCGAGTCCTAGCTCCTTGCGAAACATCATTACGAGCCGAACGTTCTCAACAAACGAAGCGGCTTTCTGCACGGCTATGGTCGCTATCACGGCGGCTTTGTACGTTCCATACACCGCAACAAGCGACAACAATGCCTTCCCCACGGCCTCATAGTTCTTCACAAGACTCGAAGCCACCTCAATGCTACCGGTCAGCAGGCCCTCGCTCTTCTCGCCAAGGGCATTGAACATGTCGTCTACGGCGCCTTCCAAATTGGATATCTGCCCTTTCAGTCCCTTGCTCTGCTTGTCCAGCATGCCGTGAAACTTGCCACCCTCGGCCGTCGCATCGGCAAAGGCTTGGGCCACCATGTCCGCACTGATGGCGCCGGCGCTCATCTCGTCTTTTAGCTGGCCGATGCTCTTGCCTGTCTTCTCCGACATCGTCGCCAAGGGGTTAAAACCGGCATTGATCATCTGCAGTAGGTCTTGCCCCATCAGCTTACCCGTTGCCGACATCTGCGAGAAGGCGAGCACAAGCGAATTGAAGCGGTCGCGGTCGCCCATCGAGATGTCGCCTATCTCCTTCAGCGTGGGTATCACCTTCTCGGCCTCAATGTTGAATCCCAACATCGTCTGCGCGCCGCTCGCCAAGTCGTTCAGCATCAATGGCGTCTCTACGGCATACTGCCGAAGCTCAGAGAAAAAGGCATTGGCCTGGTCCTTGCTGCCTAGCAATGTCTCAAAAGAGAAGCTGAGGTTCTCCACCTCCTCGCGCACCTCTATCATCGTCTTCACAAACTCCATCGCCTTCTGCGCGGTGAACACGCCGCCTATCGTCATCCCCACCTTCTTCAGCGACGTGTCCAGCAAATTCGCCTTCGTCTCCGCGTCAAGCATTCCTTGGCTCAGGTTGCCCCGCATCAGCAGTTCCACTTCTACAGCTTTCATTTCCGGTCTACTTCTTCTTTAGTTGTGTTTGAAAACATTCCAATATCTCTTGCGACGTCCGCTTGCCGCCCTTCTTTCGGAGGCCGTTGCGCTCTGTGCGCTTCTCTTTCACATACCGAGGCGCGTCTGCAAGCATCATCATCAGCGTGCTCCAGTTCACGCCCCATAGCAGATAGTCAACGCTCCAACCTGTAGCCTGAGCCACCTGCCACAACATGCCGAAGAGGCTATGGGAACGCTCGTAACGCGTCCTTAACTCCCCTCCTTTTCTTGGCTCGCCATCGTCGGCTTCATCGGATTCGTCTCCGCCAACAATGCGATAATACGCTCGAAACCCACCGTGCCCAGCAGCAGCGTCCAACGGCGAAAAGCGGCCTCCAGCCATCTCGCATCCACCGTTTCTCGAAGCAGCCAGGCCACAAGCCCCGTCAGCCACCTGCCGCTCCACTTCCCGCGGCAGAGCGTCAGCGCCACTATACGGCTCACCGTCCTTCCGTGCTTGCCCAGCCACACCAGGCGCTCGGTTTCGCTCAACTGTTCCAGCTCTTCGTGGGTCACGCCAAGTTTGGCAAACTCCCGCGCTATGCGTATCTGGGTCCCAAGGGTCGGCCGGTGCATCGTGAAGCGCAGGCGCAGGGGGGGCTTCCGCCATGGCAACTTCAGCTCCTTAAAAGGAACGGAGACACCTATGTCCAAAAGTGCCTCCGCTGCCTGTTTCTCTATCTTACTGCTCATCACGCCTATTCCGTAACGTCGTCAATGCTGAACGGGGCACCGCCGTCATCGGGTATCAATGCCTTGGTCTCCACCTTGATCTTCGACACGCTGTCCAAACTCAGGTCACCGTCAATGTAGGCTGTCACAAAGGCTTTCTTGATGGTTATCTGGTGCGAGGAGTCGGTCTGGATGGTCAGCTTGGTCGTTATCTGCACCAGCGACGAGGGGGCTTTCCATCCCGTAGTGTTCTCGCCCGTCTTCGTCACCTCGCCGCCCATCAGGTCGGCCATGTTCGTGTAGTTCATCTGGATGAGGTCAAAGCTGGGGGCTATCGTTCCGTTCGACTTCGGTATCACCAACACCGGGCCGCCATGCTTCTGCGCCGCATTGATCTCCGTCACTTCGCCTTTCGAACCGTTCAGTTTGAAACTGCCTTCTTCAATGTAGCCGAGCAACTTGTCGTCTACCTTCACGGCTGCCAAGCCGTACATAAAATCGTTCATACTTTCTTCTTTGTTAATAGAATTGTCATTACTACTGCGCCAGCCACTACACCAGCCGCAAACGACCACCAGTCAAACACCGTTCGAACGCTTTTCAACTGCGTCGTCCCTTGGGCTTCTACGCGTTGCTGCAAACTGGCGTTCACCGCGCTCAGCCGTTCGTTGGCCGTCTCATAAGCCACGCACAGGCGTTCCAGGCTGTCGCAGCTGCTCTCTATAATCAGCGTTGCCGGTTGGCCCTCGGCGCCGCGCTTCACACTGGCTTTCACGTTCGCACGCCCGCTACGCGAGGTGTAGCTCGCCCCTTCGGGCAGTTGGCTCAGCGTGCTGTCAAGTGCCAGTGCAAGGCTCGTCCTGTCGGCCGCCACGCTTTCCGTCCACACCGTCTTTGTCTGTCTCTGCTCCCACGCAGCGGTGCTGTCCTTTTGAAGACTTTCCGCCGCGGTGTGGCTTTCCGTCGCCACCGTCTTCACTGAGCGACAACTCACTGCTGACAGGGCAAGCTGCACGATGAGGACATAGCTGAATAGCCTCAATAGCACGCGACAACCGGTTGACGGCGCGACGCGTAAGGTTGTTCTCGGCCACAAGCCGTTCGCTGATCTTCGTGTTCTCTTCATACTTCTTCTGGGTCTCCACTAGCAGCGCCGACACGTCCTCATACATCACCTTGTAGGTGTCATGCACGCTCTTCGCAGTCTTCGCCGCAGTGGCTTTTCGGTTGGCAACCCAGGCAATGGCAGCACCGATGCCGCCCGACGGGATTGCCCATTGGATGATGTCTACGATCGTTCCTGCCATCGTCTGGTTCGCTTTCATTCGTTCTTACTGATATATGCCTATCTCTTTCAGCCATGCCTTCACGTCAAAGCTCGGGCAGGCTTTGCTCACACCGGGGAGCTCGCGGTGACCCACTATCTTGATGTGGGGGAACCTCTCGTGAAAGTTCCGCACATAGTCGGTCAGGGATTTGCGCTGGGCCGCCGTGCGGGTGTCCTGCACCGTCTTGCCGTCCTTGGCAAGGCCGCCGGCATACACAATGTGGCGACTCACCGAGTTATAGCCCTTCGCCCCGTTGGTCACTTCCCATGGGTCCACCTCCGCGTCCTCGTTGTTCTGCACCAGGCGCTCCACTGTGCCGTCAAGGTGGAAGAGGTCGGTGTAGCCCACCTGCTTCCAGCCTCGGCCGCCCTTGCTCACCGGGGCGGTGTGCCAATGCCTTATCTCGGTGCTCGTCACCTCACGGCCTTCGGGCGTGGCGGTACAATGGATCACAAGGTATTTCATCTGTGCCATAGTTCACTCCCGAGGGTTAGTCTTCTTTGGCTTCCGACACCGTGGAGGCGCTGGCAGTATAGGTGAACGCAGGGCTCTTGCGGCTGTCCATCACGATGAATTCTTCGCCAAACGCAATGTTGGTGTCGGCTTTCAACAGCAACTTGAAGAAGTAAAGCTCCGAGGCGTTGCTCAACTTCTCTATCTGAATCACGTCTTCGTCGTCCTGAAGGTTCACCGCAGCGAAGAAGTTGCCGTCAGAGTCGGGCGAACATAGCGTGGCTACAATCACACCGTCGGGCCAGGCGGCCACCGTCTCAATCGTGATGCCCTTGAAGCGCTTGCTGTTCACCTCGCTCTCGTTCGAGTTCTTGTGCTCGCGCTCGGTGAGCTCCTTGTCGTAGGTATCAAAGTCGTCCACGCTCATAATGAAGCGCAGATTGGGGTTCTCGCGCATAGCCTTGGGGATGGCCGTGCGCACGGCGTAGAGCTTGTCTATCATTGTCGTGCCCGAGGCGGGGTTCACCACCACTACGTCGCTGTCCTTGGCGGCCTGGGTCAACACGCCGTTCATCAACTGTTCGTCGGTGCCGTTTTCTACGTACTCGCCGTTCACATAAAGGTTGCCAAGCTCAAACTGCACTTGCTTCGACAGGGCTTCGAGCAACGCGTTCTGAGCTTCGGGCGGCAACTCGGCAAACACAAGGTTGCCCTTAGGCTGCCACTTGCGCCATATCTGCTCAAACGAGCGCGGGTTGAACACGGTGAACGCCATGAAGTCATGCGGATCAAGGCTCTTCTCGCTGTAGTCGAAGTCACCCTGAGCATCGCTCTTCTGAGGGTCTTCCTTGCGCTTCTGGAGCATCTTGCCCACCTTCAGGCGAGGCACGCTCATCTTCTTCTCCACTCCGGGAATCACCATGATGAGTCCCTTGTCCACAAATTCGTTGCCGGTGGTCGCGGTCGTGAGGATGCGCTCAAGCACCTCACCGTTGTAGTTCGTGTTTTTTACTACTATTGCCATAATCGTTTCTTGTTGGGTTGTTCTCTATTTCTACTGACGCTTGGCGCGTGCTTCGCGAATCGCTTGCATGCGGGTTTCCCATGCGCCTTCGCCGCCGGGCTGCAAACGGAGGTCGTTCATCACCTTGCGCTTCGGCATCAGTGAGGCGAGCACTTTCTTGCCTTCTTCCAAGTCGTGCTTCAGCATGCTCTCAAAGGCCGTGCGGGTCTCGGCACTAATTCGCCCGTCTTGCTCTGCAGCGTCCAAAAGCTGCTTGCGCTCTTCGGCAAGGCGGTTCTCAGCCTGGGCTTCAAACGTCGCCACTTTTTCCTTGAGGCGCTTGTTCTCGGCTTCTAGCTCGCCGTTCTTGCCGGCCAACTTGGCGTAGTGCTGCGCTTTCGCCACCACATCCTCGTCGCTCTTGCAGCCGGCAAACTGCGGCTGCTTCTTCAGTTCTTCTAATGTCATATCTCTTGATTTTTGGGGCTCCTTGAGCCGGTTGTTGAATGTCATGTATATCGCTTCAGGGCTACTGTCGTCCTCCACGGGCTCGGCATCGTATATGCCGTCAATCAAACCCATGCTCAGGGCTTCTTCTGCACGCAGCCAGTGGTCGGTACCGTCAAAGTAGCGGGCTTTCACTTCTTCTTTGCTGATGCCGATGCGCTCGGCATACATCTCGCTCAGGCTGTCTTCAAGGCTTTCTATCTCCGCGATGCACGCGCTCAGCTCTTGCTTGTTGCCATAGCAGCCGCCGCTCACGCTGTGAAGCATCAGGCGCGCATATTTGCTCATCTCCACGGGCTTACCGCACAGGGCTATCACGCTCGCCATGCTTGCCGCCACACCGTCTATATAGAGGTGAATGTCGGCCTCGCTGTTCTTCAGGGCATTGTAGATGGCTATCCCGCTGAACACGTCGCCACCGTTCGAGTTAATCCTTACGTCTATCCTGCCGCCCCCCTGGGCGCAGGCGTTCAGCTCGGAGGCTATCTGCCCGCTTTCCACTTCGTAGCCTATTTCGCCATACAGCCAGATGGTGCTGCCCGCCGAGTCGCTTTTTATGTTGAAATATTTTTTCTTCATCGTTTCGTCTTCTTTGCTGCGTTGCCGTACACACTTTAACGGGGCCCAATTCGTTGGGCTGCGTTGGGCGCTGTGCGGGTATCACACTGCAAAATTAATGGCCGACCGCCCGCTTTCCATAACGCCAATTTTATCATGACAACTTGTAGCGTTATCATGCCGCTACAACTTGTCATCATGCTTTTTCACTCCTCGCTTTCGACCCTCCGCAAGGTAACTTTGCACTATAGTTTTTAGTTATTTATGGCTGATTTGACCAACAAACAGAAAAAGGAGTGGGCGCAGACGCTCTATCTCCGCGAAAATCTCACACAGCAGGAAATTGCCGACCGCGTCGGTGTATCCCGTGTCACGGTCTCCAATTGGTGCCGGGCGGGCAAGTGGGAGGAACAAAAGGTCGGGCTTACACTCACCCGACGCGAACAGGTGCAGAGCCTCTACCGACAAGTGGCAGAGGTCAACCGCGCCGTGCAGACGAAACCCGAGGGGGAACGCTACCCCGATGCCAAACAGGCGGATACCATTGTCAAACTCACCACCGCCATTCGCAACATGGAGCAGGAGGTGGGCATTGCCGACCGCATTGCCGTACTGACCGACGTCATCGAATGGCTCCGACCAGCCGACCTGCAAAAGGCCAAGGAGCTCACACCGCTTTTCGATGCCTACATTAAAGACAAACTCTGATTATGAAGCAAACTGACCGCATAGCCATCCAAAACTGGGAAAAGTTCAAGGAGAACATCGCCCGGGCCACACCCGTCGACCGCTCCATGTCGCATGCCGAAATGGAGCGACATCGGGCATGGCTCGAGGCGCGCCCCCTGGAGTGGATCAAGTTCTTCTTCCCGAGCTTCGCGCAGTATGAGTTCGCACCTTTTCAAAAACGGGCCATACGACGCATCCTTTCCAACCCGGAGTGGTTCGAGGTGCTCTCCTGGAGCCGAGAACTCGCCAAGTCCACTTGTGCCATGTTCTGTGTCATGTACCTCACCCTCACGGGGCAGAAGCGAAACGTCATACTCACGTCCAATTCTTTCGACAATGCCGTGCGCCTGCTCGATCCCTTCCGCGCCAACCTCGAAGCCAATGGGCGCATCATTGCCTACTATGGCAAGCAGCAGGCGCTCGGTTCATGGACCGAGGATGAGTTCATCACCAAGCAGGGCGTGGCCTTCCGTGCGCTCGGTGCGGGGCAATCGCCGCGTGGTTCGCGCAAGGATGCCGTACGCCCCGACGTCCTGCTCGTTGACGACTTCGACACCGACCAGGACACGCTCAACCCCGACATCATTCAGAAACGGTGGGACTGGTGGGAAAAGGCGCTCTACCCCACACGCTCGGTCTCCGAACCGACATTGGTGCTCTTCTGCGGCAACGTCATCGCCAAGGACTGCTGCGTGGTACGCGCAGGAGCCATGGCAGACCATTGGGACATCGTCAACATCCGCGACAAGGACGGACACTCTTCATGGCCGGAAAAGAACTCGGAGGAACACATCGATCGTGTCCTCGCCAAAATCTCCAAAAAGTCTGCGCAGGGTGAATATTTCAACAATCCCATCTCGGAGGGCGAAATCTTCACTGAACTGGCGTTCGGCAAGGTGCCGGCGCTCTCCAAGTTCAAGTTTCTCGTGGCTTACGGCGACCCCGCGCCAGGCGAGGGCAAGGGTAAAAAGGGGAAGTCTTTCAAAACGGTTTCGCTCCTTGGAAAAACAGGCGGGCGGCTCTATGTCATTAAGACGTTCCTCGCCCAGGCGCTCAACGCGGAGTTCATCGACTGGTACGTGCAGCTCCTCGATTTCGTCAGCGGACGGGCGCCGGTCTACTGCTACATGGAGAACAACAAGCTGCAGGATCCTTTCTTCCAGCAAGTCTTCAAGCCGCTTGTCGCCAAGGTGCGGAAGGAAAAGGGGGTGCAGCTCTACATCCGAGGCGACGAACAGAAGAAAACGGACAAGGCTACGCGTATCGAAGCGAACCTCGAACCCATGAACCGTGCCGGCAACCTTATCTTCAACGAACAGGAGCGAGACAATCCGCACATGAAGGAACTCGTCGACCAGTTCACGCTCTTCACCCTCTCACTCAAATACCCTGCAGACGGACCGGATGCCGTCGAAGGTGGCAACCGCATCATTAACGATATTCTTCATCGTGCGGAGTCGCCCGTCACGCAGTCAAGGGCGGATATCCGCAAACGCAACAAACGCAGATTCTAATCACACATAACTCTATGAGCCAATTTGTACAACTCTCCGACTACGACGCTACCATACACCGCGAAATCCTCGATGCGCTCACGCGCACCGACGAGGCGGTAGTCGAAATCTGCGAGGACCGGGCCATCGCCGAGATGCGCGGATACCTCGCTAAACGCTACGACTGCGATGCCATCTTCGCCGCCGAGGGCGACCTACGCCTCCAACTCGTCCTCATGATGGTCATCGACATCGCTGTCTACCACATCTTTTGCATCCACAACCCGCAAAAACTCTCCCAGCTTCGCAAGGACCGATACGAGCGTGCCGTCGAGTGGATGAAGGCAGTCGCCAACGAGGAAATTTCCATTGAGGGCGCACCCCTGCTCAGCGAGGAAATCAGGGCTGCAAAAGCACCTTTCCGTTTCAAAAGCAACCGCAAACGGGCTAATCACTACTAATTCTCAACCAACATGGCTAAAAGAAAAAACAGCAACAAGGGCAAAATCACCGTCGGCGGAAACTTTCCCCGACCGGGGCAACAGCAGCCCAACGTCATCGTACTCACACAGCCCAAACGTTTTGGCATCGATATAGCGGATTTCACACAGGCTATTCGCGCCGCCGAGAACGTCGACTTCTCACGGCGTTACAAACTCTACGACCTCTACGCCGACATCCTCCTCGATGCGCACCTCTCTTGTGTCATCGAGAAGCGACGCAATGCCGTCCTCTGCTCCAGCATCGAATTCTGGCGCAACGGCAAACCGGACGAGGCCATCAACCAACAGCTTCGCTCGCCCTGGTTCTCGCGCCTCGTCACCGACATCATCGATGCCAAAATGTGGGGATTCACGCTCTGTCAGTTCTACCGCGAGGACAATTGGGTCAACTACGACCTCATACCACGAAAGCATGCCGACCCCGTGCGAAGGC
The DNA here is from genome assembly GCA_963600165.1 of Christensenella sp. UBA1685. Classification (GTDB taxonomy): domain Bacteria; phylum Bacteroidota; class Bacteroidia; order Bacteroidales; family Bacteroidaceae; genus Alloprevotella. Next base: position 6,120 of record CAVCAV010000023.1, on the reverse strand, counting down.
TCATCCTCCGACACCAAACGGACATCACTGGCACTTCATGGGACGAATACCCCGACCTACTCTTCATCGGGTCACCCACCGACCTCGGACTTCTCGCCAAGGCAGCCCCATGGGTCATCTACAAGCGAAACACCACGGGCGACTGGTCGCAGTTCTCTGAGGTCTTCGGCATGCCTATTCAAGAATATACCTACGAAACGGACGACGAGGACTCCCGACAGCGGGCCATCGACGATGCCTACAATGCGGGCTCACTCGCCGTCTTCGTGCATGGCAAGGACACCTCGCTCAACCTCGTCGAGGCGGGAAACAAAACGGGCTCAGCAGATGTCTACGAACGCCTTTGCGAACGATGCAACAACGAAATCTCTAAACTCATCCTCGGAAACACGCTCACCACCGAGTCCTCCGAAAACGGCACACAGGCGCTTGGCACGGTACACAAAAAGGTGGAGGATCGCGTAGCACAGGCCGACCGACGGTACATCCTCGATGTCCTCAACTACGACATGGCGGACATCTTCCTCCGAATGGGCATCAACACCGACGGAGGCGAGTTTTGCTTCCCCGAGCAAAAGGACATCGACCCTTCCACCAAAATGAACATCCTTACACAGCTAAGGGCCAGCTTCCAGCTCCCTGTCTCCGACGAATACCTCTACGAGGAGTTCGGCATCGAAAAACCGGCCGACTACGACAAACTGAAAGAGGAACAGCAACAACGCAAGGAGATGATTGACAATATCGCTGGTCAGCAGATACCCACTGACGATGATGACGACAACAACGATGACAATAACAGGAAGGATGACGACAACAACAATAACGAACCGGAACCGTCGCCCGAGCAAAAAAAATCGTTCAAAAACTGGCTGCGCGCTTTTTTTGCAAAAGCCCCGCAAACAGACGGGGCAGCTTTAGACTGGTAGTAAACAACCTCTACCAACTTTCCAACACGGACGTGAGCACCTCCACCGTCTTCTCCACCGACTTCATCGCAGACGTCCTCAGCGAAATCTATGCAAAAGGGAAAGGACAATCGGCCACCGACTTGTCCAGAAACCTCTTCCAGACTGTCCTGCAAAGCTTCAACGAGGCCACCGATAAGGGAGTGCAGGCGTCCGCGGCGCCCGACCCCGACGACGACTTCCGTCAGGCTCTCCAACACTCCAACGAGGTATTCTCGGCCTTCAAGGTCCACCGCATGCAGGCGGACATGGTCAAGGCACTCGTCGATTCAAATGGTGATTTAAAGCCGTTCAATCAGTGGGCAAACGATGTCATGCCCATCGCTTCGCATCAATGCGGGGCATGGCTACAAACGGAATACAACACCGCCGTCATCCGTGCGCATCAGGCCGCCGACTGGCAACAGTTCATCCGAGAGGCGGATGTGCTACCCAACCTCAAATGGGTGCCGTCTACATCGCCCAACCCGGGGGCAGACCACCAAATCTTCTGGAACACCATACGGCCCATCAACGACCCTTTCTGGAACGAGCACCGACCGGGAGACCGATGGAACTGCAAGTGCTCGCTCACCGCTACCGACGAACAACCTACCACAACACCAACAGCCAACAAAGGAAGCGAGCCACAACCTGGACTCGACACAAACTCTGGAACCGACAAGGCTGCCTTCGCGCAAAGCCATCCCTATTTCCCCAAGTCGTGCAACGCATGCGACTTCTACAAACCGGGATTCAAGGACAAACTACGAGCTTTCTTTACCAACAAAGCCAAGGACTGCTACAACTGCCCGTATATCGACGGATGTTTAGCTAAAATCAAGAAGCCACAAATAAAGCCACCTAAAGTAGAGGAATATAAAGTTGAACACAATGGGCATGTGCTTATCAGCCCGTATCATGGGGCAAACGAGGTCAATGGAAATAAACGCTTGGCTGCTTTCATTGCAGACAAGCTAAAAACAAATGTCTTCTTGTTGCCAAGGTTAGACCCATCCAATCCAAAAGAAAACATACTTCGACCAATATTGCATCCAACAGGAGTATTCGACAATAAAAATCCTGATTTCTTAATCAATGGCAAACTGTTTGACGGTAAGTGCATGTACGATTTGAATAAAAACGCAAGCCTAAAACAGCAGAGGAATGCAATCGAAAACCATATCAAAAAGGCGAAGAAACAAGCCGACAACATCATCTTGGAGATGCCCTCGTTTATGGATAGAAAAAATGCTGAGAATACAATACGAAACTATCTGAACCGCTCAAAAACAAAAAGGGTTATTATGGCTAGATACGGCAACAAACTATTGATTTTCAAAAACTAAAAAAGGGGCGGTTAAGCCCCAATAAAGTCAGACAAACTGACAGTGAGGTTCCGGAGACGACAAGGCGGCTCTCCAGTACCACCACAAAGGTAACAATATTATTTCAACAAACAAACAACATGAACAAAATTATCCGATTTTTCGCAGCATCCAACCACGACAAACACCTCATCGGCGGCTTCATCGTCGCAGCACTCGCAGGCTCACTTTATGCCGCCATCTACGCCGCAGCCGTGGCAGCCTCTTGTCTCGAACTAAAAGACCATCTCTACGGCAACAAATGGGACTGGACCGACTGGCTCTGCACAATGCTCGGAGCCGTCCCGCCCATCATCGCTTACCTCATAATCTAATCCCTACCATGGAACTTAATGATTTTGCACACCAACTTAGGGCACACAGCAAGCAAATCGACAACCTCATGCGCAGAAGGCTGCCCGTCATCGCGGGGCGCATGGCAAAGGACTTCTTCCAAAACTCTTTTCGCATCTCGGCTTTCGTCAACAGAGGGTCACATCCATGGCCAATCACGCAACGGCAACTTTCGGGCGCAAAGGGTGCGGCAGCGAAATACACACCGCTGCTCTCATCCAGAAACCACCTCTACGCTTCCATCAAGTACACGCCTTCTGACTACCGGGTACTGGTCGCCAACGACCTGCTCTATGCACCGGTACACAACTGGGGAGGAACTGTTCAACCGAACGTCACACCCAAAATGAGGCGATTCGCATGGGCCATGTTCTACCGCACGGCGGGTATCAAAGCGGGGGCGTCAAAGAAGAACCGAAAGAAACGGGCCGACGAGGCTAAAAGCAATTTGCAAGCACAAAAGTGGAAGGCGCTAGCACTCACCAAAAAGAAAAAACTCAAAATTCGCATCCCACAACGACAATTCCTCGGAGACAGTCAAGAACTGCAACAGGCCATCAGGGAACGAACCAAACAGGAAATCACAAAAATCTTAGATAAAGACTGACAACATGGAACAACTTTTCATCCTTATAATAAATCGCATCAAACAGGCGCTGCCACAACTCTCGCTCGTCGATGAAGACTACGATCAACTCGAAGCGGGGCTCGAGGAGGAATCTTATCCCGTCACCTTCCCCTGCGCGCTTGTCGGCAACCTCGAAGCGGATTGGAACAACGTGGGCATCGGCGTGCAAAAGGGGCAAATAGCTTTCTCTGTACGACTCGCCATCGATTGCTACGACGACACACACTACGGATCGGGCACCGAGGACAAGGTAGCTGAACGACTGCAAATGGCTAATAAACTGTATGCCGCCATACAGTGTTTCAGGACGTTCAACAACATGTCACCCATCGTCCGAACCAAGTCGCGTTTCTATGCACTCACTGGAGGCATAAAGGTCTACGAGTTCATCTTCTCTTTCACACTTCACGACGACTCCGCGCGAAACTCACAACTCGGGGAATAACTCCAGCTGCTTCCACGTCAGCTTCGGCTTCTTCACTTTCGGCACAGGATGAACACTCTTCAAGACGCCCTCACGGCTCTTACGCCTGATAATGCTCATAATGCGCTCCTCCGACAAGAAAAACTCTCGCTCCGACAGCAACTTCAACGCATCGTCAAAACGCAGACGCTGGGTTTCCGTCCAATAATAGTAACGACGGCACAACGCCGCGTCCCTAAGCTTGATGAGTTCTTTGTTTCGGCCTTTACGCATTCTCAAAATAGATAGTGATACATTCATTTAACGCATTTTACAAAGTTAGCAAGTATACCTTAATCCATATTCAAAAACCCACCCGAATATTCGCTACTCGGGTGGGTTTTAATATTTTATGCGCCGTCCTGCTTACAACCGGCAAAAACTCGGCTCTATGCGCATCCATACGCCGTTCTCTACGTTACGCTTCGAAAAGTAGTAGTTCGTTGCCGTCGTCTGAACAACATTGGCTTCCTTGAACAAACGCATAATCTCGGCATACTCCTCGTCAAAGCGGTCTTCCAACTCATAGAGCTTCGAGATGCTCTTGTAGTCCAGGTCACCGGTCTTGTTGCGCTCAAGCAACGTCATCGCCATCTGGTACATCGGGTCTTCAACGCCCTTCTCGCTCGCCGCCATGTACCGCTTCAGGTAGTCAACCAAGCGCTCGGCTGCCAAGTCGGCTCTTTCGTCAAAGCCTTTCACCTTGTTGAACTTCACCTCCAACTTGAAGTCGCCGTCCGTGATGGTGTAGCTCTGCTGACCTTCGTTCTTCACAGCACCATACTCGCGCATCAGCTTCGTAAAGGCGCTTGTCTCTTCGTCTAGCCATTGCTTGAAGCCGCTCACCTCGCTCTCCACAGTCTCCACACGCTTCAACACGTCGTGCATAAACTGTCCACGGAGCGCCTCGTAGCTCTCACGCTTGGCTTGGCGGTCGTTCTTCGCCTCCGTCTGCAACTGTTCAAGCAACGCTGCACGCTGCTCTTTGCTCATGCCTTTCAGCAATTCGCTGTTCTCATTCGTTTTTTCCATTTTTCTTCGTTTTTTGGATGGTTGGTTATTCGTTTGTTTCTTTATTCCGGTTCATGGCGCGCAACTTACGGTTCAGCGTACCAAGTTCCGGCAAGTTCAGGTAGCGGAAGTACTTTCCCGCTATGCGCTTGTCAGCGCAAAAGTGGTCCACACGCTCCCAGTCCGTGGTGTCTACGCCCCAAAGCTGCATCTGCCTCAACACGCCGCTCCGAGCCTTCCGCAACGCGATGCGATGCGCAGCGCGGGTCGCGTCCCAGCCTACCAGCTCGGAGAGCTTCTGGCACAGTTGCTCATACTCTTCTTCCTTCATCTCGCGCAGGCTCGTCGTTCGCCCGTTTGTATACTCCAGCACCAAAGCTTCTTTGTCGGCACCGCCGGGCAAACGCTTCAGCAGCATGTAGAACTTACCGTAATTGTCAATGCCTCTCATAACCATGCTCTTTTTCTTTCCACTTAAACCAAGAGTCTCTTGCCACTTCCAAGGTGGTAGGCAGGTCCCACTTCAGCCCCTCCGAGGGCACTATCGGCTCGTTGTTCACGCACAGGTAAACTTCACCGTTAAACTCGCGGGCTTGGATCACTACCTCGCTCTCGCGCGACAGCGCACGGCGCGCTGCCTCCTCCCGCTTCGTTCGGCGCGCCACACTCATCGAGCGCAGCCACGCCTTGATTGATTCAATCGTCTTTTTCATTTTTTTCTGTAGTTTTTATTGGGTTTCCATTCAATGGTCACTTCGGCGTCCATCTTGCCGCACCCCTCACATACGGGGCATTCCTTCCACTCGCTCTCTTTCGGGCCGTTCTTCTCGCCCCAAAAGCCGCCCGCACCGTGGCAGTAGCTGCACACATGGTTACGACTGTCTATTCTTTCGGCCTTGGCCTTGTACAACGGCGGACTCAGCCATACAAACTGATGCTTACTGCTCATCGTCCACCGCTCCCATATATTCCAGCATCAACGCTTCATGGCCTTCTTCCTGAAGTCGCCGCGCCACTTCTTCGTAAATCATATACTGGTCGTCACCGCAATAGCCACGCACGGCGGCCTTTGCCTGGTTCACGATCTTTTCTATCGTCTCGTCCATAAGCTTGCTCATTTCTTTATCGGATGTTTGTAAGTCACTTTCTCATAGGCGTACCACCGCATAATGCGGTTCGCCCAAAACACGTCAGTGGTCTCTATCACCACATGGCCCTTGTTCTTCTGGCTCCGTCGCACCTTCAGGTCGCACTCCCAGTTTCCCTCGGCCCACTCGTTTACCACACTCTCCACTCTGCTCTTTTTCATCAGTATGTAGATGATGTCGCCTGCTTGATAGTCTTCCATAA
>CAVCAV010000022.1:3174-21240 GCA_963600165.1 Christensenella sp. UBA1685 | reverse complement strand
CCTCTTATGCGATTATATACACTAAAAGATGTTTTGTCTCATAATCTTACGAATTCGCACAAGCACAAAATTCAACGCTTCGCGAATTGATCCTTGCTAAACCTGAAGGTTGAGTAAATTACCACCGAAAGCTGACAACGCTAATTTTTAGAACCGCTCTGAATCGATTGCCTGTAAATTAGTCTCTATCTGCGCTGCGAATGTATCTCTTTGGCATTCAAGCATGTGCAGTTTCAAATCGAGTTCCCCGTTTTGAAACAAAAATTCCAAGGCTTGGAATTTAAATTTCAAGGCTTGGAATTTTTGTTTCAACGCTTGGAATTTTTGCGATATGTGCATTGCGGAAACAGTGCCTTCCTTGCTATGGAGGCGAGTTCTACCGAACTTGCACAAACAAAGCTCAAAACGCTGCACACAAGATTTCCTTAGCAAGGCAGCATGTGTACTTCCGTAATCTGGAACATTTCGTCGAAATAGGGTGTCCAGCGGTTTTCGGCCAGCCCCAACTGGAGGCCGTAGAAGCGGGTGCCGCTTTGCTGAAGCGTTTCGGTGATGCCGAAATAGTTGCGCTGTTCGGGAAGGGGAATCCTGAAATCGCTGATCCACAGCACGTCGCCGCCGAAGTAGCGTGTGTCGTGGTTGAAAAACTGCGGAAGAAGTTTCAGCGTTGAGCGCACGTCCGTTCCGCCCTCAGCACGGCGGTTGAAGAAATTCAGCAAACCCGCGCGGTCCTTCATTAGGTCGATGGGTGTGGCCGACACGGAAAAGGCCACCAGCATGCATTCGCGTTGCGCTGCCAAGCACATCTCCGAAAGTCTCATTGTCAACGACAGGGCAATCTGCCACGCATCGCCCGCCATGCTTCCCGACGTGTCCACGCACACCACCATGGGGCCGCACAGGCTTGCCGTCTTGCGGTTCAGGGTGCGCGCCGAGCTGATGGACTGGCTTTTGTAGGAAAACGTTTGCAGACTGTTTGTGGTGAACTTCCGAAGAAACACGTCCTCCAAATCGGCGTCCACAAAGTGCGCCCATTCGTGGGGAAGCAGACTCTCAAAACTCCGTCCCATGCTGACTCCCGCAATGTCGCTTTTCGAGGCGTGCGGCACGTTGCTGGTTCCGTATTCCTTCACCCCGATGGCATGTATGCCCGACGGGTCGGCCTTCCGCCCCATTTTGTCCGCCACTTCTTTCAGAACAGGATAGCGCTCCTGCAACTTTACCTTTTGTGCCAACCGTTCGTACACCACGTCGTTCCAGCGGCCGCCCATCAGTGCCCACGATTGGAAGAAGGTGTCAAGCGACGTGCCGTGGGCGGTGATGTAACGGGTTGCGGCCTCTACGTTGTGGTAATAGAGCCGCAACTGGTTCCCTCCGTTTTGCTCGATATACTGGGTGAGACATTCCTTGAGGGACATTTCCAGACAGTTGCGCCAGTCGGCAAGCAAGGCATTCCACATGTCTTTGCTGATTGCTTTGAGCTGGTCCGTCTCACGAAGGTAGAAGTCGGCATCGAATCCCAAACGGGCATATTTGTCCGCCAACGTCTTGAGCAACTCTACGCCGCGGTGCGCAATCGCTACGGGCGTCCATCGCTCGGCCTCTTTCAGCTCGTTGTACTCGTGCATCAAGCGGCGGCGCATGAAGTCCACCTTCTGCAGACACGCACTGACGAACTGCTCCATCGTGTCGCAGAAGATGCGCGAAGCCAGGCGGTCCTTCGTAACCCGCGCCCTGATGTCCGCCTGCTCCATGACGTAGCGCAGATAGCACACCAAGGCGTCATGGCCGTACTGTATGGTATCGGGGAGCGTGCCGTGGGCAACGTATTCCGTCAAAAACTTCCGGTAAAAAGCGGCATCATTCATTGTAGAGCAATTTTCTGATGTCCACGCGGCACAAGGCTATCTGTTTGTAAAGCTTTTGTACATGACCGCGTACAAGTCTTTTGCAGTCTTCGTCAATGAAGAAATTTTTCAAAATGCCGTTCTGCAACGCGTCCAATTCGTTGCACAAGGCCTCCGCATCGTTTTCGTAGTGTCTGGCCTCCAGCAATATGTCGCCGGCAGACTCTTCTTCGTTCGTCGCGCCGTGCATGCCCACTTTCCCCGTAGACGGATCGAGCGCCACGGAACCTTTGCGCCGCATGGTGAAGGCTGCTCCATTTATATATATATGGTCGTTGTCGCGGCAGAGCGTCACCTGTTTTGCCTTCTTTGCTGCAAAGCGCTTCAGCGAGGGCGACGAAAGGCGAAGCACCGTGCGTATTTCGGGTTCCTGTTCTTCTATGAGATATCCGATGACAGGCGGCTGCAGCATGTTTCGGGTGGGCAGCCGCTTGAAGTCCACCACGGGGATGACGGTATTTCCGTTTCCGTGGTTCTCCACCTGGTAGAAAGAGCGGTCCACAAGGAGCAGTCCCTCGTCGCGGAGGTCGCGCGGACTGGTGCCGTTTTGCAGTGCTTGTTGTGCTTTCACCGCATGAAGGTCATCCTTCACTTGGTCGGCCAAGTCCTCAATGTGCTCCTCGCATTCGGCAAAGACGGCGCTCAGCACGATGTTTCTCACCGCCTCCACTTCGTCCGGCTCGTTCCAAAGGCAATGGTGCATGGGGAGCAGGTCCGTAGCGTCGGCCTGACGGCGTCCTTGAAGGAAGGCCGACATCTTGAGCAAACCGGCAATGTGTTTCCATCTTCTGTCGCTCACGTAGATGTTTCTCGTCAGTTCGCGGCCGTCGATGTGTGCCTCCTTCAGGTCCACGCGGACAGCCGTGATGGCGGAAAGCAGGGCGGGGGAGAGCGTGACTTTTGCGGCCTCCTTTTGCCAAGTTTCGTACTCTTCGCGGGTGATGGCCTTTTGCACGTCAACGCGTTGCGGACAGTCGTGCTGCAGCATTTCCCGGAAGGTGTCCTCCGACTCGATGCATTTGCTCACGATGCGTATGAGAAAACGGTCCCACAGCGCCTCAAGTCCTTCTCCTTTGGCGGGCAGTTCGTTTGAAGCGGCCACGAGCAACTTCAGCGGAATGCGCATTTCCGCATTGCCGTTTCGGAAGAGCCGTTCGTTCATGGCCGTCAGCAGCGTGTTTTGTATGGCGGGGCCGGCCTTCCAAATCTCGTCGAGGAACACGATGTCCGCCGTGGGCAAGTAGCCGTCCACGGCACGCTCGTAGGAGTCGGACGTCTTGAGTTTTGAAATGCTTACGGGGCCGAATATCTCGTCGGGAGTGGAGAAGCGCGACATGAGGTATTCAAACGATTTTGCACCGGCAAAAACGTCTTTCATTCTTCTCGCTACCATTGACTTCGCCACACCCGGCGGACCGAGCAGCAGAATGCTTTCGCCGGCCAGAGCGGCCAACAGGGCCATGGCGGTTTCGGTTTCTTTCTCATAAATTCCGCTTTGTACTTGGGAGAGCAGCGATTGGATGCGTTGTGCGATGGCGGCCATATTCTTGCAGTTTTAATGGGGATTGTAAAAGAGCTACAAAGGTATCATTTTCGGCAAGAATCCGGCGGCCCGCACTTTGCGAACCAAGAAAATAGCGGATTGTGGGCATAAAAGTCGGGGTTTTCTGCGTAAAACACGATTTTTTACATACTTTTGCTCTGTCCGAAAAGAAAGGCGCACCCCTCATGTGCCTTACCATGAACATTCCTAATTAATAATGGGTGCTTAGTCCCACCTTATATATAGTATATAGAAGAATCCCCTCCCATGAACAATCGAAACAAGAAAACTTATTCTTCCCCCGTGTTGCGTTCCGTTGAAATCGGTTGCCAGCAAATGCTCAACGACAGCAGTACGGACTACTACGAACCGCCGAAGAACATCTACAGGGATTATTACGAAGAACATACCACGTCGTTCTGACCGTTCGGCGAACGATGGAGGCGAACTATGGTGCGAACGATGGGTGCGAACGATGGGGGCGAAGTCTCCCGACTTCGCTTGCGCGGCTTTCGCCTGGCTTCGCCTTAATATTTCCTCAAGCAAGCTCTTGAGCGCTGCCCCATATCCTCAATTCCAAGAAATTTAAGAAGCTTATATCATTATGGAGAAAACCTCTCTAAATAAAATCCCAGCCCTGGCGCTCCTTTGTGCATTGGCCTTCTTCTTCGCCGCCAATGCTACGTTTTTCGCGCAAACTTTGGACGTGAACCGCCTGAAGAAGGTTGCCAGCCTTTCAGACCTCTCGAAAGACAAGAAGTATGCTTTCATTAGCGTCACTGACGACAATAAGATGTATACGTTGACCTCAACAGAAAAGAACAACAGCATTGAGGCTTTATGCCTGACGGATTCGCCGGAAGGCTTTTCGGAATCCAACCTGTTTCAGTTCTCCACATTGAATTTGACTACGAGCAAAAAGACTGCTTCTTTCAAGAACTGTGAGACTAAGGACTGTTTATTGTATAATCAGAGTTCGAACGGAATGAAATACGGCTCTGGCAATAAGACCTGGAGTGAAACGTTTTATCTTTATGAGAATGCAGATGGCGTTCGTGCATGTTATATAGAGAGTGGAGGCTATCGCATAGCTTATTCGGCTGAATACAATGCGTTTAAGATCTATTCCATGGATAAATACCCCATAGCATACCTCTACGAATACGACGAGTCCAACACCGTGGGCTGCATAACCATCCTGACCGATGAAGGCTACGGCACTTACTATTTGGACAAAGACTTTGTGATGCCCGAAGGACTGAAAGGCGCCACCGTGTCGAGCGCCAACAAAACAAGCGGTGAACTGGACATCGACTGGAAATATACCGCTGGTTCAACCGTGCCGGCCAATACGGCGTTGCTCGTTTACGGAACAAAGTGTACGACCTATACGCTGGAAGCTCCCGCTGAGGCCGCAAGCGTTTCGGTGCGCTCCACCGAAACGGAAACCAACTTGCTCCGCGGTAGCGTGGCGGACGAACTGACGACCGCACCGGACGGAGCCAGCGCAGACGACTACTATTTCTATCAAATGTACTACGTCACGAAACTCAATGAAGGCCAAAAGCAACTGGGCTTCTTCTGGGGCGCTGAACAAGGCGGCACATTCACCAACGGGGCAAACAAAGCCTATCTGGCCTTGCCGCGTGCAAGTTCGGTTTCAGTCAAAGGCTTTGCCTTGCCGGCCATGGACGACAACGTCTCCGCAATATCTCCTGTAAGGACAAACAAAGTCCAAACACCAACCATCTACACCCTTTCCGGCAAACGTTGCCAGGGCCAAAATCTGCCCAAAGGCATCTACATCGTAAACGGAAAGAAATCCATTCGATAGCTTTTTTATTTTCGCATTAGTGAAGGAGCGGGATTCTGCGTCATGTGGAACCCGCTCCTTTTTTCGCCTTCAAAAAAGCACGTTTGACGATTTTTTATGGTGCGATGAACATTTTTTCCATCATACCATGGATTTAAATCCGTACTTTTGCGCCATAATGACAAATCTTTCAGCATCCCTATAGGATCCATTCATCATGAAAAATCTCTACACCCCCCTTCTCCTGGCCGCTATGGCAGGAGCTCTTCCCCTTCAGGCTTTGGCAGAAGACGACGTCACAAGCCAGTACATCACCAACCCCAGTTTTGAAAACGGACTCACCGGTTGGAGCAGTTCCAACTTCAAGAGTCAGACGAACTCGTCGTTCGCCCCCAAGGAAGGTACGACCTACCTCGAACAGTGGGTCAGCGCAGGCAGCAAGGTAAGCAATGCCTACGTAAAGCAAACTCTGCACGGACTCCCCGCAGGCACCTACAAACTCACCGCTGCCGCACAGAACACCCAAAACGGCAGTGCCGCAAAAGGCGCCGTGCTCACGGCAGGCGGTAAAACCACTACGGTAGGCGATGCCGGCGACTATAGCGTAGAATTTACCGTGGTTGACGGTGAAGCCGAAATAGGTTTCGAAGTGACGAGCTGTACCGGCAACTGGGTAGCTTGCGACAATTTCCGTCTGACCTTTGTAAGCCAGGACCTGACAGCCCTCCATGCCGAACTTCAGAGCCGCATTGCCGAAGCAGAAAAGGTGCTCAACGCAAAACCCTCCGGCAACAATGCCTATGCATTGCAAAAAGCCATAACTGACGCCAAGAACGAACTCAGCGCCACTACGGCCGACAATCTCGCTGCCGTAGCCAAAGCGTTGACCAATGCCGTGCTTGAATTCCGCGTAGCCAACAGCACCGGAACGGTACCGACCGTAGTTTCCGAAAAGCGTTTCACCCGTGGCGTCACCCACATCTATGCCCGTTCGCAAGTAAGCGGTGTGGCTGCGTCCAAAATTCTTGAACAAGGCTATTGCTGGAGCACGGGAACCAATCCCACCATCTACGACAACCGCTCGACCGATTACCTCGAAAGCAACGGAACGGTATATAAAATATCCGGCCTCACACAGGCCACCGTCTATTATATCCGTGCCTATGCCATTACCACCGACTATGCCGTAGGCTACGGCGATGTGCTCAAGGTTATCACCCTTCCCCGAGGCGGCATCACCTATACCTACGAAGGCAATGCTCCCACCGAAGAAGTCAACACCCGCATTGAAGCCGCTGTGAAGTCGGCCGTTGAGGCTTGGAACGAGCAAACCAGTATTCAGGGCTTCAGCACGTCTGTCCACTATGGCGCCCAAACCGCTACAGCCGACTGCTCTTACGGCGGTTGGATGCGTATAGGTCCTAACGAAGGCAACCAGAAGACGGGTACCGTGATGCACGAAATGGCCCACGGCGTCGGTGTGGGTACCCACTCTGTTTGGAAAGCCACCGATTCTCCCATGCGTGCAGGACAAGGTACGGGCGACTGGCTCGGCGAGAGAGCCAACGAAGTGGTCAAATTCTGGAAAAACGACGACACCGCAGTGCTCACCGGCGACGGCACCCACATGTGGCCTTATGGCGTGAACGGTGCACACGAAGACGACGGCTCAGAAGTACTTTATACGGCCAACGGACAGATTGTCCAGGCACTTGGCGAAGACGGACTTCCTCCCGCAGGAGGCTTCGGTACGCCTACTTATAGCTTCGAACATACCGACGGTGTGAAATATTACCTCAAGAACGAAGACGAAAGCCGCGGCTTGCTCACTTCGTTCCTCACCACTTCGGCCAGCGGTACGCTCTCCTGGACGGAAATCAGTACGGGCGACGTGACGCAGCACGATGAGGCCGCTTGGACCGTGACGTTCAATCCCGCTACGTGCTACTATCAGCTCCGCAACGTAGGTACGGGTCGTTACCTCACCTACGACGAAGCCAAGAGCCTGAAGTTCTGTACCGCAGATGTTTCCGCTCCTGCTGATGCGCAGAACTTCCATTTGATGCGCGGACGAGTAGACGTCACCATCGGCAATGCACCCGAAGCCTTCCGCGGCTATTGGATTGTTCATCCCGAAAAAACGCTCAATCCCCACACTATGGGCACCATGACGAAGGGCCGCGTACTTGCCACCACGTTTGACCTCAAAAATACTGCAACGGATCAGCGCTGGCTTATGCTCACGGCAGAAGAGGTCAGTGCAATGGAAACTACCCTTGCCGCTGAAAACAAGCAGCAGCTGCAGACCCTCCTCGATGCGGTGAAGCAGCTTCCCGCAGTGCCTCACAAGGAGTCGGCTTCGGGTACCGATGCTGCCCTAGCCGATGCCATAAGTTCGGCCGAAGCGCTGCTTGCCGATGCAAAAGCCACTTCCAACACATTTGCCGACGGCGTGGATGCACTTCGCAGCAGTGCCGTTTCCTTCTTGGCCGCAGCAACGCCCTGCGATGCCAAACAGCCTTTCGACGTGACGTTCCTTCTCACCGGTGCTGACCTTTCCGACCTCTCGGCATGGACGGGTACGCCCGAAGAAACGAAGGACGGTTGCGTTTCGTTCTCTTCCACCTTCAACTTCTACCAGACGGCCAAAAAACTTCCTGCCGGAACTTATGCTTTCACGGCTCAAGCCTTCCAACGCGTAGGTGAAGCAAAGACGGCTTATACGAACTACCTGAACGGCAACGCTGGCATTACCGCCACTATCTATGCCGGCACAAAGTCCAAAGAACTTTTGGCGCAGGGTGCAGGAGCCCAAAGTGAGAAGAAGTCCGGAAAGGATACGCGTGTAGCTACCGGTCCTTCACTTTATGTTCCTTCCGACCTCGCTTCGGCAGCCAAGTATTTCGAAGAATCTGTTTATACCAATAAAGTGGTAACCAAGGTTGCTACTACAGGCGGAAGTCTTACGGTAGGTCTGCGCAACAACACGGAAGTTACTTCCGGATGGTGTGCATTCGGCTATCTCGGCCTCAAATTCTACGGAACGTTGAGCGAAGACGATGCCACCACGGGAATCCATCAGGTTCAAGACGCTTTGGAAAATGCTCCGATGGACGTATACACCTTGAGCGGCGTTCGTGTTCGCAGCCAAGTGAAGACGTTGCAGGGTCTCCAGCCCGGTCTTTACATCGTCAACGGAAAGAAAACGCTTGTGAAGTAATGCACTGCTAAGCATACAATATTATTATAGCACGCAACGGACGGCACGACATTCTTGCCGCACGTTGCGTGCTTTTTTACAGAAATGAAAACAATGACCGAACTTTATCTTGTACGCCACGGCGAAACACAGGAGAATGTGCAGCACATTCTGCAAGGACACCTCCCGGGAACGCTTACCGAACGCGGCATCGCCCAGGCCGAAGCGCTGCGCGACGAACTCGTTTCGTGCGGCGTGCATTTCGATGTACTCCTGACGAGCGACTTGACGCGTGCCGTGCGTACGGCGGAAATTATTAACCGCCCCTTTGCATTGCCCGTTCAGACAACGCCCCTTCTGCGCGAAAGGGACTGGGGCGCGCTGACCGGAGCGGTTGTAGTTCCCGAAAGACACGTGGACATTCCCGAAAGTGCGGAAAGCGTTGAGGCTATGTTCAGCCGTGCCCGTCAATTCCTGCAATGGATTGTTGACGCCTATGCTGGCAAACGCATTATTGCCGTCAGCCACGGACTCTTCAACAGGGTAATCCAGGCGGCCCTTAAGGGCGTAACCATCCGCGATATCCCTCGTATGGAGAATGCCGAAGTGCGCATTCTGAAAGTCAGCGATGCTTCGCTGCACTTTGCTTCCGGTGAAGAGAACACGACAGACAGCGTGTCCGCAAACTGAGGAAAAGTCTTGAATTTCATTGCTGTTTTGCTACCCGAACATTTCATTTACCAACCTAAATGGTCGGTGCGGAAGACAAAAGGATATGTTTCCTTGAAAAACCGTAACAAGAATGAAACTTTTCGGACGCTTCTTTGGCATATTTGTTTTTGAACCCTTATCTTTGCAAGCATAACGAACGCAAAAGCATTAAGAATGCTTCGCACCAGTTTCAAGATTAATCAAGCACAAGTGAAACCTCGCCGTTCGTAAGAAACACGTTTCATCATTAAGAATATGCTCACCAAAATACAGTTCACCAAAATGCACGGTGCCGGCAACGATTACATCTATGTCAACACCCTCAAATGTCCCATTGCAGACCCCGAAGGGCTTTCGCGTCTTTGGAGCGACCGTCACAAGGGCATTGGCGGAGACGGACTTGTACTTATCGGTCCCTCAACAGAAGGTGATTTCTCCATGCGCATATTCAACAACGACGGTTCCGAAGCCCGCATGTGCGGCAACGCTTCGCGCTGCATCGGCAAGTATCTCTATGAATACGGATTGACGGACAAGCACGAAATCAAACTGTCTACGCTGTCAGGCATCAAAGTGCTGAAACTCCATGTAGACGCCACGAACCATGTAGACTCCGTTACGGTAGACATGGACGAACCGCGCCTTGCAGTACCCTCCCAGTTGGCCACGGCCGACGGTAGCATGACAGAAGGCAAGGTGGTCAGCACGGACGGAAAGGAATATACCGGCACGTTCGTGTCAATGGGCAACCCCCATTTTGTGGTGTTCGTCGATGATGCGGAAACGTTTGATGTGTCGGGCATAGGCCCTACGCTTGAATTCGCGCCCATCTTCCCCGAACGTTGCAACATAGAATTTGCCACCGTGCGCCCCGACGGAGATATCCGCATGCGTGTATGGGAACGAGGTTCCGGCATCACCATGGCCTGTGGCACAGGAGCTTGTGCAACGGCTGTGGCTGCAGCACTGACGCATAGAACTGAGCGCGAAAGCAACATCGTGATGGACGGCGGCACGCTGCACATCGAATGGCGCGAAGCGGACAACCGCGTGCTCATGACAGGCCCCGCCACCCACGTGTTCGACGGCGAAATTGAAATAGAAACACCACAACCGTAATATGGAATATATGCAGACCCAAGTCACGTCTTCGTGCATCGGTCTGCATTTTTCGTTTCCACAAGTTGGAATACTAGGCATGGGAAGTCCATGCTTTTCCAAAATATGAACTAACTTTGTGGCAAACGAATCCACATCAATAACAAATCGGGACGGCCTTTTGAATTTTCGTCCCGACAAAAGAACCATTCAAACCTACAATGGCAACAATAAACGAAAACTTTCTCAAACTCCAGAAAAACTATCTCTTTGCAGACATCGCCCAGAAAGTAGCGGCCTACAAAGAATCTCATCCCGAAGTAAAAATCATCCGTCTCGGCATTGGCGACGTGACGCGCCCCCTCGCTCCCGCCGTCATCAAGGCACTTCATGAAGCCGTAGACGAAATGGCTTCTGCCGACACTTTCCGCGGCTACGGTCCCGAACATGGCTACGACTTCCTTCGTCAGGCTATCGTGGAGAACGACTTCGCTCCCCGTGGCGTGGACATTGACGCCGACGAGATTTTTGTGAACGACGGTGCCAAGAGCGATACCGGCAACTTCGGCGACATTCTTGGTCACGACAACAGCATCTGCGTGACCGACCCCATCTATCCGGTTTATATCGACTCCAACGTGATGGGCGGCCGTGCCGGAGAGTTTGTCGACGGTGCATGGAGCAAAATCACTTACTGCCCCTGCACTGCAGAGAACGATTTCGTTCCTTCGTTGCCCGACCATCCCACGGATATGATTTACCTCTGCTATCCCAACAATCCTACCGGCACCACCCTGTGTCGCGAAGAGTTGGAAAAGTGGGTGGATTATGCGCTTAAAAACAAGAGCATCCTGCTCTACGATGCCGCCTACGAGGCTTACATCACCCGTGAAGGCGTGCCCCATTCCATCTATGAGATTGAAGGAGCAAAGAAATGCGCCGTAGAATTCCATTCCTACTCCAAAACGGCTGGCTTCACAGGTTTGCGTTGCGGTTACACCGTAGTGCCCAAGGAACTCGTGGTGCGCACTTCCAATGGCGAGGATGTCCAGCTCAATCAGCTTTGGAACCGTCGTCAGTGCACGAAATTCAACGGCACGGCCTACGTCGTTCAGCGTGCTGCCGCCGCCATCTATACCGAAGAAGGCAAAAAGCAGGTACGCGAAACCATCGACTACTACATGACCAATGCCCGCATCATGCGTGAAGCGCTTACGGAAGTGGGACTCAAGGTCTATGGCGGCGTCGACGCTCCTTACATTTGGCTCAAGACTCCCGCCGGAGTAGGTTCATGGCAGTTCTTTGAACAACTTCTCACAGAAATCAACGTGGTCAGCACTCCCGGTGTGGGCTTCGGTCCTGCCGGCGAAGGATTCATTCGTCTCACAGCCTTTGGAAAACGCGAAGACTGCGAAGAGGCCATGGCCCGTCTCAAAGCCTGGATGAAGAAGTAAGGTACACGAATAGCCTTTCTGATTTCAGGCATTCCCCAAAAAAGAAACACACAAAAAACTTAACTTGGTGGTTCTGCATGTGGTTTTACGACTATAGCGCAGAACCATCGTACACCCATTTCTTACTTACAACTTAACTTTATGAGTAACCTTCGTTTTAAAGTCGTAGAAGAGGCGTTCAAGAAGCGCCCTGTCGAAGTGAAGGCGCCTGCTGAGCGCCCCTCGGAATACTTTGGCAAGTACGTTTTCAATCAGGAGAAGATGTTCAAGTATCTCCCGATCAAAGTTTACCATCAGCTCCGCGAAGTGATTGAAAAAGGCACACCGCTGCCCCTCAGCGTAGCCAACGAAGTGGCACAGGGCATGAAGACCTGGGCCATGGAGATGGGCGTAACTCACTGCACCCACTGGTTCCAGCCTCTTACCGAAGGCACTGCCGAGAAGCACGATGCTTTCGTAGAGCACGACTTCAAGGGAGGTATGGTAGAAGAATTCTCCGGCAAGGAACTCGTTCAGCAAGAGCCCGATGCCTCTTCCTTCCCCAATGGCGGTATCCGCTCTACCTTCGAGGCTCGCGGCTACTCTGCATGGGATCCCGCATCGCCCGTGTTCATCATCGGTGACACGCTCATGATTCCTACCATCTTCGTAAGTTATACGGGTGAAGCTCTCGACTACAAGGCTCCTCTCAAGAAGGCTCTCGCCGCTGTAGACAAGGCTGCTACCGCTGTTTGCCAGTATTTCGACGAGAATGTAACCCGTGTTACCGCCAATCTCGGTTGGGAACAGGAATACTTCCTCGTTGACGAAGGTCTCTACGCTGCCCGTCCTGACCTCTTGCTCACCGGCCGTACGCTCATGGGCCACGACTCTGCCAAGAACCAGCAGATGGACGACCACTACTTCGGTGCCATTCCCGAACGTGTTCAGGAATTCATGCGCGACCTCGAAATCCAGGCTCTTGAATTGGGCATCCCCTGCAAGACGCGCCACAACGAGGTAGCTCCCAACCAGTTTGAGCTTGCTCCTATCTTTGAGGAATGCAACCTCGCTGTTGACCACAATATGCTTCTCATGGGACTCATGAGAAAGATTGCCCGCAAGCACGGATTCCGTTGCCTTCTCCACGAGAAGCCTTTCGCAGGTATCAACGGTTCGGGTAAGCACAACAACTGGAGCCTTACGACCAACACAGGCGCTTTGCTCCACGGTCCTGGCAAGACGCCTGAAGACAACCTCCGCTTCGTAGTCTTCATCGTAGAAACCCTTATGGGTGTATACCGCCACAACGGTCTGCTCAAGGCATCCATCATGAGCGCAACCAACGCCCATCGTCTTGGTGCCAACGAAGCACCTCCCGCAATCATCTCCAGCTTCCTTGGCAAGCAGGTGAGCGAATTGCTCGACAAGGTAGAGAAGTCCACTTCCGACGAACTCTTTACCGTTGAAGGCAAGCACGGCGTGAAACTCGACGTGCCTCAGATTCCCGAACTTATGGTGGACAATACGGACCGCAACCGTACTTCTCCCTTTGCCTTCACGGGTAACCGCTTCGAGTTCCGTGCAGTAGGTTCCGTTGCCAACTGCGCCAGCGCAATGATTGCCCTCAACACGGCTGTGGCTGAAGCACTCTCTGAGTTCAAGACCCGCGTAGACGCCAAGATTGCTGCCGGCCAGAAGAAGGTTGCAGCCATCCTCGACGTGGTTCGTGAAGACATCAAGACTTGTCGTCCCATCCACTTCGACGGTAACGGCTACAGCGAAGAGTGGAAGGCCGAAGCTGCCCGCCGCGGTCTCGACTGCGAAACGTCTTGCCCCGTTGTCTTCGACCGTTATCTTGATGAAGCCAGCGTGAAGATGTTTGAGTCCATGAACGTGATGAACCGTCATGAGCTTGAAGCCCGCAACGAGATTAAGTGGGAAACTTATCAGAAGAAGATTCAGATTGAAGCACGTGTGCTCGGCGATATCTGCATGAACCACATCATCCCCGTGGCTACCAAGTACCAGAGCGAACTTGTAGACAACGTCCACAAGATTCAGCTTGCTTTTGCCGACACGGCAAAGGTGAAGGAACTCACCGCTTACAACATCGACCTCATTGAGAAGATCAACAAGCACGTAAGCTTCGTGGCCGAAAACGTAGAAGCCATGGTTGAGAAGCGTAAGGTGGTCAACAAGATTGAGGATGTACGCGAACTCGCCGTAGCTTACCACGACGAAATCGCTCCTTACTTCGATACCATCCGTTACCACATCGACAAGCTCGAACTCATCGTCGAGGACGAAATGTGGACGCTTCCCAAGTATCGCGAATTGCTCTTCATCCGCTAATAGCGGTAGCTTTTAAGAGCTAAATAAAAAATAATCCGCACATAACGCGCTTTGCGTTGTGTGCGGATTTTTTTGACCTATACGTCCAATTACAGAAACGAGCGTGAAAGATAGCAAACGCTTTTTGTGCGAATTTGCTTATTGTTCGGTGGTATTTTATGGCACCACCGGTAGGCCTTATCCCTTGATGACGGCCACGGGAAGTAATCTTGTGCGAACTTTCACGAGGTCAAGCTCATTTGCTATCACCTCCTCTATGTCTTTGTAGGCACCGGACGCTTCTTGCATATCGCTCTGACAACGTATGGCATGTACAATACCTTTCGCTTCAAGTTGCGCCACTTCTTTCTCCATGTCCAACTCGCGGATGGCAGCCTTGCGTGAGAGCACGCGTCCGGCACCGTGAGAGCACGAGCAGAACGAATCGGGGTTCCCTAAACCTTCTACAATGTAGGATGCAGTGCCCTGTGAACCGGGAATAATGCCAATGACGCCTTTTTGCGCCAGCGTTGCACCCTTTCGGTGTACGAAGACATTCTTTCCAAAGTGCTTTTCGCACGCAGCGTAGTTGTGGGCGATGTTGATCATCGGTTCAAATTCGATGCCCTTTAGTGTGTCGGCCAACACTTCTTCTATTCTGTGCATCATCAGTTTTCGGTTGCAGAGGGCAAAATCTATGCAGTACTTCATTTCAGCCCAGTAACTGCCGAACTCTCGCGAGCCTTGCGGAAGAAAGGCAAGATTGATTTCAGGAGAAACCACAGAGCGCCATCTTGAATTTAAAGTCTTCGCCATTTCATTGTAGTAAGCACCGACTCTTGCTCCGAGATTTCTTGAACCGGAGTGTATCATAATCCACAGCAAATCGTCTTCGTCTTTCTGCAATTCAATGAAGTGGTTACCGCCGCCGAGCGTGCCTACTTCATGGAGTATTGATTCTTGCCGGGCCTTTACAATGGTCATCTTGTCTATTTCATGGCCTTCAGGAAGGAATCGGGCGTCCTGCTTCTCTTTGTGGTGGTCCATTCCAAGCGGAATGCGTTCGCGAATGCCTCTCATGATTTCCTTTCGGAGAATCTGTTGCGGAATCTCGCTAACCTTCCAGCTTGTTTTTACTGCGCACATGCCACATCCAATGTCCACGCCTACAGCGTTGGGGATAACAGCGCCGTCGCAGGCGAGTACGCCGCCGATGGGCATTCCCATGCCAGTATGAACATCAGGCATGATGGCAAGGTGGTGATGGAGGAAGGGAAGAGTCGTCAGGTTCTCAATCTGTTGCATGGCCGATTCTTCCACGTTGTCCGTCCAAATTTTTACCAAGCGGTCGTTTATCGTCTTTACTTTCATTGTCTCAAATGTTGCGTATTAATATATGGAGCCTTGGTTCGGTTCCCTAAATGCATCCGCTTTCGTAGGATTGCGGCTGCAAAGTAACGGGCGGACTGCGCATCCTTTTTGCGTAGTTCAAGAATTTTGAAGAAAATCTGCAAGAAAAAGTTGGGAAAAAGGGTTCTGCGCAAATAGGTTGCGCAATTATCTCTATATTTGCGCTGTTGAATCAGAAAACCGAAAATGTATGCCGGCTAACAAGAATGCTCTTATTCGCTACAAAACCATAGACAATTGTCTTCGGAATCACTATCGCCGTTGGACATTGGAAGACCTTGTCAATGCATGTTGCGATGCGCTCTACGATATGGAGGGTATCAGTAAAGGCGTGTCTGTACGTACGGTACAGGGGGACATTCAGATGATGCGCTCAGACAAACTCGGCTATAATGCGCCCATAGAAGTCTATGAACATAAATACTACAGGTACTCCGTGGAAGGATATTCTATCATGGATATGCCTATGTCGCAAAACGACTACGATGTCATGCAGGAGGCGGTAGATATGCTTCGACAACTGGAGGGCTTCGGGCAATTCTCCGAAATGAGCGATGTCGTCAGTCGTCTTCAGGACAAACTGGCCATCTCGCGTAACAACCGCAAACCGATTATCCATTTCGACAGTGTTCCTGATCTGAAAGGACTGAAACTTCTCAATCCGCTTTATAACTACATTGCGCACAAGCAGACACTGCGTATAATGTATCAAGCCTTTTCTGCCCGGCAACCAGTGGAGTTTATACTTTGCCCGTATCTTTTGAAAGAATTCCGAAACCGTTGGTTCCTCTTCGGCTCAAAGGCGAGCAATTTGTTGCTGTACAATCTCGCTCTTGATAGAATCATAAGCGTGGAACCGTCTGATGTTCCTTTTCGGGAGAATTCCGATTTCGATTCGGAACATTTCTTTGACGACGTAATAGGCGTGAGCAAAAATATCAAGAATACGCCCCGTCGCATAAAATTTTGGGCATCACCCGAACAGAGCAAGTATATCAAGACAAAACCTGTACACCCGTCGCAGCGTGTGATTCAAGAAAATCCTGAAGACGGCAGTTGCATCTTCAGGATTGACGTGGTAATAAACTTTGAAATGTATTCTGTCTTTATGAGCTATGGCCCGGGCATCAAGATAATATATCCCCGCAATGCCGTGATGTATATGCGCGACAAACTGGAGGAAGCGCTAAAACTCTATGACGATGATATTGAAGGGGAGGATAAAGAACTGAAATTTCGGAATTAGGTTTCGGTATAGGAATTTGAGCGGACATCGTGCTGTAGGCACGACACATTGCTGGTCCACGGTGTCAACCATGGGTAATGTTGAGAGCGAAAATGCTGGGCTGTAGGCTCAGCACAACCAAAAAGTAATATGTAAAAATACCCATCAAGTAGATTTTGTTGCGCGGCGAGCGGCCTGAAAGGCCACCATTCGTAAGCCCAGGCCACGGCACGAAGTGACGCGGCCTGGGTTAAACGCCCCACCTACCTCCGCGGGCTGAAAGCCCACCACATGCGCCAAGACTGATGTTTATGCGGTTGATGTGGTGGGCTTTCAGCCCGCAACATTACCGCTAACATATACCCTGGCCGCGTCACTTCGTGCCGTGACCAGGGCTTACGAGTGGTGGCCTTTCAGGCCGCTCGCCGCGTCTGGCAAAATTTGGTAAGTTTTTTTTAGCGCTGTCAAGGCTCGTTTTATTTTGAAGAAGGGGTAAACGACTCGTAAGTGCCGTCGTCAAAGAATACGCGAATCTCCAAAACCTTGCGGACTTTCTTGTTCAAGAGATTTTTGTCCCTCAATTCCCGAAGGTAAATCAACTCCTGCATGAGCTCGTTGGAGAAACTGTTGTTTGCTGCAATCGCAGGACTTGTGGAAGTTTGGGGAGTTTTGTCCGAAGGTGCGGAAAATATTGATAGGCTGCCTTCGGGGGTCGCATTTGTGGCGCTTGCGTTGTTTGTGGAAGGAGCGGTCTCGTTATTTACAGTGGCGTTTTCTGAAGGGGTGGGGGATTGTTCTATTTGGTGGGTGCTCAGCATTTCGCCTGTGCCGAACATCAGCCAGTTGAGGTTGATTTGGGGAAAGGCATTGTGGATGCCTTCCACGTGTCGGTTGTTGGCTCTGGTGCGACCGTTGAATACTCCAGAGAGCGAAGCTTCTGAGATTCCGATTTTGGCGGCAAAGTCTTTCTGCTTCATTTGCAGGTACTCCATGACTTGGCGAATTCTTTCTTCCATGACTTTAGGGTGTTATGTGCGTTGTTGGGTTTCTTGCTGCAATGGGGGAGGGTGGTTGCAAATGCTCTATTGGAAAAATAGAACAATTGAAAAAAATGACTCTTTTGCAGTAGGGGGTTGGGACCTCCCTCTTATGCAGCAGAAACGATTCTGGTTGCAGACCGTCGTTGCGTTTGCGTTTCTACTCTCGGCGTGATGGTTGTGTGCTTTCGTTGGGCTATTCTTTGAGGGTTTGCCCGTACGATATGCTGTTGCTTCGATTAGCATTCTAACGCTCATTCTAGGGGCCGAGAGGAGGGTGATGCTGCTTCGGGTGCTGACCAAGTGATAATTTGCAGTGCAAAGATAAATATAAAAATCCGAAGCGGATATTCAAC
>CAVCAV010000022.1:0-3164 GCA_963600165.1 Christensenella sp. UBA1685 | reverse complement strand
AAACTAAACAGTGCGGTTGTCTTTTGTAAATGTAAACGCAACGGCGAGGCTTGGAGAAATTGCAGTTGGAGTGAAAAT
Organism: Christensenella sp. UBA1685; assembly: GCA_963600165.1. GTDB lineage: Bacteria > Bacteroidota > Bacteroidia > Bacteroidales > Bacteroidaceae > Alloprevotella. Next base: position 3,086 of record CAVCAV010000022.1, on the reverse strand, counting down.
CCATAGTCTTTAGCTAAATTGCTGATTCAGCGATGCATGCATCAAGTAATATGGCGATTGTCGACTCGTTTTGTATAGAAACACTTCTTTGGAGGATGGTTGGTGAAACCAATACTTTCTGCAAATTGTAAAAAACCACTGATTTTCAGTGCGGTGAGCGCGTAATATATGGGTGTATGTAATACCTCTTTTGTGTTGTGAATTTACATTCCCAATAGTGTAAATGTAAATGTGGAAACTAAAAACCTTATGCTTGGATGCTTGGTTGTGTCCAAGAATTGCGGAATGTAAACTATTGGGTTTGTAAATAGTCTACAAATACAAATCAGACGGATTGTTAACTAATGTCTATTATAAATCGTTTGTTGTAATCAATAGCTGAAAATTTTATGGTTCTGTTGTAGCTGTGATCGTTTAGGGCAGAATGCTTGTACGCGATTCTCAGAGTGTGAAATATGACGTAATAAACAGATAATCAGTTTGTTATGTGCCTTTTAAGCGCAACCCTTATCTTCTCTAAAAAGTCAGATTCAGTGTATTCACCCCTATATTTCGGTCGGTTTTTGCCCATTTTTGCCTGTTTGGGCACTGGTTTTTGTACATATTCCTCTTAAAATGCCTTGCAATTTACATTATCCGGCCTCTTCAATGACGAACACCAGGCGTAGGAAATGGAATCTGCTGTAAAGAATGGCTCGTTCGTGAGATGACTGCAGAATGGCATTGAGGAGACGTTGAACGACTCAGGTCTTGTTACAGACGTATAGTGTTTCGTTTTAGAGTGTGAGATAAGACTCATGGAATTGGGTAATATAGAACAATCAAAATTTATCCTTCTTATGTATTCTTCTTCTTCAATCCCGCTTAAATATATGCTTCTATATCGTCGTCAGTAGTCGGTTCGTTCAGGCTGTAAAACCAATTTTCTGACGAGTTATAAAAATGAGAAAGCGGGGCAAAATCTTGTCGATTTTGTCCCGCTTTCAATTGCTTTGCGCTGCGATGTGTTTCAGTGCATGATGTAGAATAGAAGCTCTTTCATAAGCTCTCCGTTGGGGGCATATGTGTTGTGATTCCCTATGCCTTTGGATCGTGCATCAGTGTTCCGAATTTCGGAAATGATGTACATCACTTTTATGGGCGCATACACGCTCATGGGAGGTATTACGTTCTTTCTAACTTGCCATTCCGACTGCCCGAGCCATGCTGCAATGCCCGCTTCCGTTTTGTCCGGTGCAAAGTATGCCATGAGCAAATTGGAGAAGAAACGGAAGAGGTTGGGCAGTATCTGCTGAATGGGAAATTCCTTCGGGTTGTTGTCGAAATACTTGGCAATGCGGTAGGTCTTGACTTTGTCCTTTATCGCTAAGGCGTCAAGCAGTTCGAATATGCTGAAGTCCTTGGATATGCCGATATTAGCTCTTACAAGGTCTGTAGTGACCATCCTTGCGCCTTTGGGGAGGGCCAGCAGCAGCTTGTCTATCTCGCTTGCCATGCGGTTCAGGTCTGAACCGATATATTCCGAGAGCATTTCTGCCACGCCGGGTTCGGCAGCCACTTGTTTGCGCTTGAAGTAGCCGTTGACGAATCTGGGCAGTTCCCTGTCGCGCAACTTTTTCGACTCGAACAGTACGCCTGTCTTGTTGATCAGTGTGTTGAGCTCTTTCAGACGTTTGTCGAGCGTACCGTTTTTGTGGCAGAAGATGAGCACCGTTGTGGGCTGGATGTGTTTGAGGTAGTTCGTAAGCCGTTCAATGTGTTTGAGCGCTTGTGCTTCCTTGACGAGTATCACCTGCCGCTCAGCCCCCATGGGGAAACCTTGTGCCGTGGCCATTATGCCATCGATGTCCGTGTCGGAACCGAAAAGGGTGATTAGTCCGAAGTCGCGTTCTTCGGGTTTGAGTATGGAGCTGACGATGTAGTCGGCCACGTGGTCGATGTAGTAGCTCTCTTCGCCCATCAGGTAATAGATGGGCTTGATGGTGCCGCCGTGCACCTCGCGCACAATCTGGTCGTAAGTGATGCCTGCGGGCTGTTTCTTGAAATAGGAGTTGTTGTATGCCATGTGACAGTCTTACCAGTCGTATTTGAGGTGTCTGACGGTCTTTTTCTCGTCCTTGATTTGGTTCATGCTTTCAATGCCAATTTTGACGTGCATTTCGGCAAAGTTCGTTGTTACGGCATTGTCGCTTTCTTCCGTCTTCACTCCCTCGGGCACCATCGGGTTGTCTGAAACGAGGAGGAGGGCGCCGGTGGGAATGTGGTTGAAGAATCCGCAGGAGAACAGCGTGGCCGTTTCCATGTCGACGGCCATGGCGCGCGTTTCGCGCAGATAGTTCTTGAAACGCTCGTCGTGTTCCCAAACGCGCCGGTTGGTGGTGTAGACTGTGCCTGTCCAGTAGTCGTGGTTGTTGTCGCGAAGGGCGGTGGAGACGGCGCGCTGCAGCGTGAAGGCGGGTAGGGCGGGCACTTCAGGCGGGAAGTAGTCGTTTGACGTACCTTCGCCTCTGATGCCGGCGAGGGGGAGGATGTAGTCGCCTATTTTCGTTTTGTCGGAGATACCTCCGCATTTTCCCAAGAACAGACAGGCTTTAGGCTCTATGGCGCTAAGCAGGTCCATAATGAGGGCGGCGTTGGGGCTTCCTATGCCGAAATTGATGATGGTGATGTCCCCTGCCGTTGCCGCTCTCATGTTGGCTTCAAAGCCTACCGGGGTTACGTTGTGGAGCTTGCAGAAAATGTCGATGTAGTTGTTGAAGTTGGTCAGCAAAATAAGTTTGCCGAAATCTTTCAATTGCATCTTCGTATAGCGTACGAGCCAATTGCTGGTTATTTCTTCTTTGGTGATCATGGATATTTTTGTATTTTTGAAATCACGTTGTACGCTCGTAGCAGTCGTTTCGCTCAGATAGAGAGGATAAGACGCCGAAAGCGGACGCTACAGTCTGATTGTGGTTGTTATTCTTTCAAGAAACATGTAAAAAATAAGTTGCCCATTTTCCGCAGGGTAAGTTGTGCGGCGAGCGGCCTGAAAGGCCACCACTCGTAAGCCCTGGTCACGGCACGAAGTGACGCGGCCTGGGTTA
>CAVCAV010000021.1:14693-21409 GCA_963600165.1 Christensenella sp. UBA1685 | reverse complement strand
GACGATTGAATCGTCGCGTTCTACACGGCTTGCACCCTCTATGGAGGCGACGTTTCAAACGTCGCGTTCTACACGGCTTGCGCCCTCTATGGGGGCGACGTTTGAAACGTCGCGCTCTACACGGCTTGCGCCCTCTATGGAGGCGACGTTTGGAACGTCGCGTTCTACACGCTAAAAAGTTGCTCATGCGGCGAAGCGAAGTCAGGAGACTCCGCCCCCATGCGCTTGCGCCCTCTATGGAGGCGACGATTGAATCGTCGCGCTCTACACGGCAAAAGTTGCTCATGCGGCGAAGCGAGGTCAGGAGACTTCGCCCCCATGCGCTTGCGCCGTCCGCTTTCGCACAAAAGCCGTGTAGAGCGCGACGTTTCAAACGTCGCCCCCATAGAGGGTGCACACCGCTTCGCCGCACACCATCGCGCAGATGTCCCCGCCCATGGGGGCGACGATTGAATCGTCGCGCTCTACACGCTAAAAAGTTGCTCATGCAGCGAAGCGAAGTCAGGAGACTTCGCCCTCATGCGCTTGCGCAGTCCGCTATCGCACAAAAGCCGTATAGAGCGCGACGTTTCAAACGTCGCCCCCATAGAGGGCGCTCATCGTTCGCTGACAGCAACAAGAAACCTACACAAAACTTTTGCTTTATTAAACCTTTGCTGTCAGTCTTTGCCGTGTACCGAAATTTTCACGCCGTGACGAATTTTTACCCCCTCTCCAAAAGCTGCTGTCACCACGAGTGGAAGCTGAACCGCTTGAATATCAACAAACTGACACATCCGTTCCAATCCCCGGATGACGGCTGACAGCAACTTGCACAAACTTCGGTGTATACGCGCATACGCGTGCGCGCGTACGCATTAGTTTGTACCGAAATCTTTCGCCTCCTCATTTGTGAACGTTTGCAAAGAACTTTCTGCGACCCCAACGCGTTGGGGTGGGGGGTATTTCGCACGGCGTGCCTTGGAATTTTTACGGCGTGCCTTGCACCGCTTATAGAGGCGACGTTTGGAACGTCGCATCCATAGAAGGTGCATGTGCAGCGCAGCTAATTTGCACATTCGCAAAGCGCCGCGTAGAACGCGACGTTTCAAACGTCGCCCCCATAGAGGGCACACACGCCCCCATAGTCAGCCAAAATCCCACAAAAATCTTTCGCAACGTGAATTTTTTATGCATAAACCTTGTGACATATTCGTGACAATGCGTAACTTTGCACATGAAAGAGCAGATAATAGAGTACGCAAGCGTATATTTCAGCCATGTTGAGTATACCGCGCGCTACAAACGGCGCTCAGTGTACACATCCGTACCGCTCTCCTTCGGCATCCCCTACCACATTACCAAATCTCTGGGGCTCTGCTGAAAAGTGTCTCGTGTCTGCCCTCTAAACCAGATGATAAGAAAAAACCATTGCGAGCTCAAACATGAAGAAGCAAACCATGTTCGTGAACAGAACCCGAGAAGAGAAGGTTTAGCTGTCTCCGCGGCAATGCCGCAGAGCTACTGACGAACGAGATGAACCATGACAACATTCATTCCCCGTCGTTGAACAACGCAATGCCAACGCGCACGTGAGCTGCCCCATTTGTTGCAGCTCAACGACTCCACGCAGGTAACTCCCTGCTATGTTAACAAAGCAGAACGAGCCATGCCGACGACACCGCGCAGCGTGTCACTCTTGCCAATATAAGCCCCACCTTACTCTCAGTCCTTTCTTCCTGCCATGAACCGTCCTCGCGCGCATTGTGTGTGCAAGGGAGACGAATGCGTAGGCAAGAAACAGGGATTGTATGGATTACAGATTTAGGGTTGTTCTAAACCGCTGCTTTCGGCGAACGCACCCGTTGCAATTTACAGAACCGCCCGTACAGAAAAAAAAGAATTATATACCGACTTATGAACTATAAGCATCACCACACCGCCGCAAGCCTTCGCCGCTTTCTGCTCGGAGCTTTCGTCTTCATGACGGCAGGCTTCACGGCAGTGGCCGCTCCTGCAGCAGGCGACGGCGACACCGCCGGGGGCGAACGCTCCCTCCCTGTGGAAAAAGCAGGTAGTGCCGCCGAGGTCACTCCCGCCAATGCCGTGGCACCCTCGCCGGGCGTTCAGCGCCTGATGGATGCCAAGGGTCCCTGGCTCGCCGTGAAAACCAACCTCCTCTACTGGGGCGTGGCGCTCCCCGTGACACCCAACATCGGCGCAGAGGTGAAACTCGCCAAACACTTCACCCTCGAATGTGAAGTGGGACTCAATCCCTTCAAGCATAAAAACGACGACGGCTCCTACGGACGCTCCTTCCGCCACCTCCGCGTGCATCCCGAAGTGCGCTACTGGTTTTGCGAAGCCTTCTACAAGCACTTCATCGGATTCCACGTGCCCTACGTCAACTACAACTTCTCCGACATCCGCGTCTTCGGCAGCGGCAGCATCATTGATGCCCGCGACAAGCGCAAGCAAGGGTGGGGCGCCGGACTCGGCTTGAGCTACGGCTACGACTGGGCCTTCGCCAAACACTGGAACCTCGAAGGCACCATCGGCGGCGGCTGGCTCCGTCTCAACCACAAGGTCTACCCCTGCACCGAATGCGGCACCGAAGTGGCACACGAGAAGAAAAACTACTGGGGGCTCACCCAGGCCGGCATCACCCTCAGCTATCTGTTCTGAGCGGTAACGTCCCCTTCCTGTAAAACGAAAGGTGAGGGCGTAGCGCATGGGGCGAAGTCTCCTGACTTCGCTTCGCCGCGCAAAGAACCGCAAAAAACAAAAAATTGAAGAGAAAATAAAACGCTCAAAACAAACAAAACAGGCTACGCCCTCAAGCGGCGAAAAAGGCGCAGCCTTCCGTTTTGAAAGTTCATGGCAACCAGCCTCAAAGGCGCAGCCTGTTTTATAGGTTTTGAATGTTTTATTTTCGAGGATACAAAGCGCAGCACGCATTGATGCCGTGTAGAGCGCGACGTTTTAAACGTCGCCTCCATAGAGGGTGGAAACGCCGCCCATGCGAAGTCAGGAGACTTCGCCCCCATGCGCTTGCGCTCTCAATTCTTCGCTTGAAAGCCGTGTAGAACGCGACGTTTCAAACGTCGCCCCCATATAAGGGTGCACATTCGCGAACCCATGCATATCACATTTGCACATTTGTACATTTGCACATTCGCACATTCGCGAAGCGATGCATTCGCGAAGCGACACATTCCCCAACCCCGAACACATTCAACCCATGACTCACAAAATAACCCTTCTGGCACTCGCTGCTGCACTCCCCCTCGCGGCCGCTGCACAGTGTAAGGACGGCGGAAAGGCCATGACGTCGCCCGTGGCGCTCGCTCAGCACTCCGCAAAGAAGGTCGGCAACGACCTCGTCCTCAAGATGAACATGGACCTCAGCCGGCTGCATGTCAGCAAAAGCCAGAGCGTGGTGCTCACCCCCGTCGTCAGCAAGGGCGACAGCATCGCCGCCTTCCCCTCCCTCGTGGTGAACGGACGGCAGCGCCACGTGCTCTACCAGCGACTCAAACGCCCCGCCACCGAACGCGAGATGACCGTGGCCGAAGCCACCGCAACGCCCGTTTCCTACGTGGCAAGCACGCCCTATGCCGCATGGATGAAAGGCGCCAGCGTGAAACTCGTCAGCGACAGCTGCGGATGCGGATGGAGCAACCTCGGACCCTCTGCCTCGCAGCAGGTGGCCTATCTCGATCCCGAATATCCCCTCTGCTTCGTCACGCCCGCAGCGGAGGTGAAGAGCTACACGCTCGACGGCAGCGCATTCCTCGACTTCCCCGTCAACCGTACGGAAATCCATCCCGAGTACCGCAAAAACCCGCGCGAACTCACCAAGATCATCCAGACCATCGACGCCGTGAAGACCGATGCCAACGCCACCATCACGCACATCTCCATCCACGGCTACGCCTCGCCCGAGAGTCCCCTCTCCAACAATACGCGCCTCGCCAACGGACGTGCCGCAGCGCTCCGCGACTACGTTTGCCAGCTCATGTCGCTCCCGCAGAGCATCTTCGACGTGAAGGCCACGCCTGAGGACTGGGACGGACTCCGCCGCTATGTGGCTGACTCCACGGGCATCACCCACCGCAAGGAGATTCTCGCGCTCATCGACACCGACATGGACCTCGACGAGAAGGAGGCGAAGATAAAGAAGACGTATCCCGACGAGTACCAGTACATGTTGCACAACTGGTATCCCGCCCTCCGCCATTCCGACTACACGGTAAACTACACCGTGCGCTCGTTCACCGCCGAGGAGGCCCGCGAGATTCTCAAGACGAAGCCCCAGCAGCTCTCGCTCAACGAGCTCTACCTCGTGGCAAACCTCTACCAGCCGGGTACGAAGGAATATGAGGAGGTCTTCCAGACCGCCGTCCGTCTCTTCCCCGACTCTCCCGAGGCCAACCTCAACTCTGCCAACGTAGCCCTCCGCGAGGACCGCCTCGACGAGGCCGAGAAATACCTCGCCAAGGCCGGTAACTCCGGCGCCGCCACCCATGCCCGCGGCGTCCTCGCCGCCAAGCGCTACGACTACGCCACCGCCCGCACCCTCTTCCAGCAGGCCGAGGCCGCCGGCGTGAAGGAGAGCACCGAAGCCCTCAAGTTGCTCGCAGAATAAACGAACGATGGGGCGTAGCTCTTCCCGCTTATGGGGGCGACGTTTGAAACGTCGCGCTCTATACGGCTTCGCCGCTTTACACATCGTGTAGAACGCGACGTTTCAAACGTCGCCCCCATAGAGGGATACACATCGTGTAGAACGCGACGTTTCAAACGTCGCCCCCATAGAGGGATATGCATCGTGTAGAACGCGACGTTTCAAACGTCGCCCCCATAGAGGGATACACATCGTGTAGAACGCGACGTTTCAAACGTCGCCCCCATAGAGGGATATGCATCGTGTAGAACGCGACGTTTCAAACGTCGCCCCCATAGAGGGATACACATCGTGTAGAACGCGACGTTTCAAACGTCGCCCCCATAGAGGGATATGCATCGTGTAGAACGCGACGTTTCAAACGTCGCCCCCATAGAGGGATACACATCGTGTAGAACGCAACGTTTCAAACGTCGCCCCCATAGAGGGATTTGCATCGTGTAGAATGCGACGTTTCAAACGTCGCCCCCATAGAGGGGAACGCCCCGCTCAAGGCATACCTCATCTGCACATTTGCACATTTGCACATAAAAAACTGGGGGGGGTACCTCAACTTCCTCGACCGAAACAAATATATTAATTCATAAAAACTCTTCCTCCAATGAAGAAAAAATTCATTCCTATGGCCCTTTTGGCACTTGCCATGGGCTTCACCGCTTGTTCAAGCGACGACGCTACTGCCGACGGCAGCAAGGGTCAGCCCGCCTTCGCTGAGGGCGGCTACGTAAAGTTGGCCATCAACCTGCCTTCCACTGCAAGTTCGCGTGCTGCCAACGACCAGTTCGACGACGGTCTCGCTTCTGAGTACCAGGTGAAGAACGCCACCCTCATCCTCTTCTCAGGTGAGAACGAGGCCGGCGCCACGTTCCACAGCGCCTACAACCTCAACGTGTCTATGAACATGGAGGGTACCACCTCGGACCAGATCACTTCCACCACGAAGATTGTCAGCAAGGTGGCCGACAACGCTACGGCAAGCACCAAACTTTACGCTTACGTTGTGCTCAACAACAACGGTCTCGTAAAGATTGGCGACACAGCTACGGAACTTAGCGTTAACAACCAATCCTTCTCAGGTACCCTTTCCGACCTTCAGAAAGCAGTTGTAAAAGGCGGCGCCGCAAGCTTCAACAACAACGGCTTCCTTATGGACAACGCTCCCCTCGCTACTGTAGCAGGCGGAACGACCGAACCCAAGGACGCCGACATCACCACCCTCGTGGACTTCTCCAACGCCGTGAAGAAGACCCAGGCCGAGGCTGAAGCCAGCCCCGCTACCGAAGTCAACGTAGAACGCGCCGTGGCCAAGGTTACCTTCCAGAAGGGCAACGGCGGCAATCTCACCGGCGACGACGTTAACCTCAAGGGCTATAATGAAGGTCAGACGAAGTCCTACGAAATTGTAGGTTGGGACCTCGACATCACCAACAACACCAGCTACCTCGCTCGCAACTACAGCACCGACTGGAACCTCCTCAAGACGGGCGCCACCGACGGTACCTACCGCTTCATCGGCAGCACTCCCATCCGCACCGGTCAGGCCCTCTACCGCACCTATTGGGCTAAGGACCCCAACTACACCAACGTGACCCCCGATGCTAATAAGTTCGCCTACCTCCCTGCAAATAAGACCGACTTCACCACGAAGTTCGGCAACGACAATCCCCAGTACTGCATGGAGAACACCTTCGACGTAGCCAACCAGAACCAGGACCAGACCACCCGTGCCATCGTGCAGGTGAAGCTCTTCGGCGGCGATGACTTCTACATCTTCAACGGCGACAAGTCGCAGCTCTATACGAAAGAGGAGATGATCAAGCGCATCAAGGCAGCCGCCATCGCTTGCCCGGAGATTATTGATATTTATAATGGTTTGGTAAGCACCGGTGCAACTTCCGAGTTGGACGAAAAGCATCTCGAAGTAACGATGGACAAAAACCGCGACGCTTCAACCGGCATTGTTGACATCGCGTCAATTACTATCAATTGGACAGGTGAAGGTAGCGCTCAGGGTAGCTATACAATTTCTGACGCCACCACCGGCATGGGC